>CADAPG010000020.1 GCA_902789675.1 uncultured Eubacteriales bacterium
ATCTTCACGGACGAGGACGCGATCATTCTGAAAAAATACGCGCGCATCCGCGAGCTCGGCGACTATGCGGAAACGTACTGTCAGGCGCTCACCGGCGCTCTGGGCTTTTCCGCTGCGGTGACCGACACTGAGACCGTGCAGTTTGCGTCCGGCGCGCTGAAAAAGACGCTGCTGAAAGCTGCGCTGTCGGAAATCTTCATCGACCGCATGCGGCAGAAGCAGACCGTTCTTGCGCCGGAGGGCTACGCGCTGCTTGCCGATCTGCCTGCCCTGCGCCTTGCGGCGGTGCCGGTCGTGTCGAACGGGGACGTGCTCGGCAGCGTGCTGATCGCCTCCGACGATACGCGCCTGCCGCTTACGGAGACCGAGCTTTCGATCCTCAAGACCGCCGCCCTCTACCTCGGCAAGCAGCTGGAATGACCGCCCTTTTGCATCCGACAAAAAAGCAGCAGACATTCGGGACAGGTTCATCCCGATGCTGCCGCGTATAAAGATTCGGTCCGCGATTACGGCGTCAACGTAAAGTCCTTCTCATACACAAAGCTGCCGGTCATGTCATAGTCCATCACGCAGAGCGTCAGACGGATCGATTCGACCTCCTTGATGCCGAGCTTGTCAAAATCCGACTGCGTAAAGTAGATCTTGCTGTATACCATCTTGCCTTCGTTCAGACCCTGCGCCCAGAAGGGGTCGATCTCTTTGCCGTTGACGGTGACATTTGCAATCCAGAAGATCAGCTTGGCGTCCGTTTTGTTCGCAAGGAACAGTTCCGTGATCAATCCGCCCGCCTCGTCGGTCGGATATCCCGTTACGATCGCGGAGAAGTCCTTGTTGTCCTCCATCACAAAATCCGAAGACTTCGCTTCGTGGACGTAGGGCTTCGCTTTGTCTTTGCCGAGCGGGTACACATGAACGGTCTCATGCACGACGTCTTCCGCTTTCGAATCGTTGCTGTCGGAAACTCTGAAGATCAGTTCAATATCCGTAAACTCGGGGATCCGTTCGTCCAGCGATTCGCTGACAAACTGCATTTTTTCCGTTTCGTTCTTGCGCGGACCGACCTCCTTGATATAGAACGGACTCCACGCAACGCCGTTTACGTACGCCTCCATCACCGAGAAATCATAGGTTTTGGTCAGCGATTTATTCTCCATATACACGTTCAGCGTGTTGCCGAAATACGGGTCGCGCTCCATGCCGACGATCTTTACAACGCACTGGTTGTTGTCCGCGATGACGACCGTCTCGAATGCGTCGGTCGACGCCTGTCCGGCTTCCTCTTTCGCCGCTTTCCCGCACGCGAACACGGAGAGCAGAACCAGAACCGCAAGCAAAACGGCAATACTCTTTTTCATATCCATCCTCCTGTTTCCCGATCCGCCTTGATCTGCGAATGAAATCTGTTGACATTATACAGGAACCGCCCGGAAAAATCAACGACTTCCTGCCGAAAGCCCTTCCGCTGCAAGGATCGAACGCATATCCTCCGGCAGCGGCGCGGAAAGCGAGACCGTCTCCCCCGTGACCGGATGCGCAAAGGTTAGCTCCGCCGCGTGCAGCGCCGGGCGGTCGATGCGCTCGCTGCGTTCGCCGTACAGCCAATCGCCGAGCAGCGGAAATCCCGCGTACGCCATGTGCACGCGCAGCTGATGTGTCCGTCCCGTGCGCGGCGTCAAGCGGACGAGCGACATTTCCCCGAAGACGCGCAGAACCTCGCATTCGCTCTGCGCCTCCGCGCCGTCGGGACGCACCGTGTGCTGATACCGCGAGCCCTCCGCAAAGCCGATCGGCGCGTCGATCACAAACCGAGGCTCCTTCGGTACGCCGCAGACGATCGCAAGATACGTCTTTTGAAACGCGCGGGCATGCTGGATCGCCTTCATCCGCGCGTGGACATAGCCGCTTTTTGCAACGGTCAGAAGCCCCGTCGTGCCCTTGTCGAGACGGCTGACCGGATGCGGATTGTCCGTGCCCTTTAGGTACGCCGCAAGCGCGTTTTCAAGCGACGGCGCGTCGGGATCGCGGTCCGGATGCACGCCGATGCCCTTCGGCTTATCGAGCACCAGGAGCCACTCGTCCTCATACACGATCGAAAGCGGCGTCGGGATCGGACGGATCGGAAGCTTCATCGGATCGGACGGATCGAAGGACACGACGTCGCCCGCCCCGACCGCGTGCGTCGTATAGACCGGCTCGCCGTTTTTAAGCAGCGAACCCGGTCTGCGCTTCAATCGTCTGAGGTACGATTCGGAAACCCCGAACGCCTCCGTAAGCACGTCCGCGACCGAGCGCCCCGTATCCTGTTCCGTGACCGTTTTCGATAAGAATTTCATGGACACAGTATAGCAGATGCGCCTGCGTCTTTCAAGCGGTCAGCCGCGGATCACGCGGTTCAGGTCGTGTCTGGCGGCAAGCTGCTTTGCAAAGTCCATCAGCATCCTGCCCTTCTCCTCCGCCGTATACCGATCCCCGTTCGGCAGCGAAGGCTTGTCCGGCTGCTCCGGCTCCTTCGCCGCGGCGGGCGTTTCCGGTTCCGGGATCTTCGGCGCGGGGCCCGGTCTCATAAACGGCGTCTCATAGAAATCCCACGTCGCGCCGTATCTGCCCATGCGCTCGCGCACATAGCCCTTGCGCTCCAGTCCCTTCAAAATCCGATGCACCTCCGCCTGCGAAATATGCAGCTCCCTCGCCAGTACCTGCTCGTTGAAATCCCAGTTGTCCGGCTTTGCCGACATCGCCGTATAGACGCCCAGCTCCTCCGGCGTCATGCCGCCCCGGAAGATGATATCCGTGCCGACCGTCGTAAACGGCTTGAATTGTGTTCTGCGTGTAATCATTCTGTCTTCCTCCTGAAAACAGTATCGCACATTTTACCCCTCCAAAATTCCCATAATGAGTTCACAATTCAAACGCCGTCCGCGCACCGGAACGACATCCGTGTCATTACATCCATGTAAATAAATCCATGTAATTAAATCCATGTAATTAAATCCATGTAATTAAATCCATGTAATTAAATCTATATAATTAAATCCATGTAATTACATCAATGTAATTAAATCTATATAATTAAATCTATGTAATTACATCAATGTAATTATATTGATTTCAAATCATCCTTGTAATTACATCGATGTAATTACCTTCGAAAGAAAAATCCTCTCCTTTCTGCGTCATAAACGGGACGACGAATTGTGAACTCATTTTGGGAGGCACGTCACAATTCGGCGTGGTATCATGCCTGTGTCGGGATAGAAAGGAGATGATTATGACAAACACCAACAACAAAAGCAGCCTGCGCGAAGCCTTTGTGCACAAGGCTGCCGAAGAGGTCGGAACCGGGATTTACGTGTGGGGCGGCAACGGGGAGCTGCTTGACGCGATGCCCGATCCGATCGGATGGATCGAACGGCACGAAACCGACGCAAAGAATGCGGCGCGCGCCGCGAAGCTACTGGAGCGGCGCAGACGCGACGGAATCCGGGATATCCGCGCGTTCGACTGCTCGGGGCTTGTGTACTGGGCATTGAAGGAGCTCGGCGTGCTGAAGAATGACGTTTCGAGCCGCGGACTTTACGCGCTGTGCAAACCGATCGACGAAAACGCGCTGCGGCCGGGCGATCTCGTCTTTCACCACGACGGGAAACAGATCGTGCACGTGGGGATCTGCGTCGGGGACGAACAGATCGAATGCAGAGGACGCGACGTCGGTGTGGTGCAGAACCGGCGAAAGCCCGGCTACTGGAACCGGTTCGGAAGGCTGCCCGCCATGGAGGAAAGCGGGATTTCGGCAAACGTTCTGATCCGCGGCGGTTCGGTCCGCGTGCGGGAAGGCGACGGCATTCACGCCCGCTGCATCGGGATCGTACATCGGGGCGAGCGCTATCCCCTGCTCGGCAAGGGTCCTTCGGGCTGGTACCGGATCGCGTGGCGCGGCACGCAGGCATACATCACGAACAGCGCGCGCTATACGGAGGTCGTCTATGGCTGAACGAACGGTAACGGAAATTCTGGAAGCGCTGGCACGGATCGAAACGGACGTGAAGACGATCGCCAAAAACGGCGCGGATCACGAAACGCGTCTGCGCGCCCTCGAGCAGAAAAGCGGAAAGCGGTTTGAATCGCTGACGCTTGCGGCGGTCACGGCGGCGATCGTCGGCGTCGTGGGCTACCTCATCGGAAAACTGTTTTGAAAGGAGAACGGATATGCAAAGACAGAGCAGAAACAAGAGTGTGCTCTTTTGGATCGGACTTGCGTCCGCCGTGTATGAGGCTGTGATCAACAGTCTCTTCAGCGCAGGCGTTCACATGCACCCCGTCGTCGGCGCGATCGGCGTCGCGCTCGCGACCGTGCTGATCTACTGCAACGGCAACAACCCGAGCCTGAAGGAGTATTGAAAAAAGCGGGACGCACATTGCGTCCCGCATCCATTCGTCTGAGATGTGTCACAGGTACTTTTGAAGCCAGGGGATCACGTGTGCCGCATACTCGTCCGGATTCGTCATCGCAGCTTCGGCATGGAGCGCGCCCGGCGAGACCCAGAACGCCTTTTCCGGCGCGGCGCAGGCGTCGTAAAGCTGACGCATCATGCCGAACGGAACGAAGTCGTCCGCGTCGCCGTGCATAAACAGCGTCGGCGTCTTGGAGCGCCTGACGGCTTCGATCGGCGCTGCGTCGGCATAGCGCATCTTTGCAAAGATCCTTGCGATCGGTTTGCCGAGCGAACGTGCGACCGGGAATCCGCCCTTCATGGCGCTGCGGAACTGATCCTTCGCGGTGGTAAACGCGCAGTCCGAAACCGCGCACTGCACCTGCTTCGGCAGCGGCTTGCCCGTCGCGCACAGCACCGTCGCGCCGCCCATGGAAACGCCCATGATCGCAATGCGAAGGTCTTCGCCGTACGTTTTGATGAGGATGCGAAGCCATCCCAAAAGATCGTCCGATTCCTTTGCGCCGTAGGTCATGTACCGCCCATCGCTGTCGCCCTGCGCGCGCTGACTGACCGCCAGCACTGCATAGCCCGCGTTGTACACGATGTCGAACGCCTTGCCGAAGTCCCACCACGGATAGCTGTGCCAGCCGTGACAGATCACAGCGACGTTCTTTGTGCCGTTGTTCGGGAAAAACCGCGCGGCAAGCTTCACGCCGTCCGGCGCGGTCTGCGTCAGATTGTCGTGCGGCAGAGCGTCCATATATGCCTTGGTGTCGAACCGCATCCGTACAAGCGGCGCGGGATCCTGCTCACGTTGACGGAAGAGCTTGCGGACGGAGCCGCGGTTCGCGCCGAACGCGTAGAAGAACATGTACAGACCGGCGCCGACCTCGAGCAATGCGAGCGCTGCAACGACGATGAGGACGATCCAATACCATTGCATAGCTATTTACCCGTTCATTCTGACGATCGGATGCCCAATCGGCGGTCTCTTCTTCAGTTTCGGTTTTTCCTGCAGCACACGCGGACCGACCGGCAGGAGCGGTTCCGGCTCGGGCGGGGTGCTGATGTCATCAAGCGGGACGCCGGGGTCGGCTTGCGGGACGCCGGGGTCGGCTTGCGGGACGCCGGGGTCGGCATCCCCTACGGTGGGTTTGCAAGGTTCTTGTCCGTCCTGTACAAGGCTGTCGGGAGGGTTGTTCTCCGATTCAACCGGAGCGCTCTCCTCTTGTTCGTCCCTTGTCACGTCATCGGGAGGGTTGTTCTCCGATTCGGAAGAAGCGCTGATGCCTTCGTGCGGGACGCCGGGGTCGGCGTCCCCTACAAGGGGCTCGCTCTCCCTTTGTTCATCCTGTGGAATGTCATCGGGAGGATTGTCCGGTTCGACCGGGACGCTCTCCTCTTGCCCGTCCTGTGTAAGAACATCGGGAGAGTTGTTCGGTTCGGCCGGGGCGCTCTCCTCTTGTTCGTCCTGTGTAAGATCATCGGGAGAGTTGTTCTCCGGTTCGGAAGAAGCGTTGACGCCGTCTTGCGGGACGCCGGGGTCGGCGTCCCCTACAAGGGGCTCGCTCTCCCTTTGTTCATCCTGTGGAATGTCATCGGGAGGATTGTTCTCCGGTTCGGAAGAAGCGTTGACGCCGTCATGCGGGACGCCGGGGTCGGCGTCCCCTACAAGGGGCTCGCTCTCCCTTTGTTCATCCTGTGGAATGTCATCGGGGGAGTTGTCCGGTTCGACCGGGACGCTCTCCTCTTGCCCTCCATGAGTAAGGGAGGGTGGCAGCCGCAGACTGTCGGGAGGGTTGTTCTCCGATTCAGCCGGGGCGGTCTCCTCTTGCCCGTCCTGTGTAAGATCATCGGGAGAGTTGTCCTCCGGTTCGGAAGAAGCGCTGACGCCTTCGTGCGGGACGCCGGGGTCGGCGTCCCCTACGGTGGGTTTGCAAGGTTCTTGTCCGTCCTGCGGCTTAACCGGGATCGGGTCCGGTATACGGAAGCCCTTCGGCGCGGAAGCCGACAGGGAATCTGCCGCTGCGGTCTCCGTCGGTCTGCGGCGGATCACAAACGGATCCTCCGTCTCCGGTACGGGCTGCGGCTCGTCGCGCCAGACCGTCCGCACGGGCGGTTGCTTCGGCGCGGGTCTGCCGACCGTATCCGTCATCGGATCGATCTGCCAGTTCGCGGTAGGACGCAGCTGCGGTCTCTCCCGCTCCGCTGCCGGTTTCGGCGCGGGGCGCACGGGTTCGGGCGCGGGTCTGCGCAAAGGTACATCCGGGATCGGTTCCGCCGTGCGGGACACCACCGGGATCACCGGTACTGCCGCAGGCTGCGGTTTCACCACCGGCACTGCGCGGGTCGCGTCGCTCTCCTCCGGTTTCGGGGCAGGGCGTTCGATCCGTCCGGTCTGTTGCGCGGGACGTTCGATCCGTCCGGTCTGCTGCGCGGGGCGCTCGGGTTTCTGAACAGGCTTTTCAATGCGTCCGGTTTCATGTTTCGGTTCCGCCGTGCGGGACACCACCGGGATCACCGGTACTGCCGCGGGCTGCGGCTTCATCACCGGCACTGCGCGGGTCGCGTCGCTCTCCTCCGGTTTCGGCGCGGGGCGTTCGATTCGTCCGGTCTGCTGCGCGGGACGTTCGGGTTTGGGCGCGGGCTTTTCAAAGCGTCCGGTCGTGTTTTGGGGACCGGGTTCCGCGGGACGCGGCTTCACAACGGGCAGCACGCGGGTGCCCTCGTTTTCACCGTGCTGCGGCTTCGGCTGCGGCTTCGGCGGCGCGGCGGGCGCAAGTCCTTCTCTGCGCATGCTTTCGCGCAGGCCGCGTTCATATGCTTCGCGGCGCGCCTTCGCCTCCTCCTCGGTCAGCTCGCCGTAATTGCGGAGCTTGATCGGCGCGGTATAGCCGAAGCGTTCGGTCGGCGAATCGGAGAAGAGCTGCTTTTCCGTGCGACGCTTGGTCGACCGCATGGCGCGTTCGAGGTCCTCCTCGAATTCGGCGGGCAGCTTTTTGCGGATCTTCGTCTCCACGGCGTACAGCACGATGCAGATGATCGCGCATACCGCCGCGACGATCAGACCGATGATCAGAACGGTGCGCAGTACGCCGCTGTACTTCGCGTCGAGATCCTGCATATACGGATTGGTGGTCTGCACATAGATGTGATCGGGCTTTCTGTCTGCGATCTCGCGAAGCCCGGAAACGTCGACGACGATCGTTTCGGAAGAGCATGTCTGCCCCGCCGGGTCGACCGCGTCGATGCGGAAACGCAGCTCCCGGATGCCGTCAAGCTGATAGGTCTGCGTAAAATAGCGATCGCCGTTGCGAAGCTCGTCATATTCCACGACCTTGCCGAACAGCGTCAGCTCGGTCAGCACGGCGTTGCGGATCTTCACGCCGCCGCTGTATCGGATATGGAACTGGATCGGGGCGCACAGCTTTTTGTTTTCGTCGTAGAACGGCGACTGCACCGTTGCCGTCAGCGTGAGATGCACGTCGTCGGATTGAACAAACGGCAGGACCTGATAGGATTCCGGATCCTGCACGGTGAACTGCACGCCGAAGCAATCGACCGCCTTTACATGGAACTGCACGGAGCGAATGCGGTCCGACGAGACCGCAGGCTTGACGGAACAGCGGATCGTCTTGACCTGATCCGCAGCAAGATCGAACGGCTGGTCGATCGCCGTGTTGATCTCATCGAAGATCTGAATATCTGTCAGCGTCTTGTTGCCCGCGTTTTTGACCGTCACGACAAAGTCCGTGCCCTCCGCCGTTGCGGGATAGGGCTGTACGGAGATCTTCAGATCGACGGTGACGGATTCGACCGTCAGCGTATTTTCCGCTTCCGTGGTCATTTCGCGGCGGCGGGCAATGTATTCGATGCGCGGCTTAAAACGCATGTCCTGCGTTCCCATCTTGTACTCGACGGAAACGGTGACGGACTCGCCCGCCATCAGCGCGTTCGATTCCAGCGCGATCGACTGCATGCTCTGTTCGGGATCGCAGAGCTTCAGCCCGGTCATGTCGAAATCGGTGTCGTTTTTGATCGTATAGTCGACGGTAAAGGTCTCATCCGCGCGAACGTGCTCGTCCTCGCACAGCGCAAAGACGGACAGCTCCGGCACAACGAACCGCTCGATCAGCAGGGACGCGATCGACTCGCGGTGGTGCGTGACAAACGTTGCGTCGCCGGTTTCCTCGTCGATGATCGTCTCCGTTTCCTCCCACGAAAGCGTATAGAAGATCTCGGTGTCGAGCTGATCGGAAGTGACCGGAACGTCGGTCAGCTCGAATTCCTTTTTGTCCCCCGCGGGCACGGTGATGCGCTCGTCCAGGATCATCTCGCGGTTTTCAAATCCGCCGGAGAGCTTTGCGTTTTCGAGCAGATAATCGTTTTCCGATTCGTTGCGGATCGTAAAGAGCAGGCTCGGGATCGTGCCGTCGCCCTCGATCTCCGGCATCGGATCGCAGGTGATCGTCATCGTGATCGGATGATCGCCGTCGGCAACTACGCCCGCCGGCAGAAGAATGCCGGTGAGCAGGATCGCCGCTGTGCAGATGAGAAGCAGAATCCGCTTCATGTGTCCTCCGATCTTATGCTTCGGGTTCCGTGAACCCGTAATACCCTTCGTCAAACGCTTCCGCCGAAACGCGTCCCTCGGTGCGCTCGCAAAGCGCCTTCAAAAATGCGTCGGCACGGTCCGACCGGCAGCGGAACACGCAATCGATCGCGTCGGAATAGTCCGTTCGTTCGACCGCGCCGAAACGGTTCAGAACGGTCTGTACGCCGTTCCAGTACGGATACTCCACGCGCAGCCGAAAACCCGTGCACGGAAGCATGTGCAGGATCCCCGCCGTCTCGACTGCGTCGGACGCCGAACGCGTATAAGCACGCACCAGTCCGCCTGCGCCGAGCAGGATCCCGCCGAAATACCGCGTGGATATCACGAGCACGTCGAGAACGTCGCGCTTTTTCAGAACCTCCATCATCGGAAGTCCAGCCGTGCCCTGCGGCTCGCCGTCGTCGCTGTAGCGGGCGGCGCCGGAACGCAGCCGATACGCGAAGCAGTTGTGCGTGGCGTCCCAATGCTGCTTGCGGATACGCTCGAGAATCGCAAGCGCCTCCGCCTCCTCCGTCACGGGAAAACAGCGCCCGATGAAGCGCGAGCGGTTGATCACATATTCCGTTTCCGAGGGGTTCGAAACCGTTTTATACGGCTTCAGCGCGACTGTTTCCAAAGGATCCGCCTTTCGGTACATATTTTCTATCGTATTATAACAAAAGGCGATCCGATTTGCAACAAGCCCGCCGCATCGTTCACAGAACAGATGCATTTATGACGCATCCAATCAATCACGTGCGTGCAGGGGACGCCGACCCCGGTGTCTGCATCATTGTGTGTAATGTCGTTTCCCATGCCTCGTCATCCGGACAACCCTTCCGGCTCGGCTTTGCCGATCCACCTCCCCTTGCACAGGGGAGGCAAGAAACTTGCGCACATACCGTAGGGGACGCCGACCCCGGCGTCCCGCACAATCCACCTCATCTGCCTATCGGCACCTTCCCCTCAAGGGGAAGGCTTTTGGTTGGGTTTACGCATTTGCAGGGGATGACGACCCCGGCGTCTGAATCATTGTGTGTAATGTCGTTTCCTGTGCCTTGTCATCCGGACAACCCTTCCGGCTCAGTTTTACCGATCCACCTCCCCTTGCACAGGGGAGGCAAGAAACCTGCGCAAAAACCGTAGGGGACGCCGACCCCGGCGTCCCGCCATGCATACAGGGCAATTCATAGTGAAGCCGAATGATCTCTCCCTCCGCCTCGCTTCGCTCGGCACCTCCCCCATCAGGTGGAGGTAAAACATTGGCGCGGTTTCCGACCTCCCCTTGTCAGGAGAGGGGGACCGCTTGCGGTGGTGGGGTAGCTGTGAAGTCCCGCATACCACCCCTTGATTCTCCCGCAGGACAAAACAAAAAGGCTCTCCGGGATCGGAAAGCCTGAAAGGATGCGCGGATCGCTTACCAATCTGCGGGGAGCGGCGCGCCGTCTGCGGCAAAGTACAGCCGGTATTCCGTGACGTCTGTTTCGTCGCCGATGCGGGCGGCGTATTCCTCGCCGACCTTCAGCGTGACCCAGATATCATACCCCTGGTGCCCGTTGTTGTAATCCACAATGCAGCCGTTCTTTTCCGCACGGAACCACATTGTATGATCGAGCTCGATCCTGTTCAACCCATCCCCCTCATAGTGATAGGTATGCACCGCGCCGGACGGATCGCGCACGTACAGCGCCGCCGTCTCGCCGGGTAAAAACGTCGGCAGCGGTCCGGAACCGTCTTCCAGATATGTGTTTTCATAGACTGTTTTCCCGAGGATCTCCACAATCGTGCCGACGAGAAACGCCATATCCCCGTCCGTGGTATGCGTCTGCATGGAATGAGAACGATACACCCGATACAGGATCGCTTCGTATACGACCGTTCCTCCGTTTGGGATTACGTATTTTGTCGGAAAGCACAGCACGGCAAGCGTCAGCACGACCGCAGCGACGGCGATCCAGACGATGATCTTCTTTTTCTTCTGCATACGTTCTCCTCCGTTTCTTCGACGCCTTTCGGTGTCTCTGTATAGTAGACAATCCGGAACGCAAAAGTGTTACATCCTTTTTCAAAAAATAAGAAAAGGGCGCCGTTAAACGCCCTTTTCGATGTAATCAAATGCTTATTCCTTCGGCAGCTCGCTGGTGCAGTGCGGGCAGCGGGTTGCGTCGTCGGCAACTTCCTGCTTGCAGTACGGGCAGAGACGCGGCTTCTTTTCGGGCGCGGGCTCTTCCTTTTTCTTTGCCTTCTCCTCCGCCTTTCTCAAGGCGCGGATCACGATGAAGATCGCAAGCGCGATCAGGATGAAGTACACGATCGCGGAGATGAATTTGCCGTAATAGAACACGGTAAGCCCTGCTTCCGCCGCCGCGCCGGGCGCGAGGTTTTCGGGATTGTCGCCGAGCACGACGCCCCAGCTGTTGAAGTCGACCTTGATGAGAAGACCGAGAAGCGGCATGATGATGTCGTTGATCAGCGAGGATACGATCGCGCCGAACGCGCCGCCGATGATGACGCCGACCGCCATGTCGACCACGTTGCCCTTTAGAGCAAACGCTTTGAATTCGGATAAGAATTTCTTCATGTTTGAACCCCCTTATGGATTTTTTACGGAATATATTATAGCACCGGCGATTCAAAAGAGCAACAGATATTTTATGCCCCGCAAGGGCATTTCATTCCCTACGGGGCACGATATGGCTTCACCTCGATATGCCTGCGGCCCGATATGTCCCTTCGGGACCCGATATGCGGCTTGCGCCGCGAAATGAATAAGTTTGATTCCCCGCAAGGAGAATCTTCCTGAACGTTCCGCAGGGATATATCACACGCCGAAGGCGTATTTCACCCGCGCGGATATCACTGCACCTTGCACGGCGGCTCGACCACAATGCCGCGGGCTTTGCGCGTGCGGATGCGGGTTCTGAGAAAACCGATGAGACAGCAGATGAGAAACGCGAGCACATGCACGGCGATGATCGCGGGACCCGGCTGCGCTTCGATGAGAAGCGACAGGAAGAAGCCCAGGAAAAAGCAGCCGAGCGACAGCGCGGCGGATGTGATCATGACCGAGCGGAAGCGCTTTGCGACGCGCATCGCCGACAGCGCCGGGAAGATGATAAGCCCCGACACCATGATCGCGCCGACCATCTTCATGCCGATCACGACCGTGACCGCCGTGAGCGCGGCGAGCATCATCGTGTACACGTTGACGTGCACGCCGGTCGCCTTGGCAAAGCTTTGGTCGAACGTCACGCTGAAGATGCGCGTATAGAACAGGATGAAAAGCACGACCACCACGACCGACACCGCGACGGTGATCCACATGTCGGCGTCGGAGAGCAGCGCCATCGACGCCGTTCCGAACAGGGAATTGCAGATGTCCTGATATTGGTTGTCCGAGAGACGGAACAACAGCGTACCGATCGCGATCGCGCCGGTCGAGAGCACCGCGATCGCCGCGTCGCCCTGCATGCGGCGCTTTTCGGTGAGCCACATCAGGATGAACGCCGCCGCCATCACGATCGGCAGCGACACCGCCATCGACGCGTTCCCCACGTGCAGCGCAGTTGCGATCGCCAGCGCGCCGAAGCCGACGTGGCTTAGACCGTCGCCGATCATCGAATAGCGCTTCAGAACGAGCGTGACGCCCAGAAGGCTTGCGCACAGCGACACGAGCGTGCCGACGACGAGCGCGCGCGTCATGATCTCCGGCATGGTTTGAAAGATGGTTGCGATCGTATTCATAGCGCCGTCTCCTGCAGATATCTGCGTCCGATCGGACTGGTCTTGTACGCCGCCGCCGTGCCGATAAACAGCGGATGGCAGGAAAGATGCAGGATGTGCGAGCAGTCGCGTACCGCCTCCTCGACGTCGTGCGAGACCATGATGACCGTCATGCCCTGCCCGTTGACCGTGTGCAGCAGCCGATAGAAGTCCGCCGTCACGACCGGGTCGAGCCCCGTCGTCGGCTCGTCGAGCACGAGGCATTTCTTGGTCGCGCAAAGCGCGCGCGCCAGCAGAACGCGCTGCTGCTGCCCGCCCGAAAGCTCCTGATAGCTGTGCTTTTCGATCGGCAGGATGCCGAGCATCTCCATGTTCTTTCGCGCAAGCGCGCGCTCATGCCTGCCGTAGAACGGCTTCATGCCGCGCCAGCCGATCGTGCCGGACAGCACGACCTCGCCGACCGACGCCGGAAAATCCTTCTGGATCAGGCTCTGCTGCGGCAGATACCCGATCTCGTTCGGCTTCAGCCCCTCGCCCAGAACGATGCGTCCGTTCGAGCACGGAATGAGCCCCAGAAGCGCCTTCATCAGCGTCGTCTTGCCGGAGCCGTTTTCGCCCACGATGCCCCAGAACTCGCCCGCGTTCACGGAAAAGCTCACGTCATGCGCGACGTTCGCGCCGCCGTACGACAGCCCGACGCCCTCAAATGTAATCAGCGCCATTCAGTTCACCGCCTTTTTGATACCGATCAGATTCTGCCGCATCAGATCGAGATAGGTCACGCCCGCGTCGAAGTCCTCGCGGCTGACGTTGTGGCAGGAATGCAGCAGCCACGTTTCGCAGCCCGTCGCCTTTGCGATCGTATTCGCGATCCTCTGATCCGAGAACTCGATATAGAACACGCCGGGAAGATGCTCCTCGTTCACCCGGTCGATCAGAAACGACACGGTCGAAAGCGCCACTTCCTCGTTTGAGGAGCAGCCCGGCAACGCCGCGTAATAGGTAAGTCCCAGCTCGTCGCACAGATACCGGAACGGGAACCGCTCCGCAAACACGACGGTGGTGCGCTTTGCGTCCTGCATGACGGCGCGGAAATCCGCGTCGAGCGCCGTAAGCTCCTTCCGGTACGCCGCGGCGTTTGCCCGCATGGCGTCCGCTTCGTCCGGCAGCAGCGCGCACAGCGCGTCGGTCAGGCCTTCAACGATGCGGATGGCGTTACCCGGGCTTGTCCAGACGTGCTCGTCCGCCTCGGGCTCCTCCTCCGCGGTCCCCTGCATGCCGGGAACACATTCCTCGTCGACCGTATCGCAAAGATCGACGAGCGCGACGGCGTTCAGATCCCTGCCGTTCTTTTTGAGGAGATCGTCGACCCAGCGGTCCGTTTCGCCGCCGACGTACACAAAGAGGTCGCAGCTGAGGATCTCCGTCATCTCAGAAAGGCTCGGGTCGAATCCGTGGATCTCGGTGCCGGGTTTTGCGAGCATGTGAAGCTCCACGCGATCGCCCGCGATCTGCCGGATAAAATCGTACTGCGGAAAGATCGTCGCGATCACGACGGGCTTGTCCTTCGGCTTCGCCTCACCGCCGCACGCGACCGAAGACAGCAGCGCAAGCGCGCACAGAAGCAGCGCGAACAGCCGTTTTGCGATCTTCATTTCGCCTCTCTCCTTCCCCGCGTCAGCACCCTGGCGACCGGCGAGCGATGCACGCGCATTGCGCCGACCGGGCAGAACTCCTGACAGCAGAAGCATTTGATACAGTGTCTGCGGTCTATGACCGCCTTTTTGTTTCGGATCGTGATCGTGTGCGCCGGGCAGACGTCGCGGCATCTGCCGCAGCCGACGCAGGCGCTTTTTCTCACCTTCGGTCTGGATGCAAGACACGCCCTCATCACGGCGACCTTTGCCTTGCCGATGAGCGTATCGTTTTCGGAAAACAGCAGGCTGTTGCGGTTTGTGATCAGCTCGAATCCGGTCTGCACAAACGGTTTCCAGTCTCCCGCGATCGAAAGCCTGCTTACCGAATCGGGACAGAATCCTCTGCGCACCGCCGCCGCGATCGTCGGGACCTCCGCGGGTTTGAGCCCGATCACCGTTGCCGCAAGCACGTCGAGACAATGCGGATTCTTTGACGCCAGAAGGCAGCCGACGTGCTTCGGCGTGCCCTGCGTGGGGCCGTTGCCCTCCATGGCGAGGACCGCGTCGCACAGGTTCAGCACCGGCTTCCAGTACTCGTCGAGGTCTACAATCATGTCCGCAAAATCGTTCGGATTCGGGAAGCGATAGTGATACTCCTGCTTGATCGTGCCGGGGATCGTGCCGAACAGATTCTTCGCCGCCGCCGAGAGCGACATCATCCCGTGAGACTTGAGCTTCGAGAAATTGATGATCGCGTCCGCGCCGTCGAGCCAGCCGGTATAGGTAAAGCTCTTCACCTGTACGGCGTCGGGCGAATACGCGCCCTTTTCGGAGAAATCGCGGTTCAGCTCCGCGCCGGCCTTCTCCGCGGTCGAGAGCTCGCACGCCGTATAGATGTGGTTCAGCACCGACGCGTTATAGAGATTGCCCGGGCTGTCGCCGATCACGACCGAAGCGCCGCGCGCTTTGAGAAGCCGCGTCAGCGCCGCCAAAAGAGCCGGATGCGTGGTGACCGCCTTTTCGGGCTTTGCGCCCGCAACGAGGTTCGCCTTGATCGCGATCCGCATGCCGGGACGCACCCAAAGAAGCCCGCCGAGCGGCTCCAGCACCGCCGTAAGCGCCGCCTCGCAGACGTCCGGGTCGTAGGTTTCGCAGGGGACGATTGAAACAAGCTCCGGGTTCATTCGCACAGCCCCCGTACCAGCCGGATCTCTTCGGCGTATTCTTCGAGCTTTTCGTGCGGCGTCTCGAGACAGAACGGCAGCGCCTTCAGCGCGGGATGGTTCACGATGCGTCTGACGCCGTCGAGCCCGAGAAAGCCCTCGCCGATCGGCGCGTGGCGGTCCTTATGCTGCCCGAGACCGAACTTCGAATCGTTCAGATGGACGAACCTGAGCCGGTCGAGCCCGATCGTTTTGTCGAACCGCGTCAGCACGCCGTCGAGGTCGTTCACGAGGTCATAGCCTGCGGCGAAGACATGGCAGGTGTCGAGACAGACGCCGACGCGATCGTTCCGTTCCACGCCGTCGATGATCGCGCGGACCGCTTCAAACGTGCCGCCGATCTCGCTGCCCTGCCCCGCCATCGTCTCGATCAGCACCGTCGTGTCGGTCGAACCGTCCAGGATGCGGTTCAGAAGCGCAGCGGTCTTTCCGATGCCGACCGTCTCGCCCTGTCCGACGTGCGAACCGGGATGGAAGTTATAAAACGGCGTTTTCATCGCGGTGCAGCGCAAAAGATCCTCGCCCATGCAGAGCTCGGCGAACTGCGCGGTCTCCGGCTTTTCGGCGCAGGGGTTCAGGGTGTACGGCGCATGCACGAGCACCGGCGCAAAGGCGTTGTCCTTTAGATACGCCAGCATGGCGGATGCGTCGTCCTCATTCAAAGCCTTCGCTTTGCCCCCTCTGGGATTCCGCGAAAAGAACTGAAAGGTATCCGCGCCGAGATGCGACGCGGTCTTTGCCATATTGAGAAGTCCGTCGGAAGGCGACAGATGACAGCCGATGTGCAGCATGTTTCCTCCAAAGCCCATAATCATCCAGATTAATTTTGTATTTTACCACATTTCATTCATGTGCGCAAGCGGTATTCATGGCACAGCCATTTCATGCCGCAGGTCAATGCATGCGCGCAAGCGCAATTCACAGATCCGCGAATAGCGTTCCGCTTTTCTGCGTGTCCCCTCATCCGCCTGACGGCACCTTCTCCCCAAAGGAGAAGGCAAGGATACGGTTCTTGGCTTCCCCCTCGGGGGAAGGCTTTTGGCAGCGATACCACGGAGGCTCCCTTGTGTAAAGGGAGCTGTCGAGCGCAGCGAGACTGAGGGATTGTAAAGTCAGTGACCGCGCAAACGACAATCCCTCCGGGTTCACTCCGTTCACCTACCGATCCCGAAAGGGTTGTCGATTGAACGACGCGTTAACAATCCCTCAGTCACCTATCGGTGACATTGGACACTCCGCATACGCTTCGTTACAGCGGTGCCGTCGCGCGTTGAATCGCGCGTCACCATCGTCCCCTTACACAGGGGAGCCGAGAAGTGTACCAATAGATCGTAAAGGACGCCGTTCTCGGCATCACGCCATAACAGCGGATCGGGAAGATACGATCTTCCCCTACGGTTCTCAATGAGAGCGCTGCCGCGCAGGGATCGATTGACGAAGGTTCTGCGATTCGTTATAATGGAGCTGTAAAAATAAGGAGGCGTTGAATGAGCAAGGCATTTGTGAACCCGGACAATCATAAACCGCAAACGGAACTTCTTGCCCCGGCGGGGTCCATGGAGGCGCTTCAGGCGGGGCTGCGGTTCGGCGCGGATGCGGTATACCTCGGCGGACCTTTACTGCAGCTACGCGCAAAGAGCGCGGGGTTTACGTTTGACGAGATCGCGGACGCCGCAAAGCTTGTGCATGCGCAGGGAAAGCGGCTCTTTGTGACGGTCAACGCGCTTGCCTTTAACGATGAGATCGAAAAGCTTCCGGCATACGGAAACCGCCTCCTCGACTGCGGCGTCGACGCGGCGATCGTAAGCGATCTCGGCGTTCTGACCACACTCCATCGGGAATGTCCGAGGCTGGAGCTGCACGTGTCGACACAGGCAAGCTGCACAAACTATGCCTCCGCAAAGACTTGGTACGAGCTCGGCGCAAAGCGCATCGTGCTCGCGCGCGAGATGACGGTCGACGAGATCCGCAAACTTAAACGGAACATTCCGGACGATCTTGAACTCGAGGCGTTCGTGCACGGCGCCATGTGCATGGCGTACTCCGGGCGGTGCCTGCTCTCCTCGGCGATCCTCGGCAGGAGCGGCAACCGCGGCGACTGCGCACAGCCCTGCCGCTGGAAGTACGCGCTCGTCGAAGAGACGCGTCCGAACCAGAGCTTTCCGATCATTGAGGAGGGCAACACGAGCTATGTGCTGTCGAGCAGGGACCTCTGCTGCATCGGGCTTCTGGACGAGCTCATCGACGCGGGCGTGACCTCGCTCAAGATCGAGGGACGCATGAAGACGGAATATTATGTCGCCGTCGTCGTGAACGCCTATCGCCGCGTGCTCGACGGCACGATGACCGTCGAAGAGGCGCGGCGGGAGCTCGATTCCGTATCGCACCGTCCGTATACGACCGGATTCTATCACGGCGAGCTGCCGCAGGATCACAGCAACGCGGGCGTGTATACGCAGACGCACCGCTTTGCCGGGGCGGTCCTTGCCTGTGAAAACGGCATCGCAACCGTCGAACAGCGCAACCGCTTCGTAAAGGGCGACGCGCTGGAGGTCGTCTCTCCCGTTCTTCACAACGCGGTACTTTCGGCAGACGACATCACGGACGAGGACGGCGCGTCGGTGGAGGTTGCAAACAAGGTCAAGCAGATCCTGCGGATCAGAACCGATCTGCCGCTTGCGCCCGGCGATCTTCTGCGGCTGCGGATCGCGGAACAGCATATATGACAAAACGGATCCCGCAACGGGATCCGTTTTATGATGAGCGCTTATTGCTCCGGTTCAAAGGCTTTCGAAACCGAGATGTCAAAGTCCATCATCTGCACGTCGACTTCGGTCAGCACGTACGCGTACACAAGGTTTTCGCCCGGAAAGAGCTTCAGGTCTCCGTCCGCGGTGTAAAACTCCGCATAGCCGTAAATCAGGTCGTCCTGCCGGAACGTGACGCACAGCCCGCCGGTCAGCGTTTTCGGATAGTTGTTCGTGATGACCGCGTCGATCAGCGTTTCGCCGTTCTCCTCATAGATGCGGATGTTGTCGACCGTCAGATAATAGGTATAGAAGTGCGTTCGCTCGTCCAGGATCGGCAGTCCGTTCAGGTCCGTCCGGATCCCCTCACCCGCGATCGGCGCGACCGGGATCGGCACCGGGTCGGGCGTCGGCGTCGGCGTGACAAGCACAGCGGGCGTCGGCGTCGCCTCCGGCAGATAGATGAGATGCGCTTCCTGCGACGTGCACGCAAGCATCAGCAGCAGTGCGAGAATGCAGATCAGCCGTTTCATGCGTCCGTCGGCTCCGCTTCCGCCGACGCTTCTTCCGGCTCCTCCGCAGGTTCGGATTCCTCTGCAGATTCGGGATCCTCCGGTTCCTCTGCGGGTTCGGTCTCCTCCGGTTCCTCTGCAGGTTCTGGAGTTTCCGCTGCTCCCTCGGCTTTCTCCTCGGATTCGGCGTTCTCCGCCTCCACGGCTTTCTCTGCTGTCTTTTCACCCTGCCGCTTTGCGCGGTACAGCGTCAAGCCGATGAAGAACAGCAGCATGACGAGCAGCACGATCTGATTGAAACGGACCTCGCCGAATACGATCTGCCGCGTGCTGCCGTCGCGCAGCCATTCGAGGATGAATTCCGCAAACAGGTAAACCAGGATCGTGACGCGTGCCGCCGTGCCCTTGTTCTTCTTTTTCAGAAGCAGCAGCGCGGTGACGCCGAGCGCGGCGCAGATGAGAAAATCGAGGAAGAATACCGCGTATGCGACGGTCCTGCCGTCCCGGAAATACGCGTTCGTAAACGTAACGAGCGGGAAGAACTTCGGAACGCCCGCGCCGGCGACCGGTCCGAGCCCGTCGCACAGGAAGAAATCCGACCAGCGGCCGACCGCCATTCCGAAGAATGCGCCGGGAATCAGCGCGTCGAACACTTCGGAAAGCGACAGCTTTTTGATCCTTGCGTAGATCGCAATGCCGATCCCTGCGAACAGCAGCGCGCCGGGCAGGTTCAGCCCGCCCACGCTGAGGTTGAAAAAGTGCGCAAACGGGATCTTGCCCGAGATCGCCGCAAACAGCCTGCCGCCGATGAGCCCCGCAGGGATCCCGACGATGCACGCGTCAAGCGCAAGATCCTTATAGAGTCCGCGTTTTTTGACGAGGATCTCCGAAACGACGACGGCGACGAGAATGCCGAACGCGAGCATGATCGCGTTCCATGTCAGCCCGGCATTGCCGACTTTGAAAGCAGTGTTGAACGAATCCATACCGTACCTCCGATTTTTAACAGTATAGCAAAGAACGGCGCGAATGAAAAGAGGGAATGCGCTTACTTTCTCTTTTTCGGCGCAGGAAGATCCGCATCCATTGCACAGAGCAGCGCGCAGAAAAACGCGCGGTCGTCCGTCTCCTCCACGAGCAGCATCTCCTTTGCGCCGGGATACGGGATCTCGCGCGGCGCGTCCGGCATCATCCGCAGCGCCGCAGGGGTCGGCTTCACAAGAAAGCGATCGTCATACAGCCCGCCGACGATCTTTCCGCCGAAATACAGGATGTACTCCCCCATCATAGGACGGATCGAAACGTCCGGAAGCGCCGAAAGCTGTTCCGCAATATAGTTCAGATAGGTTTTGTCCGTTGGCATTGGTTTCTCCCGATCCTGTTTTTTTCAGTATACCAAATCCCGCGCCGAAAGAAAAGAGCTTCCGAAAAGTTTACGGATCGTCCGTGCAGAAAATCGGTCTTGACAACATCAGATCGATTTTGTATAATAATCGGGCACGGGGATGTAGCTCAGCTGGTCAGAGCGCTGTGTTCACATCGCAGAGGTCTAGGGTTCGAGCCCCTACATCCCCACCAGAAACAAACCCCATCACCCGATGGGGTTTGTTTTTGCTCTCAATAAAGGGGCTCGACTGAGCGCCCGCAAAACCATCCTGTGAATGGTTTTGCAGCGAAGCGGGTTTGCGGCAGGTGCGGACGATGGTACGCGCGGGGAGCGTGCGATCTACCGCTGTCACGTAGCGAAGCGAAGTGAAAAGCAGCGCGAAGCGCAAGCGGAAGACACCGATCTCCATCGCCGCAAACGAGCCCCTACATCCCCACCAAAAAACAAGCCCCATCGAGTGATGGGGTTTGTTATTTGGCTCCGCTTCCCTTTTTTTCGGAATTGCTTTGTCGAAACCTATTGCATCCTGCGGATAATATGGTATATTATTGTAATTGGTAAAGAATACGTTTTGGAAAGGAACCATCCGTATGAAAAAACTGATCCTATGGACGCTCATCGCCGTCATGCTGCTCTCGACCTTTGCTGCCTGCTCCAACGTTCCTTCACCCGAATCCGAGGCGATCGCAACGCCGGAACCGATTGAGATTCCGGAAGAGGAAATCAAGCCGGAACAGGTCGAAACGCCCGTGCCGCCGGAATCCGAGGATCCCGCGGAAGAAACCGAGGAACCGGAAGAGGAAATCGA
Organism: uncultured Eubacteriales bacterium; assembly: GCA_902789675.1. Classification (GTDB taxonomy): domain Bacteria; phylum Bacillota; class Clostridia; order Christensenellales; family CAG-138; genus UBA3792. The sequence goes on from CADAPG010000020.1 coordinate 21,065, forward strand.
ATACGAATATGACGAACCCGATCCCTCCGAGTGGGAGACCACGGACCCGCACGTTCTGACAGCAGAAGAGATCGAACTCTTCCATAAGGCATTTGAACAGCTCGTCGGCGTGAATTACGAGCCGATCCTCTACCTCGGCAATCAGATCGTCGCCGGTACGGTGCACACCTACCTTGCAAGATCCAAGGTCGTTTACCCCGGCGCAAAGGAAACGTACGCGCTTGTGTTCCTGTATGAGGAAACGGACGGCGACGTTCGCATCATGGACATCAGCCGCTCGCAGGTCCCGACGGGCATGGACGATCCCGAGTTCGGCGTGAAGCCTGCGGAGAGTCCCACGCTCACCGACGAGCTCCTCGACGGATTCAATGAAGCTGCGCAGAAGCATGTCGGCGTGGAATTCGTTCCCGTCGCGCTTCTCGGAACAGAGGTCGGCTCCGGCGTTACGTTCGTGATCATTGCGGAATCGACGCCCGTTGTTCCGGACGCGGAGACCGGCTATTCCTTCGTCTATCTGGAGCTTGACACGCAGGGCAATTTCAGCTTCAGCGACATCATCGACTTCGAAGCGGAGCTGGAACCGCCGGGCGAAGACGATCCGGACAATACGCCGACGCCCAAGCCCACCAAGACGCCGAAGCCCACGCCCACGCCGACGCCCAAACCCACCAAGACGCCCAAGCCCACCAAGACGCCGAAGCCGACGCCCACGCCGACGCCCAAGCCCACCAGGACCCCTAAGCCGACCAAGACGCCGAAGCCCACCAAGAAGCCGACCGCCGAGCCGACCTCCGTCACCCCGGGCAAATGGAAGAAGGCAAAGTCGCCGAAGCCCAACAGCAGCCAGAAAAAGCTCTTCAGTAAGATCTCCGGCAGCACGCTCGGCGCCAACTATACGCCGGTTGTCTATATCGGCAGCCAGCAGGTGAACGGAACAAACCACGCGTTCCTGTGCGAAGCCTCGCTTACCGCGCCGGATTCGATGGACACCTATGCGATCGTCATACTCTATGAGGATAACGACCATAACGTTTCGATCAGCGACATCTTCATGTCCGGCGTCCGCACCTATACCGACGTCAAGGTCGGCGGCTGGAAACGCGAGAGCGATGCGAGAGTCACCAAAGAACGCCTGACGATGTACAACAAAGCGATGGAAGGCTTCACGGGCGGATCCTACACTCCCATTGCCACCCTCAGCTCGCAGACCGTGTCCGGATCGAAGAACTATTGCTTCTTCTGCGAACGCGGCAGCATTTCCGGCAATCCGGAATCCTCGTACGTCTTCATCTATGTATGTGAGGACGACGACGGCAATCCGTACGTCAGCAACATCCTCGATTTCAACAGCTGATCTCAGCGCTATGAAACGCGCCGCTCACCCGGGCGGCGCTTTTTGATGTCCGAATGAACGGTATGTTTTTCGGCATCGGATCGCGCGTTCCGTGTGCTATACCGTTTTCCGGGCGTTCGTCAAATCCCTCCCGATTGTTCAGACCGCAAAAAAGCCGCCCGCAGGGGGTGGCTTTTTTGTGTATAAGAGCGCCCAAATGATACATAATCAAGGCAAAAGCGCCTAAATGATACGTGTCTGCCGCCTCAATAAATGGGAATGTATCAGTTCGCAACACATCTTCTTTTTATTGCTTCTATTGCATACAATGCGCTGTCTTTTATATCTCTGATTCTGGAATGTGTATGGATATCCAACAGCTCGATATCTTCCATGACGCCGATTTCATTCAGACATGCGTTTGCATATATTATTTCATACTTATATATCTTTTCGTCAACTTGTTTTACCCAATAGCGCGCCGCCTCTCTGCACGATTCCGAATCAGAAGCTCGTAAAGCGGTGATTGCACTATGTCGGACGAGCCATTTGTCATTTTTGCTGCATTTGATGACATAATCCATATTGACTTCTCTTGGAATACTTAAGCGCGCAATTTGATTAAGAATTAATGCTAATGTGTATTTGTCAGTCTCAATCCCAAGCCGATCGATCAAATACTGACAATACGTCACTATCATTTTCTTTTGGAGTAAACAGCCCATCACAAAATATATGTTTCTTCGCAGCTCTTTATGTTTATTACCTTCGTTTTCCCGAATCAAATCACAGAGCATCGGGAACAAGGTGAAATCATTCAACTTCTCAGCTTTCCTGTGTGCTGCCCATGAAAGAGAATCTGCAGAATTCTTTACATCTAAATCAAGCTTCATTTGCTCAAGGAGGATAAGCAACTCAGTATTATCCATACGAATGATTCCTTCATTAGTAATTCGGTTTGTCGTTTTCTTTACATTCTTCATTATAGCAAGAAAGATTGAAATAAGAAACCCCTTCTGTCCTTTTGGTAGACAAAAGAGGTCTCTTTGTTGGTGCGATTGGCGGGATTTCTTTGCGGGCGCCCATCGACGTCTTCCGCTTGCGCTCCGCACTGCGCGTACGCGTCTGCCCACAAAGCCTCTCACTGTAAAACGACGCACTGCGTCGTTTTACGGGCGTTCGTCAAATCCCTCCCGATTGTTCAGACCGCAAAAAAGCCACCCGCAGGGGGGTGGCTTTTCTGTGGTGCGATTGGCGGGATTTGAACCCGCAAGGTTTCCCCGACGGATTTTAAGTCCGTTGTGTATGCCGTTCCACCACAATCGCATCGATACTATTGTA
>CADAPG010000021.1 GCA_902789675.1 uncultured Eubacteriales bacterium
CGCCGAAGGCGACGGAGGGAGAGAAAAAGATTGAAAAAGGAGCAATGCTATGGAAAACAATCTCGGACCCGATCTGTGCATGCCCTGCGGGGAGGGACTCATAAACATCCGCGTCGGCGCGATCATCATTAAGGGCGGCAAAGCGCTGATGGTCAAGAGCAAATTCGGCGACTACTGCTATTCGGTCGGCGGACGGATCAAGTTCGGCGAAACGGCGCAGGAAGCCGTCGTGCGCGAGGTCTTCGAGGAGACGGGCGCACAGATGACGGTCGACCGGCTCGGTTACGTCAGCGAAGTCTGTTTCTATAACGACAGCCCGAAGCTGGTCGGCAAGCCCGTCTATGAGATCGCGTTCTATTTCTATATGAACGTGCCCGCGGACTTCACCCTCGAAAGCGATCATCTCGGCGACGGGGAAGAGAAATTCGTCTGGGTCGCGCCGGACGATCCGCGCACGCTCTATCCGGGCTTCATGCGCGAGGCGCTTCTGGATCCAAAGCCGTACGTGGTCCACGATGTCCGCGACGACCGGAGGAAATGATGCGCACCTGCGGCGCATGCGGGACGCCCGGGTCGACGTTCCCTACGGTAAGCTGATTCTTGCGGCTTTGCGCAAATGAAAGACGGTTCTCCTTCGCGGAGAACCTTTTTGTCGGGCTGTCATGCGGTTTTTCTTGCATCCCGGCGGATTTTGGGGTATAATAAATCGGTTCAAGCGATCGGAAGGATCGTATGACGCGCCGCAGGCGGTGCTGGACGGCGTTCTGGCATTTTTCAACGAGCCGGAGGCGGAGGGCGTGGACCTGAAGCTGTTCGGAAATGAGGACGTTTTGAAGGAATTTGCGGCGGCGCATCCGGAGATCAAGGACCGGATCGAGACCGTCTATACGACCGAGACGATCGCGATGGGCGAGCATCCGACCGAGGCGATCCGCAAGAAGAAGGATTCGAGCCTTGTGAAGGCGCTCGAAGCCGTGCGCGATCACGAAGCGGACTGCTTCTTTTCGGCAGGCAGCACCGGCGCGGTGCTGACCGGCGCGACGCTGATCGTGCGGCGGCACAAGGGCATCAAGCGCCCGGCGCTTGCAACGCTGATCCCCACGACGGAGGGCACGGTGACCGAGATCCTGGACTGCGGCGCGAACACGGACTGCAAGCCCGGGTATCTGGTGCAGTTTGCGCTGATGGGCGCGGCGTACCTTGAGGCGGTCGAGGGCGTGAAGAACCCGCGGGTCGGGCTGCTCTGCAACGGCACCGAGGAGGAGAAGGGCAACGCGCTCGTAAAGGAAGCGCATCAGCGCCTGAAGGCGGTCGAAGGGCTGAACTTCATCGGCAACGTCGAGGCGCGCGACCTCACGAGCGGCGCGGTCGACGTGCTCGTCTGCGACGGGTTCGACGGCAACGTGATGCTGAAAACGACCGAGGGCGTGGCAAAGTGGATCGCGACGATGCTGAAAAAATCGTTGATGGAATCGACGCGCGGCAAGCTTGCCGGGCTGATCGGAAAGCCGGCGTTTTCCACGCTCAAAAAGAAGCTGGACTACACCGAATACGGCGGCGCGCCTCTCTTGGGCATCAACGGCGGCATCATCAAGGGGCACGGCAGCTCCGACGCGAAGTCGGTCAAGGTCTGCCTTCTGCAGGCGACGCGGCTCGTGCGCGGCGGCGTGACGGAAAAGATCGGCGCGTTTGCCGAGACGCTGAACATTGAGGATTGACAAACCCGGACGTTTTGCGGTAAAATAATCAAGTGAGCGAATCGTCCTCCGGGACGGAAGGGAGTTATCATGGAATTCGAAAAAATCTGCGAGATCATCGGCAAACAGCTGGATATTGATCCGAAAACCATCACGATGGAAAGCCACCTCGTGGAGGATCTGCATGCGGATTCTCTGGACGTGGTCGAGCTCGTCATGGATTTGGAACAGGAATTCGACACCGAGATCCCCGATGAAGAGCTGCCCAAAGTGCAGACCGTCGGCGATATCCTTCGTTATCTGCAGAAATAAGCGGAAACAGGCTGGTCGAACCGAACCCGCACGCAATGAGTGCGGGTTTTTTGGTAAATAGAATCGTATGCTGACGAAAGAACATTTAACCGAATTGCAGAACCGGATCGGGTATTCCTTCGGGAACCCCGACTACCTCCGGCATGCGCTGATGCACTCGTCGTACGTGCCCGGCGTGGGCGGCGACAACGAGCGCATGGAGTTTTTGGGCGACGCGGTGCTGGAACTGTGCGTAAGCGAGGAGCTGTTCTTCCGCTTCCCGAAGATGCAGGAGGGCGAGCTGACCAAGAACCGCGCGTCGATCGTCTGCGAAAACGCGCTCTTTGCTGCGGCGAAGCAGATCGCGCTCGGCGAATACCTGCTTCTGGGACGCGGCGAGGACGCAAGCGGCGGGCGCAAAAAGCCTTCGATCCTGTCCGACGCGTTCGAGGCGGTGATCGCGGCGATCTTTTTGGACGGGGGACTGGAACCCGCAAAGACGTTCATCCACCGGTTCGTGCTCTCGCAGTTGGACCTTTCGACGCCCGTCTTTGAAAAGGATCACAAGACGCGGCTGCAGGAATTGATCCACGCGAGAACGCACGGCAAACAGGTGAGCTATCGCCTGATCGGCGAAACGGGACCGGATCACGACAAGACCTTTACGATGGAAGCCGTGCTCGGGGACGAGGTCCTCGGGACCGGCACGGGACATTCAAAGCAGAGCGCGGGGCAGGCGGCTGCCGCGGACGCGCTTTCGAGGTTGGAAAACAAATGAGACTCACAAGACTGGACATCTCCGGCTTTAAGTCGTTTGCAAAGAAGACCGAGCTTTTGTTCGGCTCGGGCATCACGGCGGTCATCGGACCGAACGGCAGCGGCAAAAGCAATATCTCCGACGCGGTGCGCTGGGTGCTCGGCGAGCAAAGCGCGCGTGCTTTGCGCGGCTCGAAGATGGAGGACGTCATCTTCAACGGTACGCAGAAGCGCAAGCCGCAGTCGATGTGCGAGGTCACGCTGACCTTCGACAACAGCGACCATCTGCTGCCGACTGACTTTGACGAGGTCGCGGTCACGCGGCGCATGTTCCGCTCGGGTGAGAGCGAATACGTGCTGAACGGGCGGAACTGCAGGCTGAAGGACATCTCCGAGCTGTTCCGCGATACGGGCATCGGCAAGGACGGCTATTCGATCATTTCGCAGGGACGCGTCGACGAGATCCTCAGTAACAAATCCGGCGATCGCCGCACCGCGCTTGAGGAGGCGGCGGGCGTCATGCGCTACCGCGTGCGCAAGGAGGAAGCCGAACGCAAGCTTGAAAACACCGAGCGCAATATGGAACGCATCGCGGACACCCTGAAGGAGCTCGGCGAACGTCTGGAGCCATTGAAGGAGCAGAGCGCGACGGCGCGGGTGTTCCTGAAGCTTCGGGAGGAGCTCAGGGACCTCGAGGTCAACCTGTTCCTTTACAACAGCGACCGCATGCGCGAGCGCATGAAGGTTCTTGCGGAGCAAACCGAAGCGCTTGAAGCGGACCTTGCGCTGAACGAGGAAAAGAACCGCACGCTCGGCGAGCAGTCGCTGGAGCTCGAGGCGCAGGTGCGCGAGATCGACGAACGTGTCGGCGCGCAGCAGAACAAGGTCATCGAAATGCTCTCCGGCGTGGAATCGCACGTCGGCGAGAGCAATCTTCTCATCGAGCGGCGCGAACATTCGAAGAAGGAGATCGCGCGGGTCGGCGAGGAACGCAGCGGCGCGCTGCGCGCGTGCGAGGAGCTGCGGGCACAGATCAAAGCGAACGAGCAGAACGCAACGGACGTCGAAGCGCTTGCGGCGCTGACCGAACAGATCACCGCCGAGACCGACGCGATCCGGGACATGGACGATGCGATCGCAAAGCGCGAAAAAGCGGTCGAGGAACAGAAGACCGCCGTCATGGAGGCGATGAACCGCCTTGCCGACGCGAAGAGCGACCTAAGCCGCTTCGACACGATGGCGGCGGCGCTTCGGGACCGTCTCAAAGCATTGGACGGCGAGGACGCCGAGGCAAAGGTAAAGGTCGACGCGCTGAAGGCAGAGGCGGAAGCCGCGCAAAAGACGGTCGACGCGCAGACGGCGAAGATGAACGAGCATATCGCGGAGCGCAAGACGGCGCAGCGCGAACGGCTCGAACTGGAATCGGACTATATGGCGCTGCAGGCGGAGCTTCGGATCGCGGAGCAGAACGTCGGCGCGCTCTCCTCGCGCGAGCGGGTACTTTCCGAAATGGTGCGCTCGCACGAAGGCTATCAGAACAGCGTCCGCGCGGTGCTCTCGGCGGCGGAGAAGGATCCGGAGCTCAAAAACTGCATCATCGGACCGGTCGCAGAGCTTCTCAAAGTGCCGAAAAAGGTCGAAACGGCGATCGGCATGTCATTGGGCGGATCGCTGCAGAACATCGTCACAACGACCGCTGAGGACGCGAAAACGGTCATCGAATACGCGCGGCGGAACGACCTCGGCAGGGTAACGCTCTTGCCGACCTCGATGCTCGTTCCGAACCCGCTTTCCGAAAAGGAGCGCGCGCTTCTTTCGGAACCCGGCGTGGTGGGACTTGCAAGCGAGCTTGTGACCTGCGAGAAGCGCGTGAGCGTGATCGCGGAGTATCTTCTCGGACGCACGGTCGTGACCGAAACGCTCGACGATGCGATCGCGCTGCGGAAGAAGTCAAGGAACGCGTTCCATATCGCAACGCTGCTGGGCGATTTCCTGTCCACCGGCGGCACGATGACCGGCGGCAGCCTGAAAAAATCCGGGTTCTCGCTTCTGGGCAGGGAGCGTGAGGTGGCGGAGATCAAAAAGCAGCTGAAGGCGGCGGAGAAGGCGGTTTCCGAAAAGCAGGCGGAGATCGAAGCGCAGAAAAAGCTGATCCTTCTGAAGGACACGCAGATCGACGGATTCCTTGGCGCGGCGCACGAGGACGAGCTGGAGCTTGTCCGCCTCAGGGAACAGCGCGAGATCATCGAACGCGATCTCAGGGACGCCGAGGAGATCGTGCAGGAGCTCATCGACGAGCGCGGCGACGTGAACGAAAGCATTGCGGACATCGAGAACCGGCGCGCCGCGGCGGCGTCCGTGCAGGACGATATTCAGAAGCAGAATCTTTTGAGCACCGAGGACATCCGCAAGGAACAGCTTTCGATCGCGGAGGCGAAGAACGCGCGCGAGCTGCGCGTCACGGAGCTCACCGAAAACCGCATCCGTCTCACCGCAATGGAGAAGGAAGCGGACGCGAGACACGCCGAGCATCAGCGGCTGACGCGCGATCTTCTGCTCACCGAGCAGCGTGTGCAGTCGTTTGAAGCCGAGCTCGGCACGCTCGAAGCGGCGGTCGAAGCGGCGGACGCGCGCCTTTCCGAGATGGAAAAGAGCATATCCGGCGAGCAGGAGGAGCTGCGCCTTGCAAAGGAGGAGCAGAGCAAGCTGGAAGCGGAACGCACGCGCATCAACGAGCTGCTGAGCCAGTACCGGCGCGAGCGCGACGGGCTTGCGGAGAACTACCGCGTGCTCGGCGAGCGCAAGCATAAAAACGAGCTTTCGGCAAGCCGCATGGACATGGAGCTGAAGCAGGGCGCGGACCGCATCTGGGAGGAATACGAGCTGACCTACGAGAACGCGCAGGCGCTCCGGCACGACATTGCGGTCGGCGCGACGCAGCAGCGGGTTGCGGGGCTGAAGGGCGAGATCAAGAACCTCGGCGACATCAACGTGTCCGCGATCGAGGACTACCGCACGGTTTCCGAGCGCTATGAATCGCTTTCGACGCAGTACGGCGATCTCGAGAAGGCGAAGGCGGACCTTTACACACTGATCGGACAGCTCACCAAAACGATGGAACAGACATTCATCGTTGAGTTTCAGAAGATCCAGCAGAACTTTGCGGACACGTTCACCGAGCTGTTCGGCGGCGGGCACGCGGAGCTAAGGCTGACCGACGAAAACGACGTTCTGAACTGCGACATCGACATCATTGCGCAGCCGCCGGGAAAGAAGCTGCAGCTTCTGTCGCTGCTTTCGGGCGGGGAACGCGCGCTGACGGCGATTGCGCTGCTGTTCGCGATGCTGAAGCTCAAAGCGCCGGCGTTCTGCGTGCTCGACGAGATCGAGACCTCTTTGGACGAGGCGAACGTGTCGAAGTTTGCGAACTACCTCAAGGCGTATTCCGAGGGGACGCAGTTCATCATCATCACGCACCGCAAGGGCAGCATGGAGGTTTGCGACACGCTGTACGGCGTGGCGATGGAGGAAAAGGGAATTTCGAGCATTGTCTCGGCAAGATTCGGAGAAACGGCATAATGGAAAAGAACGAAAAGAAAAAGAGCTGGTTTTCCCGGCTGAAGGAAGGCCTGCACAAAACGAACAACTGGTTTTCGACTCTGTTCAACAAGGACGGCATCAACGACGATTTCTATGAGGAGCTCGAAGAGGCGATGATCCTTGCCGATATGGGCATGGAGACGGCGGAACGGCTGCTGGACGGGCTGCGCGCAAAGGTCAAGACGGAAAAGCTTTCGGAGCGTGCGGACGCAAGAAAGGCGCTGGAAGGGTTGATCGCGGACACGGTGCGCACAACGAAGCCCTTTATGGGCGACGAGGGTCCCGCGGTCCTTCTGATCGTCGGCGTGAACGGCGTCGGCAAGACGACCACGATCGGCAAGATCGCAAACGAGTACGCGCAAGCCGGGCGGAAGCCCATGATCGCGGCGGCGGACACCTTCCGCGCGGCGGCGGCGGAACAACTCGGCGAGTGGGCGAACCGCGCGGGCGTGCCGATGGTGCGGCACCAGGAGGGCGCGGACCCGGCGGCGGTCGTGTTCGACACGATCGCGTCCTATCGCGCAAAGGGCTGCGACCTGCTGCTCGTCGATACCGCGGGCAGACTCCACAACAAGAAGAACCTGATGAACGAGCTCAACAAGATCCGCCGCGTGATCGCGCGCGAGCTGCCGGACGTGCCGTGCGAGGTGCTTTTGGTGCTCGACGCGACGACGGGACAGAACGCCGTGGCGCAGGCGGAAGCGTTCCTTGAGGTCTGCGAGCTGACCGGCGTCATCCTCACGAAGCTCGACGGCACCGCAAAGGGCGGCGTGACCGTGCAGATATCCGACATGCTCAAGGTGCCGATCCGGTTCATCGGCGTAGGCGAGGGCATCGACGATCTCAAACGCTTCGACGCGGACGACTTTGCGGAAGCGCTTTTGGAGACAGACGAATAAAAGCATTCATACGCTGCTGCCGGATTGCGTCGGCGGCAGCGTTTTGCATCGTATGCAAGGTTGCGGGGCGCCGGGGTCGGCGCCCCCTACAAACGACCGCGCGGATTTGATTTCCGAATCGAAGCTTGCCGTGGAATGCAAGACCGGATGAAAGAACCGCAGGGGACGCCCCCGGCGTCCCGCCGTATCATTTTTGCAGAATACTTGTAAGATTTCTTAATCCCGTGCGTCCTATAAAGGGAAGATGAAACCGATGGAGACATTTGAGCAGATTTATCGCGCATATTTCACGGACGTTTACCGCTATTGCCTGAAGCTTTGCGGAAACGCCGATGAAGCCGAGGAGCTGACCGCCGAGACCTTCTTGAAGGCGCTGCAGGCGTTAAAAAGCTACCGCGGCGATTGCGAGCTGCGCGTCTGGCTCTGTCAGATTGCCAAAAACCGGTATTTTTCGGAACAGCGAAAGCGAAAGCCCGAACCGCTTTCGGACACGCTCGAAAGCGCCGCGCCTTCGCCGGAATCGCTTGCGGTCCGGAGCGACGAAGCGGAACGCGTCAGCGAGGCGGTGCACCGTCTCGACGAGCCGTATAAGGAGGTATTCCTGCTGCGCGTGTACGGCGAAATGCCGTTCGAGAGCATCGGAAAGCTGTTTTCAAAAACCGCGAACTGGGCGTGCGTCACCTTCCACCGCGCGAAAGCGAAAATCAAAGCCGAACTGGAGGAAAACCCATGAAAGACTGCGGGATCGTAAAGGATCTTTTGCCGCTTGTTGCGGAACAACTGGCGAGCGAGGAATCGACCGCCTTTGTAGAAGAACATCTCAAAACCTGCGCGGACTGCCGCGCCGCGTTCGACGCCATGCAGGCGCCGGTGGAAGCCGAGCCCGCCGCGCCCCTGAAAACCGTGCGCAAGGCGGTCAAACGCCGCGGGCTTCTGATCGCGGGACTGATCGCGTGCCTGGTCGCCGCGCTGATCTTCGGCGCGTTTGCAAGGCTGATGAAACCGATCCCGATCACGGCGTCGGAGGTCGCGTTTGCCGAGGCGACGCTCATCCCGGAGACGATTCCGCTGCCCGTTTCGGAGGTCGCGTCTGCTGAGACGACGGTCATTCCGGAGACGACTGCGCTGCCCGCTTCGACGGCGGAAGAATCGCCGGACCCCGCACCGATCGGGGAAACGGAATCGGATCCGAAAATCGACGACGAACTGGAGATGGTGAAGAGGGCGCAGCAGATCATCGTGGTATTCGATCAGAACTACGAAGACTTGGAGATCAAGTATCTGCTGATCGACGATGCGCCTTCATCCGAGTCGGACCCGCAATCCACGGAGAAGCCGTACACCCCTGTCGGCTTTGTGATTGAAGCGCCGCAGAAGCAGAATGAGGATCAGGAGAACCATGGGGCTGTCGCGTATGTGTACAGTGCGCCTGCCGCCGATGAGGCGCGCGGACAGACGATCGAACCGGAAGCGGTGATCGCGTCGACGCCCAGAACGCTGAAGCTGACGCCGAAATGGGACACGACGCTTCTGATCGAACGGGACGGGAACGAGATCTCGATCGGCGCGTACACGTCGCTGTGGGATATGCGGCATCCGCACGCCGAAACGCCGCAGGAGATCGGTCTCGACGGCGTGGACGCGGTGTTCTTCGAGCCGTACAACAATACGGATCGCGAGGTGCTCTATGTGCGCGACGGCTATACGCCCGAATCGGGCTTTGCACTGCCGCGGCTGGTGCTGAACTACTACTTCCTGATCGCGGCGATCGGCACGGCGATCCTTGCCATCGTGTGGCTTGTGCTGCGGCTCTGCAAAAAGGAGAAGGCAAGCCGCATGCTCGGCGTGCTGCTGATCCTTGCGGGCAGCTTCGTGATCGCGTTCCTTGCGGCGGGCTTCCCTGCGACGACGATCGCGCCGGTGCGGGAGCTTGCGTTCGTGCTCGTGATCGCGCTTCTGTTGATCGGCGCGGGGCTCTGCGGACGGAAGCTTTTGCGAAAGGAATAAAAGTCAAGGCACAAAAAAGCCCTTCCCGGCGTGCGGGAAAGGCGAAAGGATTCTTTGATTCAGCGGTTCCGGATTCGCCTGTTCAGAAGGCAGGGGAGCGGAACCGTTTTCATTTGCAGATACTGCAGCATACAGCACCGGATCTCGTAATCGACCGAGTATGCCGGAAGAATGAAGCGCAGCGCTTCGTAAACGCCGGGAAACCACACTTCCCAGGTGTGACCGTAACGGTATTCGAGATACGCGGATTCGTCCGCATAAGGCTCCAGAAACTCATAGGACGTTTTCGTCATGTCGTAGTAGTTTTCGTCCGCGGCGCCGACCGCCGAAAACAGCTTCAGCATCCGGACATGCTTGTTTTCCAACGCCTGCGGGATCTCGGTATAGGGACCGGCGGCGGACATGCAGATATAGTTTCCGGCATATTCCGGCGTGATCGAAAGGAACCAGTGCGTGAGGATGGAGCCTCTGGACAATCCGCCGACCGTGATGTGCTCCCGGTTTTGGATCAGGGATTCCACCGTTCCTTCCGGATAGACGCTGTAGTTGTTTGCAACGTACAGCAGCGCGTCCCGCATATCCCTGACCATGGCCTCCGGATCGTCCGGCTTGTTGTTCAGCGTTACGACGATGAACGGAACGGTCACCTTTTCATACGCCATCCAGTCGAAAATATATCGCCCCTGTACGCTGTGACCGAACAGATCGCGTTCCGTCGTCAGCCAGGAATACATCGAACCGCCGCCGCCGTGCAGCAGAAGAACGATCTCATAGAGCCGGTCTCCGCTGTAATCGTACGGCGTCCAGACATTCATCTGTTCCCTTTTCTTGTATTGATGCATCGTGACGAGCCCCGGCTCCGGACACGGGGTCAGATAGTGCGCGGGAAGCGTGCTTTCCATAGGCTCGTCCGCGCGCGCAGCCGTCGGAACGGCGCAGAGCAGAAGAACGATGATCGAGATACACAGCAGTTTTTTGAACATAACGATCCTTATCCGTCCGGGAAGATCAAGATGGTACCGTAACCAGTATATAATACATTTGCCGGTTTGTAAATCAAAATCGGACAAGGGCGCAGAAGAACGCGCGCTGCCGGGTTGTGAAAACTCTGTGGAGTTTTTTGCAACCTCTTTTCTTTTTGCAAGGTATATGGTATACTGAACGGCATAATAGGGAGGATATTGAATGAAACGAGTTTTGATCAAAGTCAGCGGCGAAGCGCTTTCGAGCGCGAATCAGCCGGTATGTTTCGAAAAGGTCGAGGAGACCGCAAAGGAGATCAAGCTGCTCTATGACGCGGGGCTCGAGATCGGCATCGTCGTCGGCGGCGGGAACATCGTCCGCGGACGCGACACGGTCATGCAGGAGCGCTCGCGCATGGACAGCATGGGGATGCTTTCTACCGCGATCAACACGCTCGCTCTGCAGGATTGCCTGGAGCGGCAGGGCATGCCGACCCTTGCCATGAGTGCGATCGCCATGACGCGCTTCATCGACGAGTACACCGCCCGCGGCGCGCGGGAAGCGCTTTCGAGCGGCAAGGTCGTGCTGTTTGCCTGCGGTACCGGCTGTCCGTACTTTTCGACGGATACGGCGTCCACGCTGCGCGCGCTGGAGATCGGCGCGGACACGCTTCTGATGGCAAAGAACGTCGACGCGGTGTACAGCGCGGATCCGAAGGTCGATCCGAACGCGATCCGCTACGATCATCTCACGTACGACCAGGTGATCCGCGACAACCTGAAGGCGATCGACATGAGCGCGATCACGCTGTGCCGCGACAACAATCTGCCGATCCTCGTGTTCGCAAGGAGCGAGATCGACAAGGTCGCAAAGGGTGAAACCGTCGGAACGCGCATCGACGGAAATGAGGCTTGAAACCGACGGGAAATCTGTTGTATAATATCTATTTGAACGAAACAATAAGGAGGGATCCGATATGCCGATGGAACTGATCGATGAAACCAAAGAAAAAATGACGAAAACGCTGAGCGTTCTGAAAGCCGAGCTTGCAGGTCTTCGCGCAGGCCGCGCGAACGCGCAGGTGCTGGACCGCATCGCCGTGGACTATTACGGCTCGATGACGCCGATTAACCAGCTCGGAAACATCTCTACGCCCGAGCCGCGCATGCTGATCATTGCGCTGTGGGACACCAAGATGATCCCCGCGGTCGAGAAGGCGATCCAGAAGTCCGACCTCGGCATCAACCCGGCGAACGACGGCAAGATCATCCGCCTTGTCTTCCCGGAGCTGACCGAGGAACGCAGAAAGGACCTTGTCAAGACCGTCCGCAAAAAGGGCGAGGAGAGCAAGGTCGCGATCCGCAACATCCGCCGCGATCTGAACGATCAGATCAAGAAGCAGAAGAAGGACAGCCTGATCACCGAAGACGATCAAAAAAAGCTTGAGGAGAAGGGTCAGAAGCTGACCGACGAGTTCATCAAGGACGTCGACGCGATCCTCGCAGCAAAGGAAAAGGAGATCCTCTCGGTGTGACGAACGTCCTCGGACTGGACCTTGAAACGGCGGAAGCGCTGCTTAGGGCGAACGGAAAACCTGTCCGCCTCGTGGAGGTACGCTCGAAAAAGGGCGGCAAGGGCTTTGATCGCCGTGTGATCAAAACGGTCGAATCTGCGGGGGAGACGATCGTCTGGTGGTCCGCGTTCAAGACGGAGATCGACAACCCCTCAGTCACCTGACGGTGATTGCTGCGCTTACATAAGGGAGCCAAGGGCATAACCGCACAAATAACTTACCCGACCTGTGGATGGTACGCGCGGGAAGCGCGCGATCTACCTCTGTAACGAAGCGGAAGCGGAGTGTCCAAGGGAGGGTGGCAGCCGAAGGCTGACGGGAGGGTTGTAATGCAAAACACAGAGATTCCCCGTAAGCACAATGCAAGGCTGACTGCAAATGCAAAAACTCTTCGGAAGAACATGACCGAGGAGGAACGTCGCCTGTGGTATTGCTTTTTACGGGAATACCCGGTCAGGTTTTACCGGCAAAAGGTTCTCGGTCAGTACATCGCGGATTTCTATTGTGCAAAGGCAAGGCTGATTGTTGAACTTGACGGGTCACAGCATTATCAATCGGCGGGGCAGATACACGATGCAAAGCGCACGTTGTTTTTGCAGAAGTATCATTGTACGGTTCTTCGCATTCCGAATAACGAAGTAAACAGGAATTTTCGGGGTGTGTGCGAATGGATCGATCTGCATGTGAAGGCGGCGTTGACAGAAATGATGACAACCCTTCAGTCACCTGACGGTGACAGCTCCCCTTACACAGGGGAGCCAAGAGATTAGGCTGACGGGAGACTTGCCCGACCTGTGGATGGTACGCGCGGGAAGCGCGCGATCTACCTCTGTAATGAAGCGGAAGCGGAGTGTCCAAGGGAGGGTGGCAGCCAAAGGCTTACGGGAGGGTTGTAGAATACATCCATCAGGGGGCGTTGCGATTGACGCGACAGCCCCCGCTTGTTCGATAGGAGAACGACATGAAGAAATACTCGGATCAGGAGATCAAGGCGTTCGGACTCATGCCGGAGCGCATTCCGAAGCACGTTGCGATCGTCATGGACGGCAACGGCCGCTGGGCGACCGAACGGGGGATGCCGCGCGGGATGGGACACCGCGCGGGCGTGAACGCGCTGCGGGACATCATTCGCTTCAGCTCCGACGTCGGCGTCGAGTCGCTGACGATCTACGCGTTTTCGACCGAAAACCGCAAGCGCCCGAAGGACGAGATCGGCATTCTGTGCGGGCTTCTGATCGAGTATTTCAACCGCGAAATCGACGAGCTGCACGCAAACGCCGTGCGCATCAGAAGCATCGGCGACCTTTCTTGGTTTCCGACCGCGGTGCAGGAAACGGTCCGCGCGGCGGAGGTAAAAACCGCGGCGAATCCCGGATTGAAGCTCAATATCGCGCTGAACTACGGCGGCAGAGCCGAGCTTGTCCGCGCCATGCGTCTTGCGATGCGGGAATCGGACGAGCCGGACGAGGACGCGATCTCGCGCAATCTCTATACGGCGGATTCCGGCGACGTGGACCTATTGATCCGCACCGGCGGCGACGAGCGCGTGTCGAACTTCCTGCTTTGGCAGATCGCGTACGCGGAGCTGTATTTCACCGACGTCAAATGGCCGGACTTTACGCGTGACGAGCTCATCAGGGCGCTGCAGGCGTTTGCCGGGCGCGAGCGCAGGTTCGGCGGACTGAAATCGAACGGGGCGAAATAGAATGAAAAAAGAGGTTTTGCTGCTGGGTTCGACCGGCTCGATCGGCACGCAGACGGTCGATGTGCTGAAGCTGCATGCCGACCGGTTTTCCGTGATCGGGCTTTCCTGCAGAAGCGACGTCGAAACGCTGTATGCGCAGGCGCAGACGCTGAACCCGAAATACGCTGCGGCGGAGGTCCCGCTCGACCCCGACCGGCTTCCCGCGGGGACGGAGACCTTTTGCGGTCCCGACGCGGCGGAACGGCTTGCCGAAGCCGCCGACGCAGACGTCACGGTGCTTGCAATCTCCGGCTACGCTGCGCTGCGGCCGCTGCTTGCGGCGATCAGACACGGCAAACGCATCGCGATCGCAAACAAGGAAAGCCTGGTGTGCGGCGGGAGCTTGGTCGACGCGGCGCTTGCTTTTTACGGTGCGGAGCTTCTGCCGATCGACAGCGAGCAGAGCGCGATCTTTCAGGCACTGCAGAACGGCGGCAGGGACGAGGTCGAACGGCTCATTCTGACCGCTTCCGGCGGTCCGTTCTTCCGGAAAAAACGGGAAGAACTGCGGCATGTTTCGCTCGACGACGCGCTCTGTCATCCGACGTGGAAGATGGGCAGAAAGATCACGCTCGATTCCGCGACGCTTATGAACAAGGGGACGCGGAACACATCTCGGTGCTGATCCATCCGCAGTCGATCGTACACAGCATGGTCGAATACCGCGACGGCACGATCATGGCGAATATGAGTAAGCCCGATATGCGGCTGCCGATCCAGTACGCGCTGACGTATCCCCTTCGGGTCGAAAGCCCGTGCGAGCCGCTGAAACTCGATCTAACGCATCCGCTGGAATTCTATCCGGCGGACCCGGACCGCTTTCACGCGATCCGCATGGCGTACGACGTCCTCAAAGCGGACGGCATCATGCCGACGGTCTTTAACGGCGCGAACGAGCGCGCGGCGGAGGCGTATTTTGCCGGGCGCATCGGGTTTATCGAAATCGAGGACTGCGTGGACGCGGCGCTGAACGCGATCGAAAACCGTCCCGCGGATTCGCTCGAAGCGATCGCGGCGGCGGACAGAGCCGCGCGGTACGCGGTCGATCGGTATATTGCAAAGAACAAACGGTAAGGAAACGGTATGCAGGCTGTTTTGAACACAATTCTGGTGATCCTGGGGCTGTCCGTCCTGGTTATCACACACGAGCTCGGTCATTATCTGATGGGAAAATGGCTGGGCTTTACGATCACGGAGTTTTCCGTCGGTCTCGGACCGAAGATTTTCGGCATCAAGGGCAAGGAAACGGAGTTCACGCTCCGCGCGCTGCCGATCGGCGGCTCCTGCCGCTTCTTCGGCGAGGACGGCAAGGACGAGGACGACAGGGACAAAAAGCATCCGGAAGCGTTTGAAGACGGCGATCCGGAGGAGAAATCCGAGGAAAAACCGAAGGAACCGGATCCGCGGCTGTTTTCGTCGAAGCCCGCGTGGAAGCGGTTTCTGGTCGTTGCCGCGGGACCGGTGGTCAATATCCTGACCTGCACGGTGCTGTGCTTTGTGATGCTGCTCAGTACCGGCGAGGTCATCGAAAGCAGCACAAACGAGCTGATGGTGGTCGATGAAGTGACGGAGAACGGACCCGCTGCGAAGGCGGGCATGCAGCCGGGCGACGTCATCGTTTCGATGGACGGCAAGCTTCTGACGAACGCGGATGATCTCGACGCAGCGCTGAAAGACGCGAACATGAACGGCATGACGATGGATGTTTTGCGCGGGGCGGAGGTTGAAACGACGGAGACGAAGGACGGCAGGCTGACGACGACGATCGTTTCGGCAAACGGCGGTACGCTTGAAACGCTGGAATTCGGCAGCCTTCTCGATCAGGAGACCGGCAACAAACGGATCAAGATCAAATTCCTGCATCCGCCGGTTACGGAGGTCACGGAGCAGTACGGCGTCGGTAAAGCGGCGCTGAAGGCGTTCCCGAAAACGTGGGAGATGGGCAAGCTGGTCTATGAATCCCTCGGCATGCTGATCCGGGGCGAAGCGCGCTGCAGCGACATGTCCGGCATCGTCGGCACGGTCGATGCGGTTTCCGACGTGATGACGGAGCAGACGACCGCGTCCGACCGGGGATTTACGTTCCTGTGGTTCATGGCGCTGATCGCCGTGAACCTCGGCATTGTGAATCTTCTGCCGCTGCCCGCGCTGGACGGCGGACGGCTGATCTTCATCATCATCGAAATGATCCGCAGAAAACCCGTGCCGCCCGAAAAGGAGGGCATGGTGCATCTCATCGGCATGGTGCTGCTGCTGGGGCTGATGCTTGCGCTGACGATCGGCGATATCATTCGCTGTTTCCATTGAATCGGAGGACAGAATGGCAGATTTTGTAAAGGTCGGGAACGTGCAGATCGGCGGCGGAGCGCCGGTATCCGTGCAGTCCATGTGCAATACGGACACGCGCGACGTCGACGCGACGGTTTCGCAGATCCTGCGGCTTGAGAAAGCGGGCTGCGAGATCATCCGCGTCGCGGTGTTCGACGAAGCGGCGGCGGACGCGACCAGGGCGATCAGAGAGCGGATCCATATTCCGCTCGTCGCCGACGTGCATTTCAACTACCGGCTTGCGATCAAAGCTGTCGAAAACGGCGTGGACAAGCTGCGCATCAACCCGGGCAACATCGGGAGCGCGGAGCGCGTGCGCATGGTCGCGGATTGCTGTAAACAGCATCATGTGCCGATCCGCATCGGCATCAACGGCGGCTCGATCGAAAAGCAGTTCCTGCCGCTGTACCGCGAAAACCCCGCGGAGGCGATGTGCCGCAGCGCGATGGGACACGCAAAGCTTTTGGAGGACTGCGGGTTTTCGGACATCGTGATCTCCTTAAAGTGCACGACCGTATCCGAAACGGTGCACAGCTACCGCATGGCGCAGGCGCGGATGGACTATCCGCTGCACATCGGCATCACCGAGACCGGCCCGATCGAAACCGGGATCATCAAGAGCGCGGCGGGGCTCGGCGCGCTTCTTTTGCAGGGCATCGGCGACACGATGCGCGTCTCTTTGACCGGCGATCCGGTCCGCGAGGTGGAGACCGCGCTTGCGATCCTGAGAGCCGTGGGGCTAAGGAAGGACGACGTGGAGATCGTTTCCTGTCCGACCTGCGGGCGGACGCGCTGCGACGTCGAGAAGGCGGCGGCGTACGTGAACGAGCACGTTGCGCACAACAAGGGCTATCTGAAGATCGCGGTCATGGGATGCGCGGTCAACGGCCCCGGCGAAGCACGGGAAGCGGATATCGGTGTGGCGTTCGGCGACGGCAACGGCGTGCTGATTAAAAAGGGAGAGATCGTCGGACACGGCGGTTACGAAGAGATTTTACGGCGTCTGGTCGACGAGGCAAATGCGATCTTAGGCGCATAAGGAAACACAGGGGCAGCATGAAGGAAGAACTCAGGGCGGCATATGACGCGGCGCATATCAGAACCGAGTGGCTCACGATCAAAAACGTGTGCCTTTCGCGCGATACGCAGACGCTGACGATAACGGTCGAGCGCACGGCAAAGCTGGTGACAAAGGATGCGTGCGACACTTGGGAAGGCGCGATCCGGACGATCCTGCCCATGTATGCCGTACAGTTCGAATACCGCGACGTCGAGCCGGAACGCGTCGTCGCAAAGCCCGCCGCGCCGCAGAAAAAGAACGAGGTCGATGTGCCGATCCCCGAAAACGGGGTGCTCCTCGGCAAACCGATTCCCGAAGGCGCGGAAGAGCTTCCGATCTATGAGCTGCGCGGGGAGGAGGAGACCGCCGCCGTGTTCACGGGAAGATTGGTGTCCTCGGAGATCCGCGACGACTGGTCGATGCGCGTCAAAAAGCCGAACTGCCGCGTGCAGTTCAACGTGACCGATCTTTCCGATTCGGTCTACTGCACCGCAAGCTTCCCCGAGGAATGGCAGGCGGCGCGCTTCGATCACTGGCTCAACGACGCGGCAAAGGGCGGCAAGGATCTTCGGATCAAGGGCGTCTGCAAGATCGTCAAAAAGACCGGCGAGCGCAGCGTCTACGTCGATTCCGTCGGCATTCTGCCGCGCGCGCTGCGCATGGACGACGCGGAGGAAAAGCGCGTCGAGCTGCATCTGCACTCCAGAATGTCCACGATGGACGGCATCACGAACCTGACCGAGGCGTTCCGCACGGCGAAGCGCTGGGGACATAAGGCGCTTGCGATCACCGATCACGGCGTGGTCCAGGCGTTCCCGGAGGCGGCAAAGGCGGCGAAGGCAACCGGCGTCAAGGCGATTTTCGGCGTGGAGGGGTATCTGATCCCAGACTGCGAATCGCAGCCCGCGGACGGCGATTTCACGGTTTTCGACATCGAAACGACCGGACTCAAGGCGGAAAGCTGCGAGATCATCGAGATCGGCGCGGTGCGTCTGCACGACGGAAAGGTTACGGAACGGTTCCAGTCCTTCATCGACGACGGCGTCGTCATTCCGAAGAATATCACGGAACTCACCGGCATCACGCAATCCATGATCGAAGGCGCGCCGGGAACGCGCGAGGTGCTCGAACGCTTCCGCGCGTTTGCGGAGGGCAGCACGCTCGTCGCGCACAACGCGCAGTTCGACACGGGCTTTATCACCTATCACGGCGACCGGTTCGGGATCACGTTCCCGATGCCGTACGCCGACACGCTGATGCTGTCGCGCTATCTGCTGCGCGACGCGCTCGAGAACCACAAGCTCGACACGATCTCCGCCTATTTCGACATCGACATGGGCAGCCATCACCGCGCGGACGACGACGCAAATACCTGCGCGATGATCCTGCTGCGGTTTATCGACATGCTGAAGGAACGCGGGATCGACCGCATTCCGATCGTGCCGGACACGCATGAGGCGTACCGTAAGCGCGCGGCGAAGGAGAAGCGGCAGACGAACCACATCATCCTGCTTGCCCGCACGCAGAAGGGCATGAAGGACCTTTATAAGCTGATCAGCTGGTCGCACCTCGACTATCTGCACGTGCGTCCGCAGATCCCGAAATCGCTGCTGATGCTGTACAGGAGCGATCTCATCGTCGGCTCCGCGTGCGAGGCGGGCGAGCTGTTCCGCGCCGTTCTGAACGGGGAATCGCAGGAGCAGATCGAAAAGATCGCGTCGTTCTACGACTATTTCGAGATCCAGCCGATCGGCAACAACGCGTTTCTGAAGCGCGAGGGCAGGGTGGAGAACGACGAAGGACTTCGCGATCTGAACCGCAGGATCGTCGGGCTCGGCGAACGGATGCACAAGCCCGTTGCCGCGACCGGCGACGTACATTTTCTGGAGCCGACCGACGCGATCTACCGCGCGATCCTGATGAGCAAGCTCGGGTTCGAGGACGCTTCCGAGCAGGCGCCGCTGTATTTCAAGACGACGCGGGACATGCTCGACGAGTTTGCGTATCTCGGCGAAAAGAAGGCGAAGGAGATCGTCGTCGACGTGCCGAACCGGATCGCGGACCTGTGCGACGAGCTCGTGCCGTTCCCGGAGGGGACGCATTCCCCGACGATCGAGAACGCGGAGGACGAGCTCAAGAACACCGCGATCGACCGCGCGCACGAGATCTACGGCGATCCGCTGCCGCCGATCGTGCAGGCGAGGCTCGACAAGGAACTGAAATCCATCATCGGCAACCATTACGCGTCCCTGTATCTGATGGCGCAGCGGCTGGTGAAAAAGTCGCTTTCCGACGGATATCTTGTCGGAAGCCGAGGCTCCGTCGGCTCGTCGTTCGTGGCGATGCTCGCGGGCATCACGGAGGTCAACGCGCTGTCGCCGCACTATGTCTGTCCGAACTGCAGGTTCTCCGACTTCGACATCGATCACGAAAAGTACAGCGTCGGCGCGGACATGCCGAACCGCGCGTGCCCCGTTTGCGGTACGATGCTCCGTAAGGAGGGCTTTGAGATCCCGTTCGAGGTCTTCCTCGGGTTCAAGGGCGATAAGGTCCCGGACATCGACCTGAACTTCTCCGGCGAATATCAGCCGGTCGCGCATAAGTACGTGGAGGAGATGTTCGGCAAAGGACACGCGTTCCGGGCGGGCACGATCTCCGGGCTTGCGGAGCGGAAGGCGTTTGAATGCGTCTATTCGTTCGCGGAAGCGACGGGACGCACGTTCTCGTCCGCGGAGGTCCAGCGGCTCGAAAAGGGCTGCGAGGGCGTCAAGGTCACGACCGGACAGCACCCGGGCGGCATCGTCATCGTGCCGCGCGATCACGACGAATACACCGAGGTATACGATTATACGCCGATCCAGTATCCGGCGGACAAGGTCGACAAGAACACGATCACGACGCACTTCGACTTCCACGCGATGGACGACCGCCTCGTCAAGCTCGACATCCTCGGACACGACGATCCGACGGCGCTGCACATGCTGGAAGCGCTGACCGGGCTGAACCCGCGCGAGATCCCCTTGGACGATCCGGACACGCGCATGCTGTTCTCGACCGTGGAGCCGCTGCACATCGACCTCACCGAGATCGGCTGCTCCTTGGGCACGCTCGGCGTGCCGGAGTTCGGCACGGGCTTTGTGCGGCAGGTGCTCGAGAACACGCGCCCGACCACGTTCGAGGAGCTGATCCGCATCGCGGGGCTGACGCACGGCACGGACGTGTGGCTGAACAACGCCGAACCGCTCGTCATGGGCGGCATCGCGAAGCTCTCTGAGGTCCTCTGCACGCGCGACGATATTATGAATTATCTGATCGCGCACGGCATGGAGGCGTCGCTGTCGTTCAAGATCATGGAGCGCGTCCGAAAGGGCAAGGGACTGACCGACGAGATGGAGCAGGCAATGGTCGACGGTTCGATCCCCGCATGGTTCGTCGATTCGTGCAAAAAGATCAAGTACATGTTCCCGCGCGGACACGCGGTCGCGTACTCGATGAGCTCGTTCCGCATCGCGTACTATAAGGTGCATTATCCGCTGGCGTTCTACGCGGTCTACTTTACGGTGCGCGCGGACACGTTCGACATCACGCGCGCGGCGGGCGGTCCGGAGGCGGTGAAACGGCAGATCGACGAGATCGAAAAGGAATCGTCCTCTTCGCAGAAGACCGACAGCGAGAAAAAGAAGGACAAGGAGCTTGTGACGATCCTCGAGCTCGTCTACGAAATGAACGTGCGCGGCATCGAGCTGCTGCCCGTCGACATCTACAAGTCCGACGCGACGAAGTTTCTGATCGAGGGGAACGCGCTGCGGCCGCCGTTCGACGCGATCCCCGGCGTCGGCGCGGGACAGGCGATCGCGATCTGCGAACGCAGAAAACCCGGCGTAAGATACCCGACGATCGAGGACTTTGCGAACGAGACCGGCGCGAACACCGGGATCGTCGCCATGCTGGAAAGCTGCGGCGCGTTCGGCGATATGCCGAAAAACAAGCAGATTTCGCTGTTTGATCTGTAGACCGTGCAGAGCGTCCCGACGGGCGTCCTGTTATTGGAATAATTTGTGAATATTTTGAAAACGGATTGACAAAACCGCACAAACTTGCTATATTGTATCAAGAAATGGTATTTTCCCTAAATGTGATCTATATGTAGGGAATGAAGGAGCGACGATCGTGGAACAGTACGAAAAGCCGAATATGGATCTGATTGTTCTCGGCGACGACGTTATTATAACGAGCACATGCTGCCACGTTGCGACAGGCGCGATCGAACTCCCGGAACTGCCATAAATAACGGAGGTAATGATGATGAAAGAGTATGAAAAGCCCCTGATGAATGTCATCCTTTTGAACGGTGATGTTATTACGGAATCCTGCCCTGAAGATACGTACCCGTGCGATTCTGAGATGCCGCCTATCTGCGTTTGGGGCGATTGATCGGCTCTGAGGAGATACGCCGTCATCTATTCAGCTGACACATGATTGAGATTTGTAAGCCGGATGCTGCGCTTGCTAAGGTTGTTTTACCGCAAAAAGCGCAGCCCGGTATTTCTTATGTCCCGTCGCAATTCGTACTGCCGTTTTCGCACAACGAAAAGCAGTATGTTTTTCACGTGCTGACAAAGCAGATGATCGAGGGAACGCTTCCGGATTCCGCACATATGGGGGAAGGCTTTGACGATCTGATCGAAGCGATGTTCCTTGTTCCGGAGGGGAAGGATGAGTGCGCCTATTATGAATCGGTCGCGCAGCTGATGCGGTTGTACGGACGGACCAAGGGCGTTCCCACCTATACGATCATGCCGACGCTCGGCTGCAACGCCCGCTGCGTCTATTGCTATGAGGAAGGCAGAAAGCCCGTCAAGATGACGCCGGAGCACGTCGAGCAGACCGTTCGCTATATCCTCAAAACCCGCGCGAACAAGAAGATCACGCTGAGCTGGTTCGGCGGCGAACCGCTGCTGTGCCCGGATATCATCGACCGCATCTGCGATCGGCTGCGAGAGGAAAACGTTCCTTTCCGATCGATCATGGTCACAAACGGCAGTCTGATCACGCCCGGGATCATTGAAAAGATGCGGACGCGGTGGAACCTCGGACGGTTGCAGATTTCGTTGGACGGAGCGGAGCCGGACTATATCGCCAGAAAACGGTATTACGGCGACTCCGATCACTACCATGCCGTGCTGCATACGATCGGGCGTCTGTCGGAAGCCGGGATCCATGTTACGGTCCGCGTCAATGTGGATGAAGGAAACTGGCCGGGCATTCCGCTGCTTCTGGACGATATGAAGCGCTTTGTCGAGCACAAGGAGCACGTCACGGTTTATTTCAGCCCGCTGATGAACGTTCGCGCCGGAGAAGGCGATCTCGGGATGTGGAAGAAAATCACAGACGCGGCGCCTTTGGTCGATCAAGCCGGATTCCGTACGCTTGCGCATTTGCGATCGTTCAGGAAATTCCGCGCCAATCGGTGCATGGCGGACGGCGGCAGCGAGGTCATCGGACCGGACGGCAGCCTGTATCCGTGCGAGCACTGCCCGCCGGAGAGCCGCTTCGGCGATATCTTCAACGGCACGACCGATGAAAAGGCAAGACGGGAATTCTGCAGAACCGACCGCACGCGGGAGATGTGCCGCAAGTGTACGTTTTTACCGGACTGCACGAGCTTTGCCTCCTGCCCGTGGACGGATGCGCACTGCAAAGAAGCGCATCGGATGAACAGCATAGCAGATCTGCGGTATATGCTCGATCGAGACAAAAATCAGCGCGAAGAGCAAGCGCAGGAACCGGATGAGGACGATACCGTCTGCTGAGGAGAGATAAAAATGAAGCTGAGAAAAGATTTTATCGTACAAAACATCGACGACACGCAGTTTTTGGTACCGCTCGGGCATGAAGCGTTCAACGGGATCGTGCGCAGCAACAAGACGGCGGCGTTCATCGTAGACTGCCTGAAGAACGATACGACAAAGGATCAGATCGTGGACGCCATGTGCCTGCAGTACGACGCGCCGCGCGAAACGATCGACGCCGACGTGGAGGAGATCCTCGCAACGCTGCGGAGCATCAACGCGCTGGAGGAATGACCCGATTCGAGGATCTGCTGAGAGAAGACGGCAGGCTGGTATACAAAACAAAGGGAACGAGCATGGAACCCATGCTGCGGCAGAACAGGGACCTGGTGATCATCGAGGTCCCGTTTTCATGCCTGCAAAAATACGACGTCGCGCTGTATAAGCGCGGGGAAAGCTACGTTCTGCACCGCGTGATCGGCGTGGAGGACGGATATTACCGCATCCGCGGGGACAATACGTATGCCGTTGAGCGCGTTCCGTTCGGGAATGTGATCGGCGTGCTGACCGCGTTCAACCGCAAGGGGAAGCAGCATACCGTGACGGAGCGCGGCTATCGGTTTTACGCACGGTTCTGGAACGCGATCTATCCGCTGCGCGCGGTTTGGAGAAAGCTCAGAACGCTGCTCGTCAGGGCGGCAAAGAAGCTCGGGTTGGCGCCGATGCTGAAAAAGCTGCTGCGGCGGAAATAGCGGTTCCGCAAAGCGCGGGAAGATATATGATACAGAAACGCATTTTTTATGCAGATCGGTTCTTGACTTTGCAGGAAAATGCGTTTACAATATTATCGAGTAATCCTGCACTGCCAAGTGCGTTCATCATAGTATCGATCATAGATTTGCGGAACGCTTTGCCGCGCATATTCTGCGCGCTGAACTCTTTCGAAAAACTGGAATCAATTTATGTGGAATAGCCGGGCAGCTTGCTCGGTTATATTGATATAGATCGGAGTAGAATATCGTGGACTGGTTGCACTACGTATTGATCGGCGCGGCGGTTGCCGTCGGCGTCATCGGGTTTGTGATCGGCTACTTCTATCGGAAAAACGTCGCGGAGGCAAAGGTCGAAAAGGCCGAGGATGCCGTGAAGCGTCTGTACGATGAAGCCCAGAAGAAGGCCGAAGAGATCCGGAAAGAAAAGGTCCTGGAAGCAAAGGACGAAGCTTACAAGATCCGCAGCGAAGCGGAAAAGGAAATCAAGGAACGCAGAAACGAGATCAAGCAGAACGAGCGCAGACTGTTCCAGCGTGAGGAATCGCTGGACAAGAAGCTGGAAGGCGTAGAGAGCCGCGAACAGCAGCTGAACGACCGCACCAAGAAGCTCGACAAATTGGAAGACGAGATCAACGCCCTGTATAAGAAACAGGAGGAGGAACTGGAGCGCATCTCCGGCATCACCCTGGACGAAGCAAAGACCATGGTGCTCGACCGCGCCGAACAGGAAGCGAAGCACGAAGCGGCGGTCATGCTCCGGGAGATCGAGCAGCGCACCAAGGAAGAAGCCGACAAGCGCGCGCGCAACATCGTTTCGCTGGCGATCCAGCGCTGCGCCGCGGACCACGTCGCGGAGGCGACCGTGTCCGTCGTGCCGCTGCCCAACGACGAAATGAAGGGCCGCATCATCGGCCGCGAGGGACGCAACATCCGCGCGCTCGAAACGGCGACCGGCGTCGACCTGATCATCGACGATACGCCGGAGGCGGTCATCCTGTCCGCGTTCGATCCGGTGCGCAGAGAGATCGCGCGCATCAGCCTTGAAAAGCTGATTATGGACGGACGCATCCATCCTGCGCGCATCGAGGAAATGGTCGAGAAGGCGCGCAAGGAGGTCGATCAGACCATCCGCGAGGCGGGCGAAGCCGCGGTCCTCGAGGTCGGCGTACACGGCTTGCATCACGAACTGATCCGCTACCTCGGCAGAATGAAGTACCGCACGAGCTACGGTCAGAACGTCCTGCGTCACTCGATCGAGGTCGCGCATCTCGCCGGCATCATGGCGGCGGAGATCGGCGCAAACGTTGCGCTCGCAAAGCGCGCAGGTTTGCTGCACGACATCGGCAAGTCCATCGACCACGAGGTCGAGGGCAGCCACGCGCAGATCGGCGCGGACCTTGCGAAGAAGTATCGCGAGAACAACGCGGTTATCCACTGCATCATGGCGCACCACGGCGACGTCGATCCCAACTCGATCGAAGCGGTGCTCGTGCAGGCGGCGGACGCGATCTCGGCGGCGAGACCCGGCGCGCGGCGTGAAACGCTCGAAGCGTACATCAAGCGTCTCGAAAAGCTTGAGGAGATCGCAAACTCGTTCGAGGGCGTCGATTACTCCTACGCGATCCAGGCGGGCCGCGAGGTTCGCATCATCGTCAAGCCCGAGCGCGTCAGCGACACCGAGACCGTCATCATGGCGAAGGATATCGCAAAGCGCATCGAGAGCGAGCTCGAGTATCCGGGTCAGATCAAGGTCAACGTCATCCGCGAGACCCGCACGGTCGACTACGCGAAATAAAGGACAAGACAACCCTTCCGTATCGCTTCGCGATCCACCGATGGTCTCACATGGTCGAAAACCACGCGCTGTGTGGTTTTCTCCCTGTTCGGCACGCGCTTCCGATTCGCTTCCCACCGCACTGCGAGCGCTCATTTCCGCGCCCCATTGCACAGGGAGGGCAAGAAAGAAAAAAACGCTTGGCTCCCCTGTGCAAGGGGAACTGTCACCGATAGGTGACTGAGGGGTTGTAAAGTATCAAGGGGTTGCAAAGACAACCCCTTTCATTTTAGGAGGATCAAATGCAGTTTTACGCGGCAGACGCGCATTGCGATTATCTGTTCGGCGCGATGGATTACGGCTGGACGATCGACACACAGAAGCGGAATCAGACGATCACGCTGGAGAATCTGCAAAAGGGAGGGGTAGCGATCCAGTTTCTGGCGGCGTGGGCGGACACGACGCTGAAGGTACCGCCGCTCGAGCAGGTGATGATTATGATCGACCGGTACTATGCCGTGCACGAAACACGTCCGGAATTCGTGCCGTTCACAAAGGATTTCGATCCGCGCTCCGGGAAGATCGCGACGGTGCTTGCGGTCGAGGGCGCGGAGTGCCTCGGGGCGTCGCCTTCGATCCTGCGCAATCTGTATCGGCTCGGCGTGCGCGCGATGACCTTTACCTGGAACTCGGACAACGAGCTTGCGGGCGCGGGACAGGGCAAGAAGCGTCGCGGACTGTCCGCCGCGGGACGCGAGATCCTTGCTGAAATGAACCGGCTCGGGATCGCGTTCGACGTGTCGCACCTTTCCGACGCCGGGATCGAGGACGCGTTGGCGCTTTCCACGCAGCCGATTTTTGCCTCGCACTCGAACTGCCGCGCACTTATGAACGCGCCGCGCTGCCTTAAGGACGAATACATCCGTGCAATCGCCGAAAAGGGCGGCGTCGTCGGGATCAATTTCTACGGTCCGCAGCTTACAGAATCCGGGCACGCTGTGATCAAGGACATCGTGCGGCACATCTCGCACGCAGCCTCAATCGGCGGCGTAGATCACGTCTGCATCGGTTCGGATTTCGACGGCATGCAGCGCTATCCGAAGGATCTCAAAAACCCGTCCGATCTGCCCGCGCTGTTCGACGCGCTTTTACAAGAGGGCTTCACGCCCGCCGAGGTCGAGCGCATCGCGTACCGCAATCTGCATGACTATATCGTGCAGTTTGTGTAAGGAAGTGGTTCAGGCATGACAAAGGGTAACGTGTGGGACAGAGCGCAGAGCGTTTCGATTGAAGTTTCAGACGCCATTGAACCGGGATTCAATTATTGTTTCGACAGTAAAATTCCAAAGGAAACGAAACATGAATTGCATTCCTTCCTTCGTTGGCTGGAAACGGAATACCGTTTTCCGATCACACTGTGGATTGATTTTGAATATAAACACTATCTTGTCACACGAAAAGGAAAACGCGTCGGATATCTGTTCTATTGGGCGGATTTCGATTCCTATCCGGTGTTCGACAATCCGGACGACGTTCCGATGATTCGTTTGCCGGTATGTACGGCGCGTTGGACGATCGAAGAGATCCTGTCTTCTTTGATCGAAGCGGTCGCAGACTATTATGCGTGGCTGTGCAACGAGCCAATCCAGGAACCGGTCCTTGATGAAAACGATGAGGAGGAGATCCTGCAGAAATACCTCTCCGCGCGTGATTCTGGAGAATGGCGCTTTATCGGCTGACGGATCATAAAAAACACTTGCATTTTGTTTTCGGCTGTGGTATGATACCGCTTGCAAACGAAATAGGGGCATGATGTAATGGTAACATAGCGGTCTCCAAAACCGTTCTTGAGGGTTCGAGTCCTTCTGCCCCTGCCACAATAAATACCTCATTTGTCTACCACGATAAATGAGGTATTTTTATCGAAAAACGGTAAAATTAGAGAGAAATGAGCTCCGAAACGGCTGAACAGCTGCTTCGGAGCTCGTTTTTTCGTTCAAAAATGCTTAGAATTGACGGATTTACCTGATTCCTTTTTGCCTACTTTAACGCTGCAAAGAAATAAGAAAAAGTACGGGGCAGAAGGACTCGAACCCGAAAACCCTTATAAATACTGGGTTTTTTGAAAGGTACGTAAAAATTCGAGTCTATTGCATGCGGAACTATACGGGCAGAAGGACTCGAATGGATCGTTTGTTGCATGTTGTCGCTTATACATACGGCATTTGGGATATTCAATCTTTTGACTTATGCAAACCATCAAAGGCCTTCTGAAGTACGAAGGCAAAATCATCGTCTATGTGAGAAATGGAACCGACACCGGCGCGGTCCCTAAAGGGATTGCGCCGGTTTGCGTTATGATACAAATTCAGCATTCGAGATAAAGGAACCTGGAACACATATGTCGTTGGGAAAGAACGGGAACTAACATATTCCCGTTGGCTCATAGGCACCTGGCGGGTGTTTAGGTTAGGATCTTTTTCAATTTGCCTACTAAAGCCAAACGGACAAATGTCTTGTCTTCGCAGATCGACAGGGGGATCGTATTACAGAAAATGACGATCCGTGTCTTATCATCAGAAGAGGTATTATCAGAATATCGCACGGGATTTTTCCTTGCGTTTTGAAAGACGATAAGATACAATATACAATATAGATGTATAATGCTCTGTTAAGACTGAAAACCGAAAGGAGAACGCCATGAAACGAGCCACCAAAACCTTATTGAGTTTGTTCCTCGCATTGCTGCTCTGCATCGGCCTGCTGCCCGCAGTCGCGGACGGCGAGTATGATTTTGAACTCGCGACTCCGACCATCGTCACAATGGATTTCAAGAAGGACTATACGGTTTTTGAGGTTTCATTGTTGACGCTTGAAGGGATCAGTCCGAAAGACGGACAGCACTTGACGCTGTTTCTGCATTGTTACGATCTCTCGGACGGAACGCACACGATCCCGCTTCGGGTGTACAACGTGTCCGATTACGGACAGGAAACGGAGCATCTGACCGGAAGCGGCAGTGAAGCGGATGCTGTGTTCTATCAGCAAACGGATACGGTGTATTGCGCGGTACAGATCCCGAAGGGCGACTATGAACCCGGGACGTATACAGGCACGATCTACTACTCAAGCGAGTTCTGGATCGAAGACTATCACAGTGAGGTGGGTGATGATGGGTCCATCCCCGTCAACATCACGATTCCGGAAAAGCGTGATATCACGATCGGAGAAGTTATTCACGGCAGCGTGAGCACGAGCGGGAACTGGGCATACGTCGGTAATACTGTTACTTTGACCACGACACCAGAATCCAAATATTATGAGCTGGATTCGATCTCCGCAAAGTGCGGCGGGACGCCGGTCACGCTTACGCAGAGCGCGGAGTACCCAAACCAATTCAGCTTTGTCATGCCGGACGGTCCCGTCACAGTGACAGCGAGATTCCGGGCCAAGGGCATATGCGAGATTCACATCTTTGAACGCGTATGGGACGGATTTGAAATCACCGAACCGTTCACCAAAGGCGAAGACGGTATGTTCCATTATAATCTCAGGGTCGAAGGCGAGGACTTCGAAAACGAGTACGCTCTTTTACCGTATAAACGATACGATATCGGGATTCTGATCGATGGCGTTGAATATACGGAGTATGATCCGGCAAACCTCCATACGCAGAATTATTACTATATTTTCGATTCGACGGAAAATCTGCATCTTGTCGAGGGCAACGGCTATGACGGCGCTCTGGATTCGCGGCCGATGATCCTGGTCGCTTCGCAGAAGGGCGTCTATCACTTTACGCTGGACGCAGGCGAGAGAACGCTCACGGTCACGCATACCTATGACGATCCGGATGCTGAAGCCTATGCGTATGCGCTCGGCTTCCACTGGATGGATGAGATACCGCATCCGATGGGCAACGCGCACACAGTTGCGGGGACAGACAATTCCTACGGTTTCGGGGATCCGATCGAAGAGGAGGATATTTACGATTTCGAGGGTGAGGAAACCGTATGGATGTCTACGGAGGTCTACGGCGGTGATTCTATCGCAAATTTCATTATCGGCCGCGAGGGAAAGACCTACGGCAACAAGACCGTTATTCATAACGTCGAGCCGACCGGCCAGCTTCGCGAGCTCGGCAAAAACGGGGAGGAGTGCCGTCTCAAGCCTGACTTTGATGAGGAGTACAGGGGCGTCTATGATTTGTTCTACGGCATCGACAGCCATAAATTGATGGTGTTCCGCCGCTCCGTGGAGTTGATGCACGACTTTACCTGTCCGCACTATGAGACGTACGGAAATGTACAGCCGCAGCGCATCACGTACGAGGACGGCATAACGATCGACCGCGAGGGCACGATCTACAGCGGCGACGAGGTAACAATGTCTACGGCACAATACCGGAAGGACGGACGCCTGAAGTTTGCGGGCTGGTACAACGCAGACGGATTCGAATGGGACGAGGAGAACGGAGAACCGTACGGCGAATGCGTGAGCACGGATAATGTCTATACATTTGCGCCGTACGGCGATACGTCGCTGTATGCCGTCTATACTGAAACGCCATTCGATGACGGTTATTATGTGATCGGACCGGATTGGACCGTCGATTCGATCGACCGTTCACGGCGGTTTGAGGAGAATCCGGACGCCGACGGCGAGTACATCCTTTCGACGACGCTGACGACCGGGGAGGAAATCAAGATCGTGAAGGTAGAAGACGGCACGATCGCGGGCTGGTATCCGGACGGGTTTGACAATCAGTATCACGTCGATGCTGCATACGCAGGCGACGCACGCATATATTTTCGCCCGGCATATAACGGCGACTGGGCAGTGTTCGGCGGCCATATCTGGATTGTCCGCGAATATAAGGTAAACGTTGAAAAGGTAACGCACGGACGTGTAGAAACAGAGACGAAACGCGCTGCCGCGGGGGAAACGGTCACTCTGAACATACAAAGCAACGGCAGTTACGTACTCGGCACACTGACCGTTCTCTGCGGGGAGACGGAGGTCGAGACGACCTGTGAGGACGACTGGACATATACCTTTGTTATGCCTGCGGGCGACGTAACGGTCACGGCAGTCTTCAAGGGTGAACCATATACAGCGACATTCGTTCCCGAATATGGCAACGAGGAAAACTATATCCTGCAGGAGACGGAATACGGTACGCTGCTGACGCGGCCGGAGGATCCCGTCCGAGAGGGATATTCCTTTGGCGGTTGGTACGAGCCGGACTGGAATCAGAACTGGTGGTATGAAGAAGAAGTCGGCTACCGCAACGAGGATTGCACACTTGGGGAACTGCTTACCGATTGGGACGGCTGCCACGGGGACCGATATATGCGCGCATGGGGTTTTGAGGAAGACACCGTCAGCTTCGACGTGACGCTGTACGCCAAATGGAAGCTCGAACAAGCCTCGCCGAAATTTGCAACGCATAGTCTCGTTTTGTCCGGACAGATCGGCGTGAACTTCTATATGGATTTGCGCCCACTGTCTGACATAGAACGAGTTGGAACCTATATGATCTTTACGATCAGCGGCGCGGGCAGCGTGGCTTCGGAACCGGTGTATTTCGACGAGAGCCTGATGAACAGCGACTTGTTGTATCACAAGTTCACCTGCTATGTCAATTCCATCCAGATGGCGGATACGATTACCGCGACGTATCACTGGTTCGATGACGGCGTGGAAAAGACGGTGTCGGAGAACTACTCCATCAAGCAGTATCTGGGAACCTTCGATACAGCGGTTGCAAACGGCACGATCACGGACGCAAAAACGATCGATCTCGTCCATGCGCTCGCGGACTACGGACACTATGTGCAGTTGTTCCTTGCGGATGCAAAAGGCTGGACGCTCGGCGAAGACTACGCAGAGATGGATCGGTTTTATGCGACCGGCTATGATATCGAGGCGATCAAGACCGAACTGAGCGACTACGCGATCGGAATCGAGTCAAGCGGTGCGGACTTCACGAAATTCACCTTTGCGACGGCGCTTGACTCCGCAACGACGATCCGGATGCAGTTCACGGTACCGAAAGGATATTCCGGCACGTTTACTGCAGAAGCGTCGGACGGCACACCAGTGACGGTGAAAAAGTCCGGGACCCGGTACACGGTCGAGATTGCGGACATTCCGGCGCACAATCTGGGTAAGGCGTTTGAGATCACGATCACGACGGAAAACGGTATGGCAACGGTGAACGTTTCCGCACTGTCCTACGTGAAGATCGCGCTTGACACCTATACGGACGCGAACTCGCAGAACGCGATGGCGGCGATCTACGCCTATTCCAAGGCAGCGCAGGAATATAAAGCAGCGCACTAAGCGAGGTGTATCGGCAAGTTGATACTCCCGTAAATCAAAACACGCACAGGGGCGAAGCCACAACAGCTTCGCCTTGCTTCTTGCATACTTTAGCGCTGCAAAGAAATAAGAAAAAGTACGGGGCAGCAGGACTCGAACCCAATAAGAACCATTACTAGCTTTTTCCAACTAAATAGCCTTTTTATACTCAGTTTCCCGCTGCAGATTATTCCGCGCACAATCGAAAACAGATGTAGCATGGTCACGAATGAACTGATCGCGGCAAGCACGCAGGTCACATTCGTGGCGTTCGGGATTTGGTTGCGGCTTTACTTCTTCTTCTGCTTCGGTGCGTTTTCAAAGTACTGCCATTCGTTTTCGTACCAATACGTGATATTGCCGTCGGCATCATAATGCGCTTCCCTGATTGTATTACCGTTCGCGTCATATTCGTATTCAATCCAATACTCGATGCTGCCGTCAGCAGTATAGTGCGTTTCTCTAATCATTTTACCATTCGAGTCGTACGCGTATTCGTACCGATAACTGGTGTTGCCGTTGAAACCATCTTTCGTTTCCCTGATTCGATTGCCGTTCGCATCGTACGCGTATTCGAACCGAGAACTGATACTGCCGTCGGCTTTATAGTTTGTATTCCCGGTCATTCTGCCGTTTGCGTCGTACTCCGATTCGGTCCGATGCAAGATTTTGCCGTCAGCACCATACTCCGTAAACCTGGTCCGTTTGCCGTTCGTGTCGTATTCGTATTCGGACCGATCAACGATTTTACCGCTGGCTTCGTATTTCGTTTCTCTGGTCATATGACCGTTCGCGTCGTATTCGTATTCGGACCAATAAACGATGCTGCCGTTGGCTTCATGGTTCGTTTCCAGGGTCTTTCTGCCGTTCGCATCGTATTCGTATTCAAGCCGATACTCGATACTGCCGTTGCCTTTATACCATGTGTATCCAGTCTTTCTGCCGTTCGCGTCATACTCTGATTCGGCCCGATTCAAGATGCTGCCGTCGGCGTCATATCTCATATCCCGAATCTGATTGCCGTTTGCGTCGTATCCGAATTCGTATACGTACCGATATTCGTTGCTGCCGTAGCATTCATACCTCGTTTGCCTGATGCAATTGCCGTTCGCGTCATATTCGTATTCGAACAGATAAAAGATGCTGCCGTTTGAACTGTAACCGGTGGATTTCATCATTCTCCAGTCGCCGGTTTCTTCGGCTTCGGTTTGCTCTGTCGTATTTCCGTTCTTGTCGTCCGCCTCTTCATCGCCGGTAATTCCCGCAATTTCCCCGGGGCGGTCGCCCTCCTTTTCAGTTTTCCGCGCTTCTTTCGATTTGCAGCCGATAGCCGTCAGCACAAACACTGAGGCGAGCAGAATCAGAAACAGACGTTTTGCCGTATTACACGTTTGGAGAGCCATAGAGTATCCTGCCTTTCTTTATTTAATTCAGTATACCATCTTTTTGCAAAAAAAACAATGAGCAGGGGCAATATAGTTTTCGCTGAATGGATCTATGCATGGTAACAGATTTTTGTAAGGAAACCGCTTCCTGTCCGATTTATCGGATACCTCTTGTGGTTTAATACAGGTGTAGAGAGGAAATAGAACACTTTTTCTCGAAGCAATTCATCTTTAAGAGGAGGTTTCCAATGCGGTATTATGAGGTAACAGCAAAGTGCGGACACGTCGGAAAAGGATTCTACATTCCGATCACGTTCCCGGTCAGAGCAAAATCGGCGGCGGAGGTGGCCTCTGTGACCAGGGCGTTCCCAAGAGTGAAGCACAATCACAAAGACGCGATCCTGTCCGTCAAAGAAGCGGACGCCGATGATTACGACGATCAGTGGACGGTGAATAATTACGATCCATACCTGATGTGCAGGAACCGTCAGGATCAGCTGCGGGAATACGACGCGATCTACTACCGGCTGGTCGAAGAGAAACGCGACAAGTGCTTCTTTGAAAGAGAACTCCCTGAGAAAGCGATATTTTCCGGGAAGAAGCGGATTCGCAACGTAAGACAGTACGCGAGAGAACAGGCTTCCGCATACGCAATGCTGGAAGCGATCTGAAGGAGGTAACAGCAATGAGCGGTATCTGGGATTTGTTTGATCTGAACGGCGACGGCAAGCTGGATGGAATTGAAATGGCGTTTGCGTATTCGGTGATCTTCGGCGACGAGGATTCGCAGAATGACGGCAGCAACGATTATGACAGTGAGTATGACGAGGAGGAATAAGATATGCGTATGATGGGATTCGGAAGAGATGATACGAAGGAAACGCCGGATGTATTGATTCCGCGGGTGGATGAACCCGGAGAGCCTGTGAAATCGCTGGTGCGGATCCGGTTCGAGAACTTTGACCGTGAACTGACCTATTTCAATGACCTCTTTGATCTGAATGAGGGCGATCGCGTGTTTGTCAACGGCAAGCTTGCGGGTAAGGTCGGTTATATTACTTCTGTGACCACGAAGTTCAGGATCCGCCTTTCCGACTACGAACGCGTGATCGCGATGGCACAGACGCCGATCCACGGTTCCTACGCGCCTGTCATGGACAAGATGCTGAGCTATGACAGCGTCGCACTTTTGCCGGAGGAATTCCGCACATGGTTTCTTCCTCCGGAAGAAGAGATCAAAGACGGGGATGATACAATCATCTACGGTGACGGCTACATCATTCCCTTGGACGATCCGCACCAAGCGGAAGGCGCTGTGCCGCAGGTGTTCGACCGTGCGCTGGAGTACTGCAGAACCGGCAAGATCGGTTACGTTTCCGTGAGAGACGGCGTCGGGCGTGCGTACGTGGCCGGTACGGAATGGTACGAGCTCGAGTTTACCATCCGGAACAACGCGATACAGGAAGCGTACTGCAGCTGTCCGTATGCCGGACTCTGCAAGCATCTGCTGGCGGTGGCGATCATGCTGTCAGTGATGGCAGGCAACGGCAAGCTCGATCTCACTCGTGACTTTGTATTGATCGATACGAACCGGTTCTACGAGATGATCCGGCACAGTGAACAGACGGTAACGGTTTAACCGTACCATGGGAATGGGATCGGAATACACCTCCTATTTCACACCTCCGATCCCGTTCCCTAAAAAGGGGAGGAAAAGCTTATGAAACTGATCCAGACCATTTGTCCGCACTGCGGAGCACCGCTCAAGGTGGATGAATCCATGAAGCAGGCAGTATGTGAATACTGCGGCATGACAATATTGGTTGAACATGAGGCCGCTCAATCCGCAGAAATCGATTCGGAACAAGCCGGCTATGATTTCGAGAAAGGCCGCCAGCGGGCGCAGGCAGAACTGGCACGACAAACGTATCAGCCGCGACAGACCTACACGCCGGTGCAGCCGAAGAAACGGCACACGTTCTGGTGGGTGATGGGATGGATTTTCATATTCCCGATCCCGGCGACGATCCTGATCGTTCGCAGCAAGAAGCTGCACTGGATTCTGAAACTCGTGTTGGTTGCTGCAGTCTGGGGACTGTACTTTATCATCGCGATGGCGGGCGGCAAGGGCTCATAATTATGGAGGCAGAAAATGACAAACAGAGAAAAACTGATGCAACAAATGACTAAAATGA
Organism: uncultured Eubacteriales bacterium; assembly: GCA_902789675.1. GTDB lineage: Bacteria > Bacillota > Clostridia > Christensenellales > CAG-138 > UBA3792. The sequence goes on from CADAPG010000021.1 coordinate 35,201, forward strand.
CAGCTAATCTGCTCGCGCTTTATTTGAGCGAGAAGGTTTCCGGTGAAATTAATGATCGGCTCTGCAAACAGTGCTTGAAAGCACACGGCGGACAGTGTATCATGGAAATGCAGAATCTTGAAAACTGTCCGAGAAGGATTTCAGACTGGCTGCAGGAAGAGGCGTGTTGACAGGAGGTCGCTGTGAAGCATAGAGTCAGAGTTCAGGTTCCGGTAGTCAAACGCGGGCTATTCGGCAGGAAGAAAGTCGTTTATGTCGACCGAACGGTCGTCGTCGACGGTAGGACCTACCGCCGTATGAAGAATGCGCAGCGGAACCAGCAGACAGATTCTTTCGTAGATTTCGTAGATCGGGTGGAAACGATGCATGCGGTTTTTGATGATTGAGGTGATTTAACTGAAATGAAAGAATTAGATATTAACCTTTATTTCGCATACGGATCCAATATGGACGAGGAGCAGATGACATACCGTTGCCCCGGCGCAACCGAAGTCGGGATCTGCACACTGGAGGACATGCAGTTTGTTCTCGATTCAGCAGGCGTTGCGTCTATCGTTCCCAAAACGGGCAGCAACGTAACTGGTGTTGTATGGCGCGTTTCGAATCGTAACATTGTTGCGCTTGACCGTTATGAAGGGGTTTCCCTCGGGTGTTATCGGAAAGAGTTTATCCAGGTGTCGGTGAATGGCCAGAAGCGCGATGCGTTGGTTTACTTATCAAACCGCGATACAGCAAACGCCGGTTGGAAATCCGGTTACATGGACAGAATCGTGAAAGCGGCCAAGCGTCATCGCTTCAGTCAGGATTACATCAACGAATTACAATCTTGGAACAAATAAATGTACCACATTCTTAATCCCGATTTCTTTATAGTCGGCAAGGAAAACATCATAATGACCGGCACGGTTCAGCAGAAACTTCCATTCCTCATCTTTCAAAAAGAAGGGGAGGAAGCTTTCTACGTTTGTTCATCGTTTCAGCAGCAGGGCGACGGAAGCTATCACGGCAGGAATCGATATACAAAGTTGCTCTGTGAAACGAGCGACGAACTAAGGGATATGACCGTCAGTCAGATAGAATCCGTTGTTATTTCCTCGTGGAAGGCGGGGAGAAAAAGGATAGCGAGCGATTAATACGTCGGAGTAAGAAGGGGGAGACACATCTGAATGGAACGGACACCAAGGCGACATGCATGTATCACTGAAACGGGACGTGTCATTGATATTTCGTCGTATCCGATTCGCGAATTTGTAGACGGCGCTTGGCGCGACGCTAAATCGCCGTTGTACGGAGAAGAAGTATTGAATGCTCGCATTCTATCAGAAGATGAAATAAAGCAGAATGAATTGTATGAGCTTTTGCCCACTTGAAAATGTACTTTATCTTACAGTATAATATGTTATGTT
>CADAPG010000022.1:0-22260 GCA_902789675.1 uncultured Eubacteriales bacterium
TGCCGAACCGATCGATCAGATCGTCGAGAACGCGCTCGTCCGCAAGAAACTCCACGATCTGCGTTCGTTCCGTAAGCGGGAGCGTGACGCCTTCCGCCAGCGTTCTTTTGTCGATCGTGTCGTCGGATTCCTTGACCGCCTCCGGCCGGACGGCGTCCTTGCGGAAAACCTGCACCCTTTTGATGCGATCCAGCTTGTCAAACAGCAAATGCTGCTGCCACCAGGCGATCAACAGATACCTGCCGCGGTGCGGAAGCAGATAAAAGGGCTGCACGCGCTCGCGGGCCGTGGCGTGCATCTGCAGATTGGGACCGTAGGTGTCGTATTCGCAGCTGATCTCATATTGCTGATCGATCGCTTCCTCGATCTCGTCAAACACACATCAATGCAGAAAGAGCTCTTTTTTTCCACGGGGAATCGGCTGCACTTTACCGTATCGTCGGTCTTCCGCCCGCACGTCTCCAAAAGATACTCGACCGTCTGCTTCGCGTCTATCGCAGACAGATACCGGCTGCTCCGCAAAGCGTCGATCATGATGCGCAGAGAATCGTTGTCAAATCTGTGGCGAGAGGACGCAGTAACGAACAGCCCGTAATACCCGACCCTGTCTTTTTCTCGGACCTGATTCGCGCCGACCCTCAGTTCCTGGAGCAAGGCAAGATGGTCGGCGACCGTCTGTCTCCGGATGACGATACCGAACCGATCGTTCAGCCGGTCCCGGATCTGTTCCTGCGTCATCGGATGGTTCAGATCGGTCTCTTCAATCAGAATCTGCATCATGCGCACCAGCGCCTGTTTTTTCGAACTTATGCTCTCCATGTTCCCGTTCCTTTCCGGGCTGTCCCGTCGTGCATACGGCACGAAAGCGGCTCTGTTCCTATTATAAATGATTCTCTTGCGGAATGTAACCTTTTTTACAGGAAATAACCGATGCATGCGATCGGCTGCGGATCGCACGCAGCAGAAATGACCGGATCATAAGCGATCCGCGCGATCCCGTTCCGTGCGAGCGCGGCACGGATCCGGCAAACGCCTGCTTCTCTGTCGCCAATCCGTCAGTATTTCGAAAAAAGGCTGGTATTTTCAACGCATACATGCTATGATACAGTATTATGAATGATTCTGTCAAAACAAAACTGAATTGCGCGCTTGCCGCGCTTCTGTGCGCAGTCTTCTGCATATCCTGCGGATTCACGCAGAACGCAGATCCCGTTCCGCCGACCGCCGCCCCCTCTCCCGCGGAAACCATGTCTGCGGAAGCGGCGGAAACGCCTGCCTTTGTGCCCGTGACCCCGGAACCCGTGCCCCCGGAACCCGTGACCCCGGATCCTGTGACTCCGGAGCCGTCGCCGACGCCCGTTCCCGTTTCCGACGAGCAGCTGGACGAAGGGTTTCTGGACGCATGGTTCGACGATTCGGTGCTGATCGGCGATTCGCTGGTCGCGGGGCTGAACATGTACGTCACAAAGGAAAGGGGCATGGATCACCTTTGCCTCGGCAATATGCAGCTGGTCGGCACAAGCGCGCTTTCGCTGAAGAAGGCTCTTGGCACCGAGAAGAAGGAACGGACCGGCGAGATTAAATTCCGCGGGCGGTATACGACCGCGTCCGACGTAGTCAAAACGCTGCAGGCAAAGCGTGTGTTCTTTATGCTCGGCGTCAACGACCCCCGCTGGTATTCCCCCGAGGAACTGGTCGACGTGTACGATCAGATCATCACCATCGTGAGAACCGAAAATCCCGGGATCCGGGTCTATATCCATTCCCTGATGCCGATGATCAAAAGCTACGCGGACACCGTCGATATGACGTATGAGATCAACAAAGCGGCAAACGACAAGCTTCGCGCCTACTGCGAGGAAAACGACGTCACCTACCTCGAGCTTGCCGATCTCGTCCGGGACGAGAACGGTTTTCTCCGACAGGATTACAGCGCGCAGGACAACACCTTCCATCTGAACAGCTACGGCAAAGCGATCTGGGTGCATCTGCTGCGATCCTGCGCAAGAGACGAGTATAATGCCGGGATCTGGAGTCCGGAGGACGCCGAAAACGATTGATCCGGAAGCGGCAAGCGCCCGCGTATTTCTCCGCGAAACGAGGCGCCTGCAGAAAGCAGATCCCTTTCGATCGGTTTCCCCGACGGACCGGGGATTTTGAAAAAAGAACTGGTGTTTTGAGATCCGATATGCTATAATTCGATACTATGAAAGAATCTGTCAGAACAATAGGGAAACGATCGTTTCTTGCCGTTCTTTGTCTGCTGTTTTGCCTATCCTGCGGAAAAGCGCAGACAACGGACGCTGCGGCAATCCCGTCCGAACAGACGGCGGAAGCGATCCCGTCCGAAGCCGCCGAAGCGCCGGCTTCCGTGAAGGTCTCCGAACCGCCGGAACCCGAAACGCCGCGGCCGACCGGGATCCCGACCGCGGAACCGACCGAAGCGCCGACCGCCACGCCCGTCCCGACCGTACCGCCCGTCAGCGACGAACAGCTGGACGAAGGATATCTGGACGCGTGGTTCGACGATTCCGTCATGGTCGGCGATTCCATTGCGGGCGGGCTGAACATGTACGCCGCAAGCGAAAGGGAGAAGGGTCAACCGTGTCTCGGCAATATGCGCATCATCGGTTCCAGCGGGCTGACCCTGCGGCTCGCTCTGGGCGCCGAAAGGAAGGACACCGCCGGCAAGGTGATCTTCCGCTCGCGATACATGACCATCTCCGAGATCGTCGAGCTCACGCAGGCAAAGCGACTGTTCCTTATGATGGGCGTAAGAGACCTCGAGTATTATTCTCCGGAGAAGCTGATCGACGTTTACGCCGAGATCCTCTCCATCATCAAGGAGAATCATCCCGATCTCCGCATCTACGTCCATTCCATCATGCCGACACTCAAAAGCTTTGCCGAGACCGTTCATCAGGATTATGCGACGAATAAAAGAGCGAACGAGATGCTGCGTGCGTTCTGCGAGGAGAACGGCTATACCTACCTTGAGCTCGCGGATCTTGTGCGCGACGAGGACGGATTTTTGAAATACGAGTACAGCGGGCGGGACTATTCCTTCCATCCGAACGATATCGCAAAAGCGATCTGGGTGAAGCTGCTGCGCTCCTGTGCAAGGGACGAATACTATGCTGGAATCTGGAAACCGGAGGATAATGCAAATGATTAAAAAGCTTTTTGTGATGCTTCTTGCGGCGGCGCTGCTGCTTGTGCCCGTCGGCTGCAAAAAGACGCCCGCCGCGATTGACGGCGAAACGCTGTATCAGCAGATGAGCGAGCTCGGTCAGTTTCCCGAAATGACGCGCCGCAGCCCGGATATGGTTTACGATTATTACGGCATCGACCCCGCGCAGTGCAGGCAGATCGTGAACTATGCCTCCGCCGACGGACTCATGACGGACGAGTTTCTCCTTGTCGAAGCGAACGATTCCGCATACGCCGAAGAGGCGGAAGCGCTGCTCAGAGATCAGATCGCGCATCAGGCGGAGACCTACCGTGAATATATGCCGTCGGAATATCCGAAGATCTCGAACGCGCGGATCGAGCGCAACGGCTGCTACGTTCTCGTCATCGTCGCCGAGGACGCCGCCGCGTTGTACAAGGTCTACACGGATGCGCTGAAATAATCCTTCCGAATGGTCTTTTCCTCGATCAGCTTCATCTTCTTTTTCCTGCCCGTTTTCTTTCTGTGCTATTATCTGCTGCGCGGAAAGTGGCGGGTCGGATTTCTGCTGTTTGCAAGTCTGATCTTCTACAGCTGGGGAGAACTCAAATACCTCCCGCTGATGGTGATCGTGATCGCCGTCAACTATCTGTTCGCGCTGTTTACGGAGCGGTTTCCCGCCCGCAAACGGCTGTTTCTGATCCTTGCGGTCGCTTTCGATATCCTTTCTCTGTTCTTCTATAAATACTTCACGCCCTTGGCGGTGAACGTACTTCGCCTGCCGCGGCTCGGATTCTTCCCGAGTTCCCTGCCCCTCGGCATCTCCTTCTTCACGTTTCAGGCGATGTCCTACGTCATCGACGTCTATCGCGGCAAAACGAAGGTGCAGAGGAACCCCTTCGTTTTCGGCACCTACATCACGATGTTCCCGCAGCTGATCGCCGGTCCCATTGTGCGCTATTCCGATATCGAGATCCAGATCAACGGTCTTGCGGACAATACGCAGCGAATCGACCCGGACGCGGTCGCACGCGGGATCCGGATGTTTTTGATCGGTCTCGCCAAGAAGGTCCTGCTCGGAAACATAATCGGCGAAGCGTGGCAGTTCCTCTCCGCGCGTCCCTCGGAGCTCGGGATCCTCGGCTGCTGGTTCGGCGCGTTCTGCTACACGCTGCAGATCTATTTTGATTTTTCCGGGTATTCCGATATGGCGATCGGTCTCGGCGGCATGATGGGCTTCTCCTTCCCGCAGAACTTCGACCATCCCTATACCGCAACCTCCGTCACCGATTTCTGGCGTCGCTGGCACATGACGCTCTCCGGTTTTTTCCGCGATTACGTGTATATCCCGCTGGGCGGCAGCCGCAGGGGAACGGCGCGAACGATCCTCAATATGTTTATCGTATGGGCGCTGACCGGGCTCTGGCACGGTGCAAGCATTACGTTTGTGATCTGGGGGCTGTATTACTGGGTGTTCCTGGTGCTCGAGCGATTCGTATTCCGCCGTGTGCTTGAAAAGATCCCCGCCGTGATCCGGACGATCCTGCTCTTCCCCGTGGTTTCCGCCGGATGGGTGATCTTCTACTTTGACGATTTTTCCGAGATGGGACGCTATTTTGCGGGGATGTTCAGCTTTTCCGCGCCTGTGCTCGGCGTAAACGCGATCTCGGTGATCGGCAGCTACTGGGTATGGTTCCTTCTGGGACTGCTGTGCGCCGGAAATCTGCCCGCGAAAACGTATCGCGCGCTCGCCCGGAAAAAGCCCCGCCTTGCCTCTGTCTGCCGCACCGCCGTGCTGCTGCTTCTGTTCGTGCTTTGCATCGCCGCGCTGGTCCGGCAAAGCTACAATCCATTCATCTATTTCCGGTTCTGAGGTGACGTATGCGAAAACACTTTCTGACAATCGTTTTCTTCCTGATCCTCGCCGCCGGCTTCATCGGCACGCTGTGCAATCTCGGCACCGATTTTTCCTTTGCGGAACGGCGCGTGCTCGCCGAATTCCCGAAGGCGGATTCGCTGTCGCTCAATCGTTGGACGTGGGACGACGATATCGAGAACTATCTTTCCGACCACCTGATCCTGCGGAACGCTCTGACCGGCATCAGCGCGTACATGCGGCTTGCCGCAGGCACCGAACGCCTCGACGACGTGTATGTGACCGGCAAGGGGCAACTTGTGGAGAGCCCCGTGGAGGATACCGCGAAAAACCGTTCGTCCCTTCAGCGGAACCTTGCGCATCTTGACAAGCTTGCCGCCGACGAAGGGCTGCGGATGTACATGCTGGTCCCGCCGACCGCCGGATACGCCGCAAGGGACGATCTGCCCGCCTGTCTGCGTCCGCTCTATCGGGACGACGCGCTGCTGAACGAGATCCGGAATTATGCCGATCTGGTCGCCGTGGATCTTTCGGACGCGCTGTGTGAAGGAAAGGGCGATCGGTTCTACCGCACGGACAACCACTGGAACGCGGACGGCGCATACGCCGCCTACGCGCGCTGTCTCGAAAGCCTCGGCAAAACGCCCGTTCCGGCGGAAAACATCGTTTATGAATGTTATGAGGATTTCCACGGATCGACGCTGTCCCGCAGCGCGCTGTGGCTGACCCCGCACGAAACGATCCGGTATCCTTTGCCCTCCTGCGACTATACCGTGCAGATCGAAGACGAACCGCCCCGGTCCGATCTCTACTTCCGCGAGGCGCTGACCTCGCACGATCCGTACGCGGTCTTCTTCAACGGCAACTACGGGACGGTGCGGCTGACCAATCTGTCTCCGGACGGCGAAGGCGTTCTGCTCGTCGTCAAGGATTCCTTCGCAAACGCGCTGGTCCCGCTGCTGCTTCCGCATTACAAAACCGTCGTCATGATCGATCCGCGCTTCTTCCGCGGTTCGGTACACGAACTGATCGTGTCCGAAGGCGTCGACGATCTGCTCTGCATCTGCTCGCTGAAAACGCTTGTGACCGACGACAAGCTGCGGCTTCTCAAATAATGCCGCACCGAAAAAAACAGCCCGTGCGCTCCCTCTCGGGATGCCGCACGGGCTTTGCTTTTATTTACGATTCCGGCACCGGATCCGGATTTCTCAAAATGTATTCTTCAAAGAACCGGACGTAACGATGCTCCGTTTCATCATACAGGAACTGCTTTCGCAGAAGCGCATAGCGCGGCGCGTATCCGTCCGGCGCATCCTTGTCCTTGCGCCAGCCTTCGCCGGTCGGATCGTGGGTCGTCGTGTTGACCACGCAGCCGGGAACCAGCCTTTTGAATTTCTCGATCTGGTTGTTGGGGATCTTGTTTCTTGAGATCCACAGCCGCTCGAGCTTGGTCAGCCCGTAAAGCGGCGTAATGTCGGTGATCTTATTGTAGCACAGGTTCAGGTGCTTGAGTTCCGTACAAGATGCGAGCGGCGTGAGGTCGCTGATCATGCAGGAGAAGCACTCGAAGTATTCGAGCTTCTTGCAGTTTTCGATCCCCTTGAGGCTGCTGATCGGGTCGTACATAATGCAGACCTCAAGATCCGGCATGTAGGCGACGAACTCCAGGTTGTGCAGCTTGTTGTGTCCGAGATCGATGTACTTGAGCTCCCTGCAGTACTTCAGCGCCTTGACATGCTTGTCTTGAAGCGTCCTTGCTCCCGCAGCGGAAAGCTTGATCATGATCGCATCCGTCGGGATCGGCCGGTATCCGCCGATCGTGACGCTCCAGACGATCTTGGGCTGCGGAAACTCGTCACGCAGCGCCGCCATGGTCTCGTTGTCGATCTTGCAGTTCATCATCTCCAGGCGCTCCACCCTGCGCAGGTGCGGCAGAAGTTCTTTTACTTCGTCGAGTTTCTTTCGGAGATCGATATCGTTGAAGGAAACGACCTCGTCCGCAAGCGAGAAGGTCACACCGAACGCTTCCATTTTAAAATCGACCAGCAGCGAATCCCGGATGTTCATCAGCCGCTCCGCGTCCTCCAGCGTCCACTTGGTGGTCCCCTTTTTCGTCATCAGGTTGACCTTCTTCACCTTCGGCAGCTGCTGCAGAACCATGGCGATATCGTCGAACGCGCTCGGACTCAGCCCGGAAATATCCACGACCTCCTCGTCGCTTGCGATCTCCGATTTATTGAACGCGATCGAATAGCTCAGCTCGTAATTCATGTCCTTCGTGCTGTTCAGCAGCCGCGCGGCCTCGTCCGGCGAAAGCGCGCCGGTCACGGTGACGTGCTTCAGATCTTTGAGCATCGCCAGTTCTTCTCTCAGCGAGTTCCACTTCTTGATCTTCTTTGCGGGAAGCTCGATCTCCTCCGCGTCATTGTCGATCCGGTAACTCTGCACGTTCACCCGGTACCGGAATTCGATATCCGGCCGCGCTTCGAGCAGTTCTGTCAGCTGCTCGTTGGAAAACGTATTCGCGCGCAGATCGAGAGATCTGATTTCCGGCAGATCCTCCAGCGCGCGGATCACTTCCTCCGGCGTTTTCACGGTCGGCGAAACCATGATCTCGGTCTCATCGCACGGGATCATCCGATCGCCCAGTTTGATGCTCCAAAGGACCGGATAGTCGACCGTTTTGCTGAACGCCGACAGCAGCGGACCGTTGTCGCATGCGCGCCCGTCCAGAAGCTTCAGTTCTTTGAGCTCCGGCAAAAGCAAAAGATCGTCTTCTGTTATGGAGACGGGCCGCAATTCGGTCGTGCTGCGATCGACCTTGCCGAATGAAAACTCCACATACGGGACCTGTGTCGGCTCGGGCGTCGGCGCCTCCGTCGGTTCCGGCGTCGACTGTTCGATCACCGTCGGTTCCTCCGGTTCTCCGCATCCGGAAAGCAGCAGCATCGCCGCGATCAGAATCACCGCAATCATCAGCATGCCCGGAACGGAATACTTGGTCAGTTTCTGCTTTTTCATAATGAATATGATCCTCGCCTCGGTCCGATCACAAACGGGACCGATCCGCATCTGCGGAAAATGATAGGAATATTATAACGAATTATGCCGAAAAAAACAAGAAGGTTCCCGCGACTTTCGGGATCCGAATCGAAAAAGATGTGTGATCGGAAAATGCTCCGTATTTACATCTTTGTTACGGGCTGCGTACTTTACAGATCATGCCGAAACGTGTTATACTGTTAAGAATCATGATCTGTGATTACGGAGGATTTATGAAGAAAATTGCTTGCCTGTTGGCAATGGTGCTTGCGTTTACACTCATGCCGCGCAGCATATCGTTCTATGCGGTCGGCGAGGAAGGCGAGGCGGAACGACTGACCGCGACCGTAACGATGCCTTCGAAGAGAGACGATGAAGCGTTCCTTCTCACCGACGGCGACCCGATAACCTATGTTTTCTTTAAGCGCGAAAGCACGATCCGCTTTGCGTTTTCCGGAGAAGCCGCCCATCTTGTCACCGTCTGGGATCAGGATCCGGGCGAGATCACGATACTCTGCTACGCCGGCAGCACGAAGCTGTCGGACGAGAAGGTCTCGATCCCGTTTCTGTCCACCGTTACCGAGCTGCCGCAGGGAACCACCGCCGTCGAGCTGAAGGTCGGCAAATCCGCAAAGGCCTATCTCTCTGAAGTCTACGCCTACGGCCCCGGCGAGCTTCCGGAAACCGAGTATCAGTGGAAGCAAGCGGAGCATCCGGACGTACTGCTCATCGCACCGTTTCCGGGCGACGAATACCGTTTCTTCGGCGGACTGCTTCCGAAGCTGATCAACGACGGCGCGAACGTCGCCGTATGCTACTGCTCCGATTACAGCCGCATGCGTCTCGAGGAAGGCTTCCGCACGCTGTGGACGCTCGGTCTGCACACCTATCCCGTCCGCCTCGGCGTAAACACGAAGCTTTCCATCGACTATGCCCAGCTTTCCAAGAACTGGCGCAGCGCAAAAATGGAAAAATTGCTCGAAACGCAGATCAAAGAGCTGAATCCGACCGTCATCGTGATCCCTCCGGACGGTGAGAACGAAGCGCCCGAAGCGCGGATCGTTTCCGAATATGTACAGGCAATCTGCAAGAAGCATACCGGCTCCTATAAGAAGCTGTACATGCCGGATTCCGAAAAGGGCACGACCGTGATCGCAGACGAACAGCTTCCCCTCTATCTCAGCGAAAGCGCGAACGCGGTCGCGCGGCTTGCGCTCAAAGAATTCCATTCCGTCGATTACTGGGAATATGAGATCCGTGACGACGGTGTTTACCGTCTGGTCCGTACGCAGGTCAACAACGACAGCAAGAAAGACTCTCTCTTTGAAAACGTGACGGTCAGCTTTGACCCCCCCGTGCCCCCGACGCCGGTTCCCACGCCGACGCCCGAACCGACCGAACCGCCGACCGAGCCTCCGACCGAAGCGCCCACCGAAGTGCCGACCGAAGCGCCCACCGATGCGCCTACGTCGGAACCGACCTCTGTCCCGGTCGGCGCAGAAGTGCCTGCAAGCACGGAAGCTCCGACGATCGCTCCCGCGACCGCCGTACCGCGGCACGGGCTGTTTGCCTGCGGCGGAAAGGAGATCACCCCCGCGCCGACCGCCGCGCCGACGCCGACGCCCGTTCCGACTGCCGCACCGACGCCCGAACCCACACCGGAGCCGACGCCGGAGCCCACGCCCGAACCGACGCCCGAGCCTACGCCCGAGCCTACGCCCGAACCCACGCCCGAGCCTACGCCCGAACCCACGCCCGAACCGTCGTCCGATCTGGTCGACGGACACTTCCTGACGGAAGGCGTTCCCGAGCAGGTCCTCATGGACCGTGAAAACGGACTTTGGGCGTTCCGCGATCAGAACACCGATATCGCCATCCGCCGTGTGCAGACGCAGGACGTCAAGGGACAGCCTCAGACATACTTCATTGCGCACGTATGGATGCGGAACAACCAGTTCCGCTCCGGATTCGGTCACGAGGACCGCACCGGTCGGGCACTGCAGAAGCCGTATCGCATTGCGCGTCGCTACGGCGCGGCTCTGCTGATCACCGGCGACACCATGCTCAACCTGGACGAATCCAGAAAGAGCACGATGATCCGCGACGGTCACACCTATCTGAGCAAGAACGGCAGGGCGGTCCTGGCATGGAACGAACGGACGCTCTCCTTCGATGTCTTCCCGAACAACTCCTTCACCACGCTCGGACTGCAGGAGCGCGGATACCGCGACGTCTATTGCTTCGGTCCGATCCTGATGCAGAACGGCGAACTGACCCCGAATCTGAGAGACGATTATCTCGGTGCGGAAAACCCGCGCACCGGCGTCGGCATGGTCGAGCCCGGTCATTTCGTGCTGATCGTCGCAGACGGTCGCCAGAAGGACTACGCGATCGGTCTGTATCTCGACGATTTTGCACAGCTGTTCAAGGACGAGGGCTGCGTCCTCGCCTATAACCTTGACGGCGGCGTTTCCGCGGCGATGGTCTTTATGGGGCAGCACCTCAATACGCACCTCAACATCAAGGATTACAGCCAGCAGCGCGGGCTTCCGGACGCGCTTCTGTTCGGACACACGACGCTTCTGCCCGACGAAAACGATCCCGCGCCCGAATACGACGGCATCCGTACCGGCGCGGACGATCAGCTGATCGTCGCTCCGCAGAATCCGGAATATTATGCGCATTGATCCGCACCTCGCCTTCCGCGCGCGTGAGCTCTAAAGGAGGAAACCATGAAGAACGGGCAGGAACGGTTCCCGACCGAAACAGAACAGTCCGTATGCAAAAAGCCGATCGCCAAGCTCGGTTTTGCCGCGCTGCTCTGTCTGCTGTTCTGTCTGTTCGCCGCGTGCACGACCGACCCGCAGCCGATCGTGATCAGCGAGGTCGTTTCCTCCAACACTGCGTTCGCCGACGAAACGCTCGGTACGCCGGACTGGATCGAACTGCACAATCGGTCCGGCAGGGACATCGACCTTGCGGGCTACATCCTGACCGACAAGGAGGATCGCTACGATCTCGGGAACATGCTTCCGAACCTTGTGATCCCGGCAAACGGCTATGTGGTTCTGTATGCGCGGTCCAATGCGGACACCGATGCGTTCTGTCTCCCCTTCGGTCTTTCCAAGAGCGGCGACGCGCTGTTTCTTCTGGATCGGTCCGGCAATCTTCTGGAAAAGCTGATCATTCCGGCGCTGCCCGAAAACGTATCCTTTGCCCGCCGTGAAGACGGCAGCTTCGGTTACTGCATTCTGCCGACGCCGGCGTCGGCGAACGATACGGAGATCTCGGACGTCTGTCCGGAGATACAGAAACCGGATCCGGAATCCGAATCATCCGCAGCGTCTGCCGAAGCGACCGCATCCGAAACCGTGCTTTTTATCACTGAGATCGCGACCGACGATTTTCCGACCGGCGTCTTCGGCGGCGCGGATTGGATCGAACTGTACAATCCGAATGCGGAAGACGTCACCGTGACCGGATTCTTCCTGTCCGATCGCGAAGACAAGCCCGACAAAGCGGTATTTCCGGAGCTGACGATCCCGGCAAACGGGTACGCGGCGATCTCCTGCGGTACCGAAGACGGTATTGATATTCGTCTTTCCTCTGCGGGCGAAACCGTCCGTCTGTACGATGCGGCACTGTGTCCGATCGACGCGGTCTCCGTTCCCGCGCTTCTTTCCGGGCAGTCATGGGCGAAAAACCGGAACGGGATCTTCGGATACTGCGGCAAGCCGACGCCCGGCACAGCGAACGACGATCGCTTCATCGGCATCGAACAGACGCGGGCTGCCGATACCTCCGAGCCTTTGCGCCTGAACGAAGTCCTGTTCCGCAACACCTATTCCGTGATCGATCAGTACGGCGATCATTCCGATTTTGTCGAGCTTTACAACCGCGGCACGGACCCGGTCCGGCTTTGCGAATACTGGCTCAGTGACGATTTCTCCGATCCGCTCAAATGGAACTGTCCGGACGTTCTTCTGGCGCCCGGCGAATACCTGCTGATCTTCCTGACGGGCAGGGATTCCTCCGATCGGGAGATCCACGCGCCGTTTTCCGTCTCTTCCTCGGACAGCGGTCTGATGCTGTACCATGCCTCTGCCCGGACGGTCCAGCAGATCCCCCGGATCGAGGGCGTACCGAAAAACACCTCCGTCGGTCTCAACGACGACGGCAGCCTGTGCTATTACAAATATCCGACGCCCGGTTTTGAAAACGCCGCGTCGGTCGGCGACGTCAAGGAACTCGGCGCATTTCCCGCCGACGATATCTATATCAGCGAGGTATCCGCGTCCGGCGCAAGCGGCGATTGGATCGAGCTGCGCAACGGCTCCGGATCGCCCCGCAGCCTTTCCGGCTGGTTTCTGACCGACGATCCCGCACAGACAAACCGCTTTCCCCTGGACGGTGAGCTGGCTTCGTCTGCATGCAAAGTATTCAGGCCGGACACCTTCGGTATCGCCGCAAACGGCGAGACCGTTTTTTTGTATGCGCCGGACGGTACGCTGCGCGATCTGTTCGAGACCGGCGATCTGTGCGGCGGAAACGTCACCAGCGGACGAACGAGCGATCCGTCCGTCTCCCGCGTTTTCTTTCTGAAAGCAACGCCCGGCGAAGCGAATCCCTCACAATATCTGCTCGGAAGAACGTCGTCCCCCGTCCTCTCGGAAACCGGATTGTATCATACGGAACCGTTTTCTGTCTCAATCCGCTGTGCGGATCCGGACGCCGTCATCCGTTATACGCTGGACGGCAGCGAACCGACCGAAAGTTCAAAGATCTTTACGGAGCCGATCGAGATCACCGGATCCGTCACGCTGCGCGTCACGGCGCAGTCCGAAAACAGCCTGCCGAGCAGGATCCTGACCGCGCATTATCTGTTTGTCGACCCGCATACGCTTCCGGTCGTGTGCATTGCCTGCGACCCGAAGGATTTCAAAGCGTTCACGCGGGTCAATACCCAGGGACGCTATCCGCATACCGACGCGCAGATCACCTTCTATGAAACGGACGGAACGCTCGGAACGTCCTTCCCCGCCGACATCAATCCGCGCGGAAACCAATCCATCAAGAATCCGCAGAAGTCCATGTCCCTGCATCTGCGCACGCGGCTCGGTCAGGGCACGGTGAACTATCCCTTCTGGGGCGACGGCACCGCGCTGGACTACGCGTCGCTGATCCTGCGCAACGGCAGCCAGGACTATGCAAAGGCGCGCCTGCGCGATTCGTTCGCGCTCTGTGCCGTTTCCGGGCTCTCTCTGGACAGGGCCCGCACCCGCCCTGTCATCGTATACGTGAACGGCGTCTATTACGGGATCATGGACCTCAACGAATGCATGAATCAGGACTACCTTGTGACGCATTACGGTGCGGATCCCGCCGCGATCAGCCACATCTCCACGAATGAAACCGTACGGTACGGAACAAACAAGGATTTCATTCGCGTTCGCAAGTATGCGCAGCAGAAACCGTTTGCAAACGATTCGACCGTCGCGGAGTTTGCACAGTGGGTGGATGTGGATTATATCGTCGATTACGTGATCGCGCAGACCTTCTTCTGCAACTACGACGTCAAGAATCAAAGCTATTGGGCGACAAGCGACTATTCGATCCGCTGGCGTCCGGTCTTTTACGACATCGACCGCTGTTTCACGGACGGTTCTTCAAAGCGCAATCTGTTCTCTTCCTATTTCAACAGAAACGGCGTCTTGTACGACGACGCCGCGGGACGCGTCGTGAATATGGATCTGTACGCCGCGCTTCGGCGCAATCCCGCCTGGTGCGAACGCTTCCTTCACCGGTACGCGGAGCTGCTGCAGACCGATTTTTCCGTGGACCGGCTGCAGTCCCTTCTGGATCGTGTTGCGGATACGCTGCGTCCGGAAATGGAACAGCACATCGCGCTGTATCACGCGCCGGCGTCCATGGAAGAATGGGAAAAATATGTTGCGTCCATGCGGAAGGAGATCGCCGCCAGGCACGAAGAGATCCAGAACCAGATCTGTTCCGAATTCCGCATCACCCGTTCGGCATGGAACGCGATCATGCAGGACGCCGCAAAACCGCACTGATCCCGCTTGTCGAAATAAATCGTTTCCATTTTGCAGAAAAACGAAATACAGTGAAAAATGTACTGTAATCCCTTGAATTCCAAGGGATTATATGGTATATTGATATTTGTAACAAATCTGTAAACAAGCATGCGGTTCTTTGGTCTCCGACCGTCCCGCACGTTCGGTTTACGGATCAAAACCATCATCGGAGGAAATGTAATGAAAGGAAAACTGAAACAGATCCTGTCGTTCCTTCTGGTCCTGCTGTTCGTCGTTTCGCTGCTCCCGTCTGCGATCGCAGAAGAAGAGCTCCCCGAAACGGTGACGGAAGAACCCGAAGCCCCGGCAGAAGAGCCCGAAGCAGGCGAGCCTTCTGAACAGCCCGCTCCGGAAAAAGAGCTTCCGGAAGGAATCGCGGGCATGCCGAAAGGCTATGTGATGAGCGAGTCGACGATTGCCGAAAAGCAGGCGCTTATCGATCATGACGTTCTGGCAATGCTCGAGAATATGACGCCCGGCAAGGATTACGTCGAAGACGAAGTCCTCGCCACCGCCGCGACCGAAGAGGAAGCAACGACGATCGCCGCGGCATACAACGCGGAGCTCGTGAGCTTCAACGGCTTATTTGCTGTTCTGCGTCTGAAAACGATCTCTGTCCGTGACGCGGTTGCTGCCGGTATGGATCTGCAGCTTGCGCTTCCGCCGGTCGACCCGAATGTTATTGTCACGCTGGATCCTGTCGATATTGTCGAGATCCCGGCTCCGATCGACGACATGCGCACGCTCGATTGGGTTCCCGAAAAAACGGATTGGTATGATTGGGTATGGAATGATCCGTATCTGACAAATCCCTCCGGCGACTATCAGTACATGCACGACATGGTCAACTCCTATGCCGCCTGGGGTGTTACCCGCGGAAATTGGACTCCAACCGTTGCTGTCCTTGATACCGGTGTTGACTATAACCACGAGGATCTCGGATATATTTATAAAGGTAAAGACTGTGTCGACAACGACTATGATCCTATGGATCTGAACGGTCACGGTACACACTGCGCCGGTATCATCACTGCAGAGCTTAACAACGGATACGGCGGCGCCGGCGTTGCGCCGGAAATAGACGTTCTCGCCGTTCGTGTTCTCGATGCAGAAGGCAGCGGCGAAACCTCCTGGATCTGTGACGGCATTAAATATGCGGCCGATTGGGGCGTTGATGCGATCAGCATGAGCCTCAGCGGTCCCGTCTATACAAACACAGAACAAAACGCCGTCAACTATGCGCATAATAAAAATGTAACCGTGATTGCCGCAATGGGCAATAACGGTACGAATACCAAGAGATATCCCGCCGCATACGACAATGTCATCGCCGTCGCCGCCGTCAATCCGAGCGGTGAACGTGCGCCGTATTCCAACTACGGCAAATGGTGCGACATCGCAGCGCCCGGCTCCGACATCTGGTCCACGATCCCCAATAACGGCTATGCTTGCTGGGACGGCACTTCCATGGCGACTCCTGTTGTGGCTGCGGCAGTGGGGTTGTATGTCAGCTTCTTGGGATATAATCCCGGTCCCGCGCAGGTCGAAAAAGCCCTGCTCGCTGCGACCAATAAATGCAGCTCCAAGGAATGCGGAAAAGGCATCATCGACGTCTCCAAACTGATCAGTGCTGCCGGTAACGTGCAGTTCGACGTTTACACCTACTATTGGGAATATGACGAGGATGATGAGTATTGGTATACGGTACTCGATGAATGGCTCGGGTGGAGCGGTAATCTGAATAATGTGGCGATCTATCCCGAAACGGTCCTTCGTCTGTACACCTCGGTCAACGATACCCGTTCGTCCATCGTTTATACGGTAGACGGATCAAATCCGAGCGTTGCGAACGGACAGATCAAAAACGGTATCAACAGCTCGGAAATCTACATGTCCCAGTTCAAACCCGGCGACAACGTGACGCTGAAGGTATTGTATATCAGCGGTATGGGTACGGTCAGCAAGGTCACGACCTATAAGTTCACGGTTGCGCCGAAGCCCGCAGGCTCCGTGAATTCCGATGATATTTCCGTTGAAGTTCTCGCGCCGAAGGCTCTGATCCCCGGCAAATCCGTAACGGTTTCCGCAAAGGTCGTCGGCAGCAGCAATCTGGATCAGCGCGTAACCTGGGTTATCTCCGCAAATTCCGGCTGCCCGAGCGCAAAGATCGACGCAAAGACCGGCAAGCTGACCACCAAAGCGGGAGAAACCGGTTCTGTAACAGTTCGTGCGATCTCTTCCGCCTACAAAGGAAAGATCAAGAGTGTAAAGATCCCTGTGAAACAGATCCTGCCGATCGGTACGATCAAACTGGATACGACGACTGTTTCGATCCTCAGGTATGACTGGGCAACCATCTCGATCAGTACGCTGCTGGACAGCCAGAAAAACAACGTGGCTCTCTCCTCGCGTGCCTATTGCTGGACCAGCAGCAACCCCAGCATCGCGTATGTGGATTACGCGGAAGACGGCTACTGCTATGTGGTAGGTCTCAAAAAAGGAACCGTAACCATTACCTGCGAGGTTCTGGACGGCTCCGGGAAGAAGGCTTCCTGCAAGGTAACTGTTGTGCAGCCCGCAGAGTGGATTTCCGTTACCGGATTGGAATGCATCGCTTCCGGTACCACTGCGACCTATAAAGCAGTGCTCAATCCGAAAGGCTGCAGCGACAGTGTGTTCTGGTATCTTACCGACGCGCCCAAAGGCGTCACCATCGATTCCGCCAAGGGCGTTGTCAAGGTGCCGGCCAATATCAAGAGCGGCAGCTTTGAAGTACATGCGGCAGCTAACTCAGGCAACTGCGATACGGCATTCCCTGTCAATATCGTTTCTTCCAAAGCAACGTCCGTCACCATCTACAGCTATGAACGTAACAGCAGCAAATCCTATCCGCAGGTCACCAAGAAAGACGGCAAGGTTACTGCGGTAACGATGTACTCGGTCAATGTGAACGACGATGGCGATTACGAGAATTACATCATTCTCAAGGGAAAAGCCGATACAAAGACTAACCTCAGTTGGAGCAGCAGCAATCCCAATGTCGTTTCTGTGGGCTCGGACGGTTATGTCTGGGCAAAATCCGCAGGCTCTGCAACGATCACCTGCGCGGCGTTGGACGGTTCCGGAAAGAAAGCGACCTGTAAGGTCACGGTCGTGAATCCCGTTTCCCAGATCTTTGTCAAATCGAAGAATCCGTCTTTCCGTCAGCAGGACGACATCTTCCTTGCCGGCATCGGCAAGTCGGTAGGCAACACCGCCGTGTTTGGAACCACGTACGGCACGCCGACAAACAAGAAGGTCACCTGGAGCTTCGCGGTTTACCAGGAGATCTGGTCCGACGGCGTCGGTACCGTACAGAGTCGCGGCAACATTACAAGCCAGGCTGTCTCCAACGGCTGGGTCAAGCTCTCTGCAAGCGGATCGCTGACGGTCGATAAGAAGATCCAATCCAAGTGGAACAGCTATGTAACCAGCAGCAACAAGTATATCGTCATCTACGTATACGCAAAATCGCAGGACGGCACAAACGTGACCGGTACCGCCAGATATGTCGTCACCCCGCTGACGCAGAAGCTCACGACCACGCTGTCGAACAATACGATTACGCTGAAAGTCAACAACAAGGCAAGCGGATTCTATGTCTATAACGAGGTCGGAGGGTATTACGGCGACTACACCATCACCAGCAGCAATCCGGATATCGCTTCCGCGATCATCGGCGCAAGCTATGTGGATGGAATTTATGTCCAAGTCCGTTCCGGCAGAAAGACCGGCACCGCGAAGATCACATTCAAGGCAAACGACGGCAGCAACAAATCCGTTACCGTCACCGTCAAAGTCACAAACTGAGCCATTTAAACCGTACTGAACAGCAAAGCGCCTCCGGGATTTCCGGAGGCGCTTTTCAATGGAGATAACCGGCGGTTCAGCGTTTCTCAAGTCTGCGCAGGAGCGGACGCACGGCAAGCGTGCCGAGAAGCAGAACCATGACGCCGGCGGCGGTGATCGCTGCAAGCATGATCCAGTGGCGCCCAGTCATGGCGGAAACGCTGAGCTTGAACAGATCGGGCAGAAATGCCGCAGACGCCGCAAACAGAACGCACATCGCCGTGCAGACGCCAATCCGAAGCTTGGAAAACGGTCGGCAGGTCAGGATCAGGTTGCCGAGCCCGATCACGCCGGCGGACAGCACCGCCATGGTGGACGCAACCGCTTCCGGCGTGCCGAAATGGTGCGCGATCATCGCAGAAAGCGCGCAGACAACGACGCCGGTCGCGCCGGGCGCCGCCTTCAGCAGAATGCGTTTCAAAAAGTGTCCCTGCGCGCGTTCGTTGCTCGGCTCCAGCGCAAGGAAGAACGACGGCAGCCCGACCGTCAGCGCGCTGACCAGCGTCAGGTGGATCGGTTCAAAGGGATAGCGCAGCGGCAGGAACAGCGCGATCAGGATGTTCAGCACGCTCAGCGCAAAGGAATACAGCGTCTTCTGCAAGAACAGCGACGCGGTTCTTGTGATATTGCCGATGACCCGTCTTCCCTCCGCCACCACCGCGGGCAGGGAATTGAAATCGTTGTTGAGCAGCACAAGCTGCGCGGCATGCTCGGTCGCCTCCGCGCCGCCCGCCATCGCGATGGAGCAGTCCGCCGCCTTCAGCGACGGTATATCGTTGACGCCGTCGCCCGTCATGGCAACATGCCGCCCGTTCGCCTTCATTGCCTCGACAAGCAGCCGCTTGCGGTCCGGCGTGAGTCTGCCGAAGATCACATGATCCTCCGCCGCCGCGCACAGTGTCTCATCCGACAGCGCGGCGCAGTCCGCATACCGCTCGCTGTCCGGAAGCTCCAGTGCCCGCGCCGCCGCCGCGACCGTGCGCGGATCGTCGCCGCTCATGATGCGGACCGAAACGCCCTCCTCCCGGAACCAGCGCAGCGTTTCCTTTGCCGCGGGACGCAGTTCTTCCCGCAGCAGGAGCAAGCCGAGAAGCCTTGCAACCGGCGGCAGCGCATTCGTCTGCATCGACCCGTCCGCTTCCGCCAGCAAAAGCACGCGGTATCCTTCCTCCGCCGCCTGCTCCGCCTCCGGGATCGCTCGTTCCGTCACAAAGGACGGCGCGCCGAGGATCAGCGTCTTTCCGTCCGGAAACGACGCCGCGGATTTTTTGCGCGCGGAGGAAAACGGCATAACCGCCGTTGCCTTTCCGGATCCGTTTCCGAACCGCTTTGCGATCGCCTTCAGTGTGCCGGAGCTCGCCTCGAACGCGGACATGAACTGTGTGATCTTATTTGTAAGCTCCGCTTCGTCCGCCTCGAGCGGAATGAACCGATCGAACGCCATCTCGCCCGTGGTCAGCGTTCCGGTCTTGTCCACGCACAGCGTATCCACCCGCGCAAGCGTTTCGATCCCGAACAGTTCCTGCACCAGCGTTTTGCGTTTGCCGAGCTTGATCACGCCCGCCAGCAGCGCAACGGAGGTCAAAAGGATCAGTCCCTCCGGGATCATTCCGATCATGGCGGCGACCGCCTTCGGTACCGCGTCCGCAATCGGCGTTTTCAGCAGAAAATACTGCTCCAGAAATAGGACCGCGCCGATCGGCACCAGCAGCTTGCTGACGAACGAAACAAGCTTGTTGAGCTCGGTCATCAGTTCGGACTTCGGCGAGCGGATGCGCTTCGCCTCCCGCATCAGCCGCGCGGCGTACGCTTCGTCGCCGACCGCAACCGTCTGCGCCGTGACCCTGCCTTCCGTGAGGAAGCTGCCGGACATCAGCATGTCCCCCGCCTTGCGCGGGACCGGCTCGCTCTCGCCGGTGAGCAGCGATTCGTCCGCCGCGCAGAAGCCGTCCGTGATCACAACGTCCGCCGGGATCTGATCGCCGATCCGAAACACTGCAAGATCGCCCAGTACCAGTTCCTCCGGCAGGCATTTCGTTTCCCTGCCGCTGCGGATCACGCTGACGGACCGTTCTTCCAGAAGCCGCAGTTTTTTCAGCATCGCGCGGGCGCGCAGCTCCTGAACCGTGCCGATCAGCGTGTTCGAAAAGACGACGCCCAGAAACAGCATGTTCCGCCAGGATCCGACCAGGGCGAGGCATGCCGCCAATGCAAAGTTCAGCAGGTTGAACAGGGTGAACAGATTGTCCGCCACAATGCGCAGAACGCTTTTGCCGGGGTCCTCCGACCGCCGGTTGCTCTGTCCCGCGGCGGCGCGCCTTGCGGCTTCTTCGTTTGAAAGACCTTCCCTCGGCGTGCGCTCCATGCCCTCCGGCGGCGCAGTCGGAATGTGCAGCGCTGCGTCCGCATGTTCGGTTTTCGGTTGTCTTCTCACGCGTTCACCCCTCATTGAAACGCAGCGTCCGTTCTGTCACAGCCATTCGACCTCGCCGGTCGCAATGTCGTATACCGCGCCCGCAATCTCCAGCTCCGGAAGCGAAGCGAACGCTTTCCGGATCGTGTTCACGCCGTGCAGAACGTTCTTCCGGCACGCCGCGTCCGGATCGGTCTCCATGCCGATCGCCGCGCGAATGTCGTCTGTGATCGCGGATACAAAGCCCGCCGCATGCCCCGAAAGCGCAGCCGCAACCGCGCCGCAGCCCGTGTGCCCGAGCATCAGCACCAGAGAACAGCCGAGATGCTCCGCCGCATATTCGATGCTGCCGAGCGCATGCCGGTCAAGCACGTTTCCCGCCACGCGGATCACAAACAGATCGCCGATATCCGCAGAAAAGATCTTTTCCGGGATCACGCGGGAATCGGAGCAGCAGATCACGATCGCATACGGGTGCTGCCCCTCCTTTGCGGTCTGTTCCCGCCGCGCGTCATATCCCGCGGCGCAGTACCGGCGATTGCCTTCGATCAGTTTTTCACGCGCGTTCACAGCCGTTCCTCCCTGTTATACATTCAATATGTCCCGAATCTCGCCGCCGCATGCCTCGAGCAGCTCCTTGCCCGCCGCAACGCAGACGGAATCCTCTTTTGCGATCCGGTCGAGCATCTCGCACAGCGCAAGAAGATCCTCCGGCTTCGTGCGGATCAGCGCACGGTAACGCTCGATCATCTGTTCCTCCGTGATCCCGCGGAAATAGCGGTTGTCCCCCGCGGTGATCCTGACGTTTGCGCTGCGCAGCGGATCGACCACCGACACCGCGCTCAGAATGAACCCGGTGAGATCCGGATCCTCCTTGATGAAATCGCGCACGAACGCCGCCGCCTCGCGCATAACGCCGAGCGAACGCGCAGGCTTCGGATCGCGGTAGGTATAGAAGTACAGTTCGCCGGTGTCGCGCCCGACAAAGCCGCAGCCGTACGCGCCGCCCTGCACGCGGATCCGGTTCCAGAGATACGTGAAATTCAGAACGTTCGCAAGCACCGGAATGCTGCCCGTATACGGCATGCCGTACCGGAGAAGGCTTCCGCCGGTCACCGCAAACGAGACCTGCGCCGGGATCGCGATGCCCTCGCGCTTTCCGCCCTCAACCTTGAAAAACGCCTGTTCCGGCGCGGCTTCGCCCTCCGGCAGTGCGGAGAGCATCGAATCGACCGCAGCGTCGGAAACCGCTTCCGAGCGGGAAACCGTGAGCCGCGACCGTGCGGCAAGCTTTGTAAGCAGAGCTTCCATCGTCTTCAGAAGCGCCGGGACCGCATCTTCCCCGCCTTCGCCAACGGCATTCAGCCATTGGATGAAGGACACGCCGCCGATCGTTTCGTTCGCAAGACCGAACGCCGTCTGGTAGGAGCCGTAACGCATCATGGCATAGCGGTGTCCCTCCATCGGCAGCGAAAGCTTTGCGCCGACCGCCATCTGCTGCACGATCTCCTTCACGAGGTCCGCATCCGTAAATTCGGTCTCCCGAAGGATCTCCGTAAGGAGCGCGGCAGCCTGTTCCGTGCGCTCGCGCAGGCACGAGACCGAGGCGGTCAGCAGCACGCGGCAATGATCCGCGTCGCTTCCCGGAAGGACCGTGGGGGAAAAGTCCAGCTTGCCGATCGTGTTCTTGATCGCAAGCGGCAGCTTTGCGCGGGAATGCCGCTTTGTCGCCATGCTGCCGAGCACATGGCAGAGAACCGACAGCGCGGGCAGTTCG
>CADAPG010000022.1:22297-29257 GCA_902789675.1 uncultured Eubacteriales bacterium
TCGGGCGCTTCGTTCAGATCGGAGAGCTTCAGCATCGGGATCGTCTTCAGCGCTTCCGCGCTGTCCGGCGTCTGCTGGAACAGCTTCAGCGATTCCGCCTGCGCCTTCTGCCGCGCACGGTCCGCGTCCGTCCATGCCGCGCCTTCCGCTTTGACGCGCGCGGCTTCCTTCGCCCGCTTCTCGTCGCCGAGCGTTTTGGACGGCACGAGGACGACCGTTGCGCTGTGTTCGTTTTCGAGGAACAATTCGCGAAGCAACGCTTCAAAGCTGTCGCCGGAAAGCTTTTCTTCAAGCGATTTCAGCGCATGTTCGACCGAGAGCCCCTCCATAGGATCTCCGCCGTACAGCCATGTATCGAGCAGGGAAAGCCCTTCCGCAAGGCTTCTCGGGAGCCAGCTTACGCCGTCGCGGTCGTGCAGACGGAACGACAGGCTGTTGAAGCACGCGGAAAGACGTTCCCGATCCGGTCCCTCGTTTACGATCCGCGCGATCGTCTCCCGCACCGTTTCTTCCAGCGCTTCGCGCTTGTCGGCTTCTGTGTTGGTCGCCTGCCAGCAGATGATCGGCTGCTGTACGCCGTCGTCCACCTCGAGCGTAAAGTCCTGCGCAAGTCCCCGGTCGATGACCGCACGCTTCAGCGGCGCTTCGTTATCGCCCGCAAGATAATCGACCAGCACCTCGCCCGCAAAGATCCGCTCGCGTTCGGCGAACGAACCGAGCACCGCCGCCGAAGCGATGATCGCGCGGTTCTGTTCGGATTCCTCCGCGCCGATCTCGAACGGAACCTCCTCCGTGATCCGGTCGATCGGCTTCTGCATCGGAATCGTGAAATCCGCTTCCAGCCGTTCAAATGCCGAAAGGAAGGAATCGATCTTTTCGAGAACGGCTTCGACGTCGATGCTGCCGACGAGCGAGATCCGCGCGTTGGAGGGATGATAATACTTCCTGTGACTTGCGATGAACTGCTCGTACGTGAGGTCCGGAATGCAGGCGGGATCGCCGCCGGAGACATGCCGGTAGCAGTTGTCCGGGAACAGCAGCCGCTGGATCTCGTTGTACATCACCGTCTGCGGGGACGCGAACGCGCCCTTCATCTCGTTGAACACGACGCCCTGATAGCAAAGGCTGTCCCCCTCGCCCTCGTAGCGCCAGCCCTCCTGCCGGAAGATCTCCGGCTTATGATAGATCTGAGGATGCAGGACCGCGTCGAGATAGACGTCGATCAGGTTCAGGAAATCGCGGTCGTTGCGGCTGCAGACCGGGTAGACGGTCTTATCCGGATAGGTGAACGCATTGAGGAACGTCTGGACCGAGCTCTTCAGAAGCTCAACGAACGGCTCCCTGACCGGATACTTGTCCGATCCGCACAGCACCGAATGCTCGATGATGTGAAACACGCCGGTGGAATCCTCCGGCAGGGTCTTGAAGGCGATCGAAAACGCCTTGTTCTCTTCCTTCCGATCGACCCAGCAAAGCGCCGCGCCGGTCTTTTCGTGCGTCATCTCCCAAAGCGTTGCCGAAAGTCCTTCGACCGGGCGAACGCGCTCGATCCGGAATCCGTGAATCACATCGTTTTTCTGCATAGCGATCTCCTTTTCTCAGCTGTGGATATTGATCATATTATACCGTTTTCCCGAATCCTTGTAAAGACGGCAAAAGCGGCAGACAGTACGTCTGCCGCTTTCCTATACTGTTTGTTTACGCTGCCGGTACGACCAGCAGGATGCCCTGTGCCGGAACGCTGACGCTGCCGTTCAGCACGGTCTCAGGATTCTCCGTGATGCTGTCGCCGTTGATCAGCGCGCCCCAGTTGCCTGCCGGCAGGGTATAGCCGATATCGCTGTCGAGCGGATTGATGACCGCGATCGCCGCGACCTTGCCGTTCTCCGTGTACGTCACGACGATCGAAGCGTCTTCGCGCACTTCGCAGCTCACGTCCGCGCCGCGCAGGAACGACCATGCCTTGCGGACCGCGATCAGGCTCTTATACCAATCGCGCGTTTCGGCGACGAGGCTGCCCGGTACGAGCGCGTCCCAATCGATGTTGTTGACCGCGTCAGAGGACTTGTAGCTGTTATGATCGCCGCCCTTGGAGCGCAGCATCTCCTCGCCGGCAAGCCAGAACGGCGTGCCCTTGGAGATCAGCACGATCGCCGCGCCGAAGCGGACCATCTTCACTTTCTGCTCGTCCGTCGCTTTCGGATTGGACTTCGTCAGCTTATCCCACAGCGTGCGGTTGTCATGCGAGGACATATAGTTGATGACCATCGCGTTGTCCACCTTCCACGACGGGGTTCCGCCCTTGCCGCCCTCGATTCCGAACGCAACGCTGTTTGCGCGTGCCTTGCCGGGATCGCCGCTGATATAGCCCTGATCCTTCTCATTGAACACGCTGCCCTTCAGTCCGTCGCGGATCGCGTCGTTGAAGACGGCAACGCTGCCCGCCGCGCCTTCGCTCGCCTTGACCTGGCGGATGTTCGCCTGGATCGCCTGTCGGTTCGACCGCAGCGTGGATGTGCCGCCGGTCCAGCCCTCGCCGTAGATGATCGCCTTCGGATTGATCGCATGCAGCGCCTGTTCGATCGCCTGCATCGTTTCGATGTCGTGCAGACCCATCAGGTCAAAGCGGAAGCCGTCGACATGGTATTCGCTCGCCCAGTAGGTCACGGAATCCACCATAAACTTGCGGAACATTACACGGTCGGACGCGGTCTCGTTACCGCAGCCGCTGCCGTTCGAATTCTCGCCGGACGGCAGATAACGGTAGTAATAGTACGGAACGATCTTGTTGAAGTTTGCGTTGCCCTCATAAGTGTGGTTGTATACCACGTCCATGACGACCGACAGCCCCTTCTCGTGCAGCGCCTGTACCATCTGCTTGAACTCGTTTACGCGGACCTCGCCGTGATACGGGTCGGTGGAATAGCTGCCCTCGGGCGCGTTGTAGTTCTTCGGATCGTAGCCCCAGTTGAACTGCGGCGCGCTGCTCGTCTCGTCGACCGTCGCGAAATCATAGACCGGCTGCAGATGCACATGCGTCACGCCGAGATCGAGGAGATAATCCACGCCGACCGGTTCGCCGGAAGCGTTTTTGAGTCCCGTCTCGGTGAATGCAAGGTACTTGCCCGGGTACTTCGAGTCCGCAATGCGGTTACTGAAGTCGCGGACGTGGACCTCCCAGATGATCGCATCCTGATACGTTTCGATCCGATCGATGAACGTGTCGTCTTCAAACCCCTCCGGATCGGTGGAATCGAGGTCGATGACCATGCCGCGATTGCCGTTCACGCCGACCGCCTTCGCGTACGGGTCGGTCGTTTCCTGCTCGCCCGCCGCCGTGGTGACCGTATAGGTGTAATACGTGCCGCTGCCGACCTTTTCCGTGCTCGACCAGACGCCCTTTTCACCCTTCTCCATATCGACGGATTTGAACGCCTTGCCGCCGTCGCCCGCTTCGAAGAGGTTCAGAACCACCTTGCTTGCCGTCGGCGCCCAGACCTTGAAGGTCGTTTCGTCGCCGTGGATGACCGCGCCGAGATCGTCGCCGTCATAGGTGTACTGCTCGATAAATTCCTTGGAATCGAAGATGCCCGTCGGGATCGCCGTCTTGCGTTCGTAGCCTTCGATCTGCACGTCGTAGAGCTTCGAAATGTCCAGATCCTCCTTGAGTATGATCGAACCACCCACGACCTCGTTGTTCAGGCTCGACAGGCTTTCGATCTCGAGTCTGCGATCGCCGTCGTATACCGCGACCTGATCGAGGCTCGTGATCTTCACCGCCGGAGTCACGTTGTATTTGATCTCGTTGATGCCGACAATGCCGACATAATTGACCGCTTTCTTCTGCATCAGGGTCACGCCTCCGTCGTCCGAATAATAGATCTCCGCATCCTTGCCGACCAGATAGACCGCGGTGTCGCCGTCCATCTTGACGCTGCGGTCGCCGTCATAGACCTTCGTGGCGTCGCCCCAGGACGTTCCGCACGGCTCGGAGCAGTTGATGCGCACGATGAATCCGACTTCCTCCACGTCCTTCGGCACGTTGATCATGCACTTCGCGCCGTATGCGCACGGATATATCTGATAGCCGCGGCCGTCCTTGCCGGGGAACCACATCCACATATCGCTCGTTTCAAAGTTGATCGAATCATCTTTCCAGTAGATGGTCAGCTGATTCATGCCGTCCTCTTTCGGCAGGAAGTATTCGTCCGGCAGCGTTTCCTGTGCAGCCGGTTCGGACGGCTCGACCGCCGGGGCTTCCGTTACGACCGGCTTTTCTCCCTCCTGCGCAGGCTGCTCAACCGCGGCGGGTTTTCCGCCGCAGGCAAACAGACCGAAGATCATCAGAAGCGCCAAAACACTTGCGATCCATCGTTTTTGCATCGTTTTTCCCTCCTTCTCGGCATCATATGCCGATATATAAATAGTATATCATATTCGTCTCCGGGAGACAATATATTTTCCGTTCTTTTCCGTCGACTTCTGAAAAGTCAAAAAAGCTTGACAAGGATACGTTTCGTTTGTATACTATATACGATCTTTTGGAAGGAGGAACGGGTATGCTGCATTGCAATCGCTTCGCGTGTTGTTGTCTTTGCTTTGCTATGCCCGTTTGCGTCTCCGGATAGGGTTTTGCCGTTCTGCCGGAAAGTCTGCGGGCTTTCCGGCTTTTTGTTTTTCACACGTTTCAAGGATCAAATCATATGTTATTCGGGAGGTAAAACATGAACATCTATACATCCGCAGATCAGCTGATCGGCCGCACGCCGCTTCTGGAACTCCGTCACACCGAAGCCGCCGAGAGACTCGACGCAAGGCTTCTTGCAAAGCTGGAATACCTGAATCCCGCGGGATCGGTCAAGGACCGCGTCGCGAAGGCAATGCTCGACGACGCCGAGCGGCGCGGGCTGTTGAAACCCGGCTCGGTCATCATTGAGCCGACCTCCGGCAACACCGGCATCGGCCTTGCCGCCGTCGCCGCTGCGCGCGGGTACCGCACGATCATCGTCATGCCGGAGACCATGAGCATGGAGCGCCGCCGCATGATGCGCGCATACGGCGCGGAGCTCGTGCTGACGGACGGCGCGCAGGGCATGAAGGGCGCGATCGCAAAGGCGAACGAGCTTGTGAACGAGATCCCGAATGCGCTGATCCCGGGACAGTTTATAAACCCCGCAAACCCGAAAGCGCATTACGACACGACCGGTCCGGAGATCTTCCGCGATACGGACGGCAAAGTCGACATCTTCGTCGCGGGCGTCGGCACCGGCGGCACGATCACCGGCGTCGGCAGATACCTGAAGGAGCAGAATCCGCACGTGCGCATCGTCGCGGTCGAGCCCGCCTCCTCCCCCGTGCTGTCCGGCGGCAGCGCGGGCACGCACAAGATCCAGGGCATCGGCGCAGGCTTCGTCCCCGACGTGCTCGATACGGCGATCTATGACGAGGTGATCCCCGTTCCGAACGAGGACGCGTTCCGCACGGCGCGGGAGATCGGCAAGCGCGATGGCGTTGCGGTCGGGATCTCCTCCGGCGCAGCCGCGTTCGCGGCGATTCTGCTTGCGAAGCGTCCCGAAAACCGCGGCAAAACGATCGTTGCGCTTTTGCCGGACGGCGGCGACCGCTACCTTTCCACGACGCTGTTTGAGGATTGAAGATGGAACACGGATTCAGAGAACTGATCGGCCGTACCGCAGATGCCCTGCGAAACGCGGACGAAGGACATGTCGACGCGAACGATTTCAGCACGTTTACGAGCGGCGCCGAACGCATGACGGACCGGCTGATCGACGCCATGTTTCCGCGGCACGCCGGAAAAGCGATCATGCGCGAACAGGCGCTTTTTGAAGCGGCGGAGCTTCTGTCCTCGCTGCTCTCCATGCTTTCCTATGATGAAAAAGGCGCGGGAGCCGTAACGCGCACGCTGATCGAATCGCTGCCGGAGGTCTATCGCGTGCTGAAAACCGACCTCATGGCAGCGTATATCGGCGACCCGGCGGCGCGCGGCGTGGACGAGATCATCCTCTGCTATCCGGCGTTCCCGGCGATCGCGACCTTCCGGCTCGCGCACATCCTGTACCGATGCGCCGTGCCCCTTTTGCCGCGCGTGATGACGGAGTATGCGCACCGGCGCACCGGCATCGACATTCATCCTGGCGCGACCATCGGCGAATCGTTCTTCATCGACCACGGCACGGGCGTCGTCATCGGTGAAACCACGACGATCGGCAGCGGCGTCAAGATCTATCAGCACGTCACGCTCGGCGCAAAGAGCTTCGATACCGATGAAGACGGCATGCCTGTGAAAGGCGTGAAACGCCATCCGGACATCGGCGACCGTGTGGTGATCTATGCCGGCGCGACGATCCTCGGCGGCGAGACGCGCATCGGAAACGACTGCGTCATCGGCGGCAGCGTGTGGCTGACGCACTCGGTCGAGGCGGGCAAGATGGTGCTTGCGCGCTCCGCCGTCACGGATTCGACCCTGAAGCGCGACGTGATGCACCCCTCTTTGCCCGAGGACAGCGCGATGCTGTAAGGATTCGGTCTGATGAACAGGTTTCAACCCGTTCTTCCTCCGACAGTTTCTGTCTTGCACAGGCATACAAAAAAGCGTACCGGCTTTTCGGTACGCTTGTTTGTTATTCGTTGAAATCCTCGACCGGATCGTCCAAAGGCTTGATCTTCTTGCGGTAGAGACGTTTGAACAGCAGTCCCGCCACCAGAAGCGTGATGAGCTCGGAGATCGGGAACGCCCACCAGATGCCGTCGACGTCCTTGGTGATCCAGGCAAGCAGCGCGGCAACCGGCAGCAGCACGATGAGCTGACGCTGCAGGGACGTGATCGCGCCGTACAGGCTTGTGTCCGTCGCGCCGAACGCGGTGGAGAACGAAATGCCCGCCGCCGCCAGCACGAAGCCGATCGAGATGATGCGGATCGCGCGCTGTGTGACCGCCTGC
>CADAPG010000023.1 GCA_902789675.1 uncultured Eubacteriales bacterium
CGCGCTGCTTAACGCCACGTGGCATTATCAGGAGCCCTGCTCGTTCGACGGCAGCGTCAAATGGAACACGAACGACGTGCAGTTCAAGGGCACGACGCCGTATATGATCTGCACCGGAAATCCGCTGACGCCTGGCTTTACGCTGAAAACCGCGGACGGCGAGACGGTCGATCCCGCGACGTATACCGTCGAATACCGCGAGAACGTCAACGCGGGCACGGCGTATATCTTCGTGACGTTTACGGAAGGCTACACGGGCACGATGCGCCTGTTCTTCAAGATCTATCTGCCCGCCACGACGGAGATGTCCATCTGGAACATCAAGGACGGCATTAAGCTGAGCTGGAAGCCGGTTCCGGGCGCGGACGGCTATGTCATCTACCGCCGCGCGTGGAATCAGCAAAGCGCAGGCTGGACGACCTTCGAACGCTGGAACAACACGACCGGAACGACCTGGACGGACAAGACGGTCTATGCGGGCACACGCTATCAGTACGGCGTCAAGGCGTACTTCAACCGGCGTATGGATCGGGTGACCGGCGCGATGCTCGGCGGCAACGTCGGCGACAACTATAACCTCGGCATGGTCGGTCCGCTGAAGACCACCGTGCGTATCACGACGCGGCATCTGTCGATGCTGAAGGCGGGCAGCAGCAGGATCACGGCAACGTGGGAACCGTCCAAGGTCTTTACCGGCTATGAACTGCGCTATTCGACGGACGAAACGTTTACAAACGATCTCAAGACCGTCAGCATCACGGATCCTACGACAAGCTCTATAACGCTGAAATCACTGAAGAACGGGAAATATTATTATGTCAGCATTCGCTCGTACCATGAGTTCGAAGGCATGACCTATTACGGACAGTGGTCGAACGTGATCCGCATCAAGCCGGGCAGCTCGACAACGGTGTACGACGTCATGTACCGCGCGCTGACGATCGGCGAAAACACCTATAAGCAGAGTCCTCTGAAGGGCTGCGTCAACGACATGAAAGCGATGAGCGGCATGCTGAGGAAATTGAACCGACCGTTTACGGTCAAGACGCTCCAGAACGCGGACAAGGCGACGATCATAAAAGGCATTTCCACGGCGTTTGCCGAATCCTGGGACAACGATGTTTCCGTATTCCATTATTCGGGACACGGCGTCGACGCAAGGGGCTCGTCGGATTATGAACAGATGCAAGGCGCGCTCGTTTCGGTGGATATGCAGTATATCACGTTCAAGGAACTTGCAGAGGAGCTTTCCAAGGTCAAAGGCCGCGTGATCGTTATTCTGGACAGCTGTCACAGCGGTGCATCGATTGCGAAATCCGACAAGGAGAATCAGGAGGAACTCGAAGCGTTCAACCAAGCGGCGATCGACGCATTCTCGGGATACTATCTTGAGACGAACGGAGAGGAAGGCGGTTCGAATACGCGCATGGGCGAGCTGAAACAGAGCAAGTTCATTGTCATAACCGCGGCGTCCTCCGGGCAGTCTTCGTATGACGGCAAGTTCGACGGCTCCGGATACCATCAAGGCGCCTTCACTGCGGCGATCATCAAGGGTCTCGGCTGCAAGTATCCGGACGGGAAGTATACGGGCTCCATGCCCGCGGACAAGAACGGCGACAACAAGATCACGCTGAAGGAGCTGTACGATTATGCTTTCCAGCAGGCAAACGAGTGGGTATACCAGGACGCGCAGTATTACGGACCGGACGGCGAAGTTCTGTTCCGCAGATAAGAACGGCGGCAGAGCCGGGGGAGCGATCCCCCGGCTTTTTTGAATTGTGACAAAATTTCGGGAGAAAGTTCACAATATATATAAAGGATTTCGGCTTCCGACGTCGTATATATAAATGTAATTACATAGATGTAATTAAGTAGATGTAATTATATAGATGTAATTATATAGATGTAATTATATAGATGTAATTATATAGATGTAATTATATAGATGTAATTAAACAGATGTAATTATATAGATGTAATTATATAGATGTAATTATATAGATGTAATTATATAGATGTAATTATATGGATGTAATGATTCAGATGTAATAAAATGGATGTAATTACATGGATGTAATTACAGGGAAATCAAAAAAATGTAATGACCGGAGGCTTCCCTGATGGGGGAGCCTCCGGTTCCGTAAACGGAAGAATTTTCCGGAACATGCAACCGAATGACGAGGAATGCGGTATTTCGGATAGACAGGCTCTTTGCAAGGCGGCGGGGATGTGTTATACTGATGGGTATGAAAGAGGGAACGGACAACAGCGAACGCAGCGTCAAGCGCAGGATCTGCCTTGCATGGATCCTTTCGGGGATCGTGCTGGGCGTTTCGCTGCTGATTGCCGTTCTGTCGGTAGTGCGGGGGCACACGACGGAGATCGACCTTCAGAACTATGTGAACGTCGGCACGGACGCGGGCGGAAACCCGGCGGTGCTTCTGGACGTGGACGCGATCCTGAACGATCTCAGGCTGCCCAATCCGAACCGTCCCGGCGTGAACGCGGCGGACTATCCGGAGGTCTATGCGCTCTGTACGGCGCAGATGCGGCTGAAACCGATCGACGGGGATCACATGCGCGTGACGGTCTATGCGGATACGGAAACGCTCAAGCGGTACGGCATCACCTTTACCAAAACGACGTGGGAACAGCAGCTCAAGGGCTTTGTCGCGGGAGCGACGCCGACGCCGGTTCCGCGGCCGCCGTCCGAAACGCCCGCGCCGGGTCCGAAGGAGGATCCTCCGGATGCGGACGGGTATCTCACCTCGCTGCTGGACGCGGACGGAAACGGGCTGAATCTGCGCGCCGTCTGCGAAGCGGTGCATAATGAACGGGATTTGTTGTGTAAAGAGATATTCGGAAACAATTATGACACAACTAAGACGCAAACGGCGTTTATAGTATATACGGAGGGGCGGCGCAAAAATCTGTACCGCGCAAGCTACACCGCGACCTACCGTCCCGAGGACGGCTCGGAGCCGTATTCGATCTGGTTCACGGTCGACGTGTACGACCTGCTCCGCGCCGACGGCAAGATCACCTATGCCGGGATCGACGTCTCCATGTGCGACAGCGAGGAGGAAAGCAAGCGGCTGCCGGACAAGGGAACGGTGGAAAAGCTGTGGGGCGGCGGCGTGCGGGTCGAGGGAAAGAAGGGCTTTGATCTCAACGGGTTCGTGGTGTTTCCGGGCTATCCGACGAGCTATCGCCTTGCGAACGGCGTCTACTGGTCGCCGACCTACGACGCTTTGGACGAGGATGCGATCTGGAAGCTCACCGCCGTCGACGGGCACTCGCTGGCAAACCTGCTGCGCTACGCCCGAAAGGAGATCTACGCGCGCTACTATATGGCGTTCGATCCGAAATCGGAACGGGAGTTCCGGCAGCATTACAACGCATACGACTGGTACGAGGAACGCAAGCCGGACCTGAGCCGGCTGATGACCGAAACGGAGCGGAGCAACATCCGGCTGCTTCGCGAGATCCAATCACTGATCGAAAAGTAAGGAGAACCGTATGAAAACCATTCGAACCATTCTCGCGACCTTCGGGGTCACATCGCTGCTGTACGGCGCGTTCGCGCTGATCGCGATGCACAACAACTGGGCGTTTACCGGGCGCTCGATCTATCAGCTGTTCCGGGATACCGGCTTCATCATGCTGGTGATCGGCATCGGCTGCGTGCTGTCCTTCGTGATCATGACGGTCGCGATCGTGTCGTTCCGCGACGAGGGCACGCGTAAGAAGCGCGACACCTTCTACGACGACCCGGAGGAGGAGTTCCTCGAGGAGGAGACCGTGCCGGAGGAGCGTGCCGAGGAGGCGGACGAAAGCTGGTCTCCCGAGATCAAGCGCAAGCAGCGCCGCGCGCTCCGGCATACCGACGAGGAACCGACGCCGGATCTGTTCGGCGACGACGAGCCGGAGGACGAGCCGATCCGTGAAACGCCTGCGGAGCCGTCGAGAACGCGGCTGCGTTCGTCGTTCCGCGAAAACCCGCCCGCGCCGGAACCGCTCGCATACATACCCGAGGAGGAGCGCTATGCGGCGGAGGATACGCAGCCTGCCGCGCAGGATGAACAGCCTGCGCCGGAGCCGCTGCGCTTCGGCTATCACCCCGAGGAGAACCGGGAAGAGCCCGCGCCCCTCGTATTGGAGAACAGTCAGCTGAACACGCCGCGGGCGAAAAAGTGCGTCTACTGCGGGAAGCCGATCGACGCGGATTCGGCGTTCTGCATCTACTGCGGCAAGCGCGTGTAAAGGAGGAAAGGGCTATGTCGAATGCATCGATTCGCAGACTGATCGGCGGTCTCGGGACCGCGCTGATCCTTGTCATCTGCGCCGTGGTGATCGTCGCGCACTTTCTGACCGGACGCAACCTGCAGCGCATCGACGTTTCCGAGTATACGAATATCGTGAGCGACGGAAAGGGCGGCTACACCGCCGAGCTGGACCTCGACCGGCTGATCAGCACGGAGCGTCTCTATCACCCCACGGAGGCGGAGATGGCGGACCATCCGGAGATCGCGGCGCTTCGCTCGCTTGCCGTTCGTGTGACGCAGAAGGGCGATCTCTATGAAATGGAGACGGTGACGAGCGGGGAGGACCCGACCGCGCTTCTGAAGGAGCACGGGATCCGTCTGATCAATACGAAATGGACGAAATCGGCGGCGGAGCTGTCCGGCAAGGAACAGCCTGCCAAGGACGAAACGCTTGATTTTTCGAAGTACGTTCGCACGAACCGGAACGCGGACGGCTCGTTCGGCGCGGTGATGGACAACCGGGCGATGCTGATCGACTGCGGATTCGATCCCGATCGGGATCCCGCTGCGTACCTCGGCGCGCGCGCGCTTGCAAGCATCGGGATCTCCTGTCAGAAGGCGAGCGGCGGCTATCAGATGCAGATCACCAGCTCGCTGCCGACGGTCATGGACGACCTGAAGGCGGCGGGGATCGCCTATCGGAATACCAAGTGGACATGGACCGATGCGGAGATGGCGGAGCACGTCGGTACGGTCACCGTGCCGGAAACGGCCGCGCCGGAAACGCCCGCGCAGCAAGCGTCCGCGTCCGAAACCCCTGCGCCGGAAACGACCGCGCCGACGACGCCTTCCGGCACATTCAACGACGTTCCGAACGTGACGCCGACCGCAACGCCGACGCGCAACGAGGACGCGATCGACTCGCTGTACGGCTTTGACCAGACGGAGGTCCGCAAGGCGATCCGCGCGGCGAAGGAGCAGAAGTACGGCAGCAGCATCGAATCGAGCGAGGTCAAGTTCAATTATTTCGCGGTCGGCAACGATTCCGCGGCGCATACGAACGTGTTCCGCCTCGTCTATCTGATCACGACGTCGAACAGCACGGAGTATCTGGTTGCGGACGTCTACGATCTGGAATCGGAAACGGGCTATTCCCTGAGGGACGTACATCTGACGGTGGAGAAGGACCGCAACCGCGCAAAGAGCACCGACGATCTCAAAGATTACAAGGTCTATACGCTGAACGGCGGCAGCATGGTCTTTGAGGAGAACGAGGGCAGAAGCCCGTTCGACGACGACGGTCTCGTGATGGCGAAGAGCACCCGGGAAGCCGTGAGCTACGACGAGCTTTGGGACATTCCGCAGACGAGCGATCTGACGCTGCTGCAGCTTCTGGGCTACGCAAGAAACGAAATGTTTGCCGTCGGCGGACACAAGTTCGGCGACACGAGCAACTACCTGAAATACTATAAGCAGTTTAAGTGGTACAAGCCGACCGGAAAGGTCAGCGCCGACGAGCTTGCGAAGAAGTATCCCGCGACCAAGGGCAATATCACCACGATCAAGTTCCTCGAAAAGCTGATCAAGGAAGGATAAACGCAATATAAAACGGACCTTCGTGCGGAAGGTCCGTTTTTGCATGCTCCGGATCAGGCGTCGCGTTCGAGCTTGCGGATCGCTTCCACGCGCTGCGCGAGCGTCGGATGCGAATAGGTGAGCGCAACAAGCAGCGGAGCAGGGGAGAGATCGCTGAAATTCTGCCGCGCAAGCTTTTTGAGTGCGGAGATCAGCGCTTCGCCGCAGCCCTCTTTGACCGCGTGCGCATCGGCGCGGTATTCGGCACGACGGGAGAACCGGTTGCCGACAAGCCCCATCAGCGGCCACAGCAGCTCGACGCCCGCGCTGAAGATTACGATCAGGGCGAAGCCGTAGTTGATCTCCGGAAATCCGAATGCCGCAAACAGCGCGGGAAGCTTCAGAACGCCCCATGCAAGAACGCCGATGATCAGCATCTCGAAGAACAGCAGGATCTGATTCCGCAGCGTATCCCTGTGCAGTCCGTGACCGAGCTCATGCGCGAAGACGGCGACGATCTCGTCGGTCGTCATGATCTCCAGAAGCGTGTCATAGAGCACGATCGTTTTCATTCTGCCGAAGCCCGCAAAGTACGCGTTCGCCTTCGTGGACCGGCGCGAGGCGTCCATCACGCGGATCGCGCGCACGCGGTAGCCGTTCTTTTGGAGAAGCGCGGTGAGCCTGTCCTTGAGCTCGCCGTCCTCCAAAGGCTTGAATTTGTTGAACAGCTTCGTGAACAACGGGTAAATGAAGGCGAAGAACAGGAGGATCAGCGTCGCGAACGCGGCGAACAGCAGGATCATCCAGTCGCCGAAGCTTTGGTGCAGTCCCATGAGCATCGAACCGAGACCGAGGAGCAGACCGAACCGCAGCGCAAGCTCCTTGACGCGGTCGGCGACGAATGTTCCGGCCTTTGTGCGGTTGAAGCCGTACTTCTGCTCGATCCGCATCGTGTCGTACCAGTCGAACGGGATCGAAACGAGCGAGCCGATCAGATACAGCAGCATCACGCTGAACATCTGCCGCCACGGATCCGGATCGAACAGCCCCGCAAAGGCGGCGTAGACGTTGAAGACCAGAAACGCGAGATCGACAGCGAAGCCCGCGGTGGCCTTCCACATACCGAGACGGTTCTTTTCCGCGCTGTACAGAATACGCCTCCGGTACGTCTCGCCGTCATAGACGTCCCTGACGGTTTCCGGGATCGGGCGGTCCTTTGAACGCATGGACAGCCGTGCAAGAAACAACTGCCAAAGCCAGACGAGAACGGCTGCGGCGATCACAACGATTTTCCAGATCATATCGGCACCCCTTTCGGTTCTCTGCGATACGGAAAGCATACCACACTTTCCCACGCAGGACAAGAGACCGGATGGTTGCCGGTAAAAATCGTGCAAAAAGCGCGGTTTCGGGGCTTTACAAAACGGATTCTTTCAGATATAATAGTCCGGAAATCGTTGATCGGGACGAGTAGCGTTCGGAAAACCTCAGCGAGCCGCGTACGGTGCAAGGCGGCGGCGGAACGGGCGTGAAGATCACCCGGGAGTGGAACGGCGAAAGGCTTCGGCAGAGTAGCTCTTCCCGTATCCCCGCGTTAAGGGGCAATGAGCGGGCAGGGGAATCCCTGTCAACTGAGGTGGTACCGCGGAGTTTCGCTTCGTCCTCGTTTGAGGACGGAGCATTTTATTTTTGGAGGAAAGCATGTATAAGAAAGTAAGTACGGATATGGACTTCGTTTCCCGCGAGAAGGAAACGCTGGCATTCTGGAAGGAAAACCGCGTCTTTGAACAGAGCGTGGAGTGGCGCAAGGGCAAGCCCGCCTTTACGTTTTTCGACGGTCCGCCGACGGCGAACGGCAAGCCGCACATCGGACATGTTCTGACAAGAAGCATCAAGGACCTGATCCCGCGCTACAAGACCATGAAGGGCTTCGACGTCCTCCGCAAGGCGGGCTGGGACACGCACGGACTTCCGGTCGAGCTGGAGGTCGAAAAATCCCTGGGTCTCGACGGCAAGGAACAGATCGAGGGCTACGGCGTCGAGCCGTTCATCCAGGCGTGCAAGCAGTCGGTCTGGAAATACGAATCGCAGTGGCGCGAAATGTCCGACCGCGTCGGCTTCTGGTGCGACATGGACAACCCCTATGTCACCTATAAGGACGATTATATCGAGTCCGAGTGGTGGGCGCTGAAGACGATCCACGAAAAGGGTCTCCTCTATAAGGGACACAAGATCGTCCCGTACTGCCCGCGCTGCGGCACGGCTTTGTCGAGCCACGAGGTCGCGCAGGGCTATCACGACGTCAAGGAGGTCTCCGCGATCGCCCGCTTCTATTTGAAGGACGGAAGCGGCACGGCGATCCTTGCGTGGACGACCACGCCGTGGACGCTGCCCTCGAACGTCGCGCTGTGCGTCAACGCGCACGAAACCTACTGTAAGGTCGTATCGGAAGGCAAGACCTATATCATGGCGGAAGCGCTGGTCACGTCCGTTCTGGGCGAAGGCGCCGAGATCGTCGAGACGTTCTCCGGCGAATCGCTGGTCGGCACCGAATACGAACCGCTGTTCGACCTGCCGGTGAACTTCCGCGGCAAGAAGGGCTATCGCGTCGTGGCGGACGATTACGTCACGCTGACCGACGGTACCGGCGTCGTTCACATCGCGCCGGCGTTCGGCGAAGACGACAACCGCGTCGGCAAGGTCTGGGATCTGCCTTTCCTGCAGCTCGTCAACACCTCCGGTCATATGTGCGGCGGCACGCCGTGGGACGGCATGTTCGTCAAGGACGCGGACAAGCCGATCATGGAAGCGCTGAAGGAAAGCGGCAAGCTGTTCTCCGCGATCCCGTTCGAGCACAGCTATCCGTTCTGCTGGCGCTGCGACACGCCTTTGATCTACTACGCAAGAGAGAGCTGGTTCATCAAGATGACCGCGGTCAAGGACAAGCTGATCGCGTTCAACAAGTCGGTCAACTGGATCCCCGAGACGATCGGCGAGGGCCGCATGGGCAACTTCCTCGAGAACGTCATCGACTGGGGCATCTCCCGCGAGCGTTACTGGGGCACGCCGCTGCCCGTGTGGATGTGCGACTGCGGTCACGTCCATGTGATCGGCAGCCGGGAAGAGCTCAGGAAGATGAGCCGCAACTGCCCGGAGAACATCGAGCTGCACAAGCCCTACATCGACCAGGTCGAGGTCGTGTGCCCGGAATGCGGAAAGATCATGAAGCGCGAGCCGGTCGTCATCGACTGCTGGTTCGATTCAGGTTCCATGCCGTTTGCGCAGTGGCACTATCCCTTTGAAAACAAGGAGGAGTTCGAGCGCCGCTATCCCGCCGCGTTCATCTCCGAGGCGGTCGATCAGACGCGCGGCTGGTTCTATACGCTGATGGCGGTCGCAACGTGCCTCTTCGACAAGGCGCCGTTTGAAAACTGCTTGGTCCTCGGTCTCGTGTGCGACAAGGACGGCAAGAAGATGTCCAAGCACATCGGCAACGTCATCGCGCCCGCGGACGTTCTGGACAAGCAGGGCGCGGACGCGGTCCGCTGGTACTTCTACACGGCGAGTGCGCCGTGGCTCCCGTCGCGTTTCTCGGGCGAGGCGGTCAGCGAGTATCAGCGCAAGTTCATGAGCACGATCTGGAACACCTACGCGTTCTATGTGCTCTATGCGGAGATCGACAAGTTCGATCCGACGCAGCATGAGCTGAAGCGCGAAAACCTTTCGCTGATGGACCGCTGGATCCTGTCCCGGCTGCAGACGCTTGTGAAGGGCGTCGACGACAACCTCGAGGCGTTCCGCATCACCGAGGCGGGCAGACTGCTGATCGACTTTGCGGACGAGCTAAGTAACTGGTACGTGCGCCGCTGCCGCGACCGGTACTGGGGCGCCGAGATGACGGACGACAAGGAAGCCGCGTACATGACGCTGTATACCGTTCTCAGGACCGTCACGCTGCTCACCGCGCCGTTCTGCCCGTTTATGACGGAAGCGATCTATCAGAACATCGTGCGGAGCGTGGACAGCGCCGCGCCGATGTCCGTGCACCTCAACGACTATCCCGCAGCGGACGATTCGTTCATCGACACGGAGCTCGAGGAGGAGATGGCGAAGGTCCTGAACATCGTCACGGTGGGCAGAAGCGCCAGAAGCACCGCGGGCATGAAGACCCGTCAGCCGCTTGCAAAGATGTACGTGCAGGGCGCAGCGCTTTCGGAGCGCGCCGCCGAGATCGCGACCGAGGAGCTGAACGTCAAGGAGATCGAATTCATCGAGAACGCCGACGCGCTGATGAGCTATAAGGTCAAGCCGCAGCTCCGCACCCTCGGACCGCGCTACGGAAAGCTTTTGGGCAGGATCTCCGCGCATCTTGCGGCAAACGGCGACGCGATCGTCCGGGCGCACCATGCGGGACAGAACTATACCTTCGAGGTCGACGGCACGGAGGTGGAGCTCTCGCCGGACGACGTGCTGGTTTCGACGCAGCAGAAGGAAGGGCTCGTCAGCGAACAGGGCAGCGGCGTGACCGTCGTGCTCGACACGAACCTGACGCCGGAGCTCAAAGAAGAAGGTCTCATGCGCGAGCTGGTCTCCAAGCTGCAGACGATGCGCAAGGAGGCGGGCTTCGAGGTCGCCGACCATATCCGCGTGGGCTATCGGAACGGCGGCGAAGCGGCGAAGGTGCTCGTAAAGTATGCCGACGGCGTCAAAGCGGACACGCTTGCCGAGCGCATCGAAGAGGGCGCGTTCGGCTACACGAAGGACTGGGATCTGAACGGCAACGCGATCACGCTGTCCGTGGAACGGATCTGAATCATACGGAAAGGGAAACGGTTATGCGCGTATTGATCGTAGAGGATGAATCGAAGCTTGCGGAAACGCTTCGCGCGATGCTGAAGCAGAACCGTTTCGACAGCGATATCTGTCTCGACGGCGAGACCGGGCTGCAGTATGCAAGGAAGGGGACCTATGACCTTCTGATCCTCGACGTGATGCTGCCGAAGATGAGCGGCTTCGCGATTGTGCAGCAGCTCCGCAAGGAGGGCGACGCAACGCCGATCCTGATGCTGACCGCAAAGTCGGCGGTGGAGGATTACGTGCGCGGGCTCGATCTCGGCGCGGACTATTACCTTACGAAGCCGTTCGAGATGCAGGAGCTTCTTGCCTGCGTGCGCGCGCTCGTTCGCCGGCGCGGCGAGGTCGTGATGGACGAACTGAAGTTCGACGATCTGGTGCTGAACAAATCGACCTGCGAGCTCTCCTGCGGGGAGCGGTCGATCCGGCTCGGCAAGAAGGAATTCTCGATCATGCACATCCTGATGACGAACGGCAACGTGATCGTCGGAAAGGACGAGCTTCTGAACCATGCGTGGGGCGTGGACTCCGAGGCGGAGGACAACAACGTCGAGGTCTATATCTCGTTCCTGCGCAAGAAGCTGCGGTTTCTGCACACGCGCGTGCAGATCGAAACGCTGCGCAAATTCGGCTATAAGCTCACCGGAGAGAACGCATGATCCGCAAACAGCACAGACGGTTTATCCGCAACTCCTTTCTGGCGGTGTGCGGCATCCTGATCGTGGTGTTTCTGGTCACGGCGATCATGATGGTGCGGTTCGTCGACGAGAGCATCGAAAGCGAGCTGCAGTCGCTGATCCGCTTTACGGGCGGCGGCGCGGCGAAGAACGAAAGCCGGTTCATCGAACTGGTGCGGCAGCTCGGGTTTGACGGTCCGCAGGAAACGACCGTCGGCGGCACGCGGTTTCCGACCTACCTCTTTCAGATCTGGCAGAGCGTGCCGGACCCGGAAGCGGACCGCGTCATGCCGGACGACGAGATCCTGCAGATCCGCGGCGAGCAGCCGTATCTGGAAGACAGCGAATCGTGGCGCGCGCTGTTCGACGTCATGCTGAAAAGCAAAAAGCGGATCGACCGCATCGAAAGCGAGGAGCTTTGCTACACGGTCGACCGCAGCGGAACGGCGATCGACATCGCGATCGTCGACTACAGCGGCTACGGCCGCTTTCTGCGGCGCCTTGTGCTGGCGGGCGTGGGGCTGATCGTCGCCTTCGCGGGCGCGTTCTACCTGCTGCTGCGGTTTTCGGCGAACAACCTTCTGCGCCCCGCGGAGCGCGCGTGGGAAAATCAGGAACGGTTCATCGGCGACGCCTCGCACGAGATCAAGACGCCGCTTGCGATCATCCTGTCCACGGCGGAGCTCGGCACGAGCGAGGACCCGGGCGAGAACGACCGGCGCTTCGAGACGATCCGCGACGAGGCGCGCAGGATCAATCTGCTGATCACGCGGATGCTCGAATCGGCGCGCATCAAGAACAAGGCGATGCAGCAGCGCAGCAACTGCGTGTTTTCGGCGTCCGACGCCGTGACGGAATGCGCGCTGCGCTATGAATCCCTGCTGTACGAACAGGGCGTGACGCTGCGCAGCAGCGTGGAGGACGGCCTCTACGTGCTTGCCGAGGAGAGCGCCTTCAAGCAGGTGATCGACGCGCTTCTGGACAATGCGGGAAAGTATACGCCGAAGGGCAAAACGGCGGAAATATCGGCGCTGAGGAAGCATAAACACGTGATCGTCACGGTCCGAAGCAACGGCGTCGGCGTCGGCGAAGCGGACCGGGTGAGCATCTTCAACCGCTTTTACCGCGGGGACAAGGGACGCGCGCACGTCGAGGGCAGCTACGGACTGGGACTTGCGATCGCGAAGAACCTGATCGAAACGATGGGCGGCGCGATCCGCTGCGAAAGCGACGGCGAGACCTATACCGATTTTATCGTAACGATCCTTGCGGCGCACGCGCCGAAGAGCAAAGCGTCCGAATGAAAAAAGCCGCTTCGGAGGCGGCTTCTGCAGAATCATGGAAGGCACGGCAGATACGGAAAACTGCCGTGCCTTTTTCGTTCGGCGAAAGCATTTTTTGCACGGGCGCCGGCAGGGGAGAGGAGCGCCGCAGGGCGGCGCTTTCGGAAAAAACAGATCCGCCGTCTGCGTACGGACGGCGGATCATTCTTTTATGCTTCCTCCGCGAGTGTGCGGAAGCGGGTGTACTCGCCCTGGAAGACGAGGCGGCAGGTCTCGATCGGACCGTGACGGTTCTTTGCCACGATCGCTTCGCTCTCGTTGCCCGCGGTCTCGTCGTAGACGGCGGCGCGGTACAGCAGGATGACCATATCCGCGTCCTGCTCAATCGAGCCGGATTCGCGAAGGTCGGAGATCATCGGGCGGTGGTCCTGACGCATTTCGGGACCGCGGTTCAGCTGGCTTAACAGGATGATCGGAATGTTCAGCTCACGCGCCAAAAGCTTCATCGCGCGCGTCATGTCGGAGATCTCCTGCTGCCGGTTGTCGTTCTTGCGGTTGCCCGTGCCGGTGCCCTGCATCAGCTGCATATAGTCGATGATCAGAAGGTCGAGCCCCTGCTGGGCTTTCAGTCTGCGGCACTTTGAACGGATGCTTGCGACGGTCGCGCCCGCGGAATCGTCGATATAGAGCTTGCTCGCCTGCAGCGGCACGGACGCTTCCATAAGGCGCTGCATCTCGGCGTCGGAAAGCGAGCCGTCCTTGATCTTCTGCGAGTCCACGGCGGCTTCGGTGCACATGATGCGCATCATCAGCTGTTCCTTGCTCATTTCGAGCGAGAACACCGCCACGGCGCGGTTGTCGTGCAGCGCGGCGTACTGCGCGATGTTCATCGCAAACGCGGATTTGCCCATTGCCGGACGCGCCGCCAGAATGATCAGGTCGCTCTTCTGCAGACCGTTCGTCAGCCGGTCGAGCTTCGAGAAGCCCGTCGCGATGCCGGTGAGCTTGCCCTTGCGGTTGACGATCTCGCCGATCTGGTTGATCGTGTTCGGCACGATCTCCTGCGCGGAGGTCAGCGTGTCCTCGGTCTTGCGCATGGAGATGTCGTAGATCTTGCGCTCGGCGTCGTTCAGGGAATCCTCCACGTCGCGCCGGTCGTTCATGCCGTCGCGGATCATCTCGTTGCCGACGCGGATGAGCGCGCGCTGGATGCTGTGCTCCTCGACGATCTTGCCGTAGTGTGAGACGTTCGCCGTCGTCGGCACGAAGTTCATCAGATCGGTCAGATACACGAGCCCGCCCGCGCTGTCGAGCTTTCCGGCGCGTTCAAGCGCATTCGAAAGCGTCACGACGTCGACCGCGTTGCCCGCCTGACGGATATTGCGCATGGCTTCGAAGATGCACTGATGCGCATCCTGATAGAAGTCATCCGGTTTTAACTGCTCCAGCATGGAATCGAGCGCGCCGACGTCCAGCAGCATGGCGCCGAGGACCGAGCGTTCCGCCTCCTGGCTGTGGGGCAGGGTTTCGATTGCGGACTGTTCCATTATTCCTCTACGATCACTTTGACGGTCACGGAAACGCCCTCAAACAGCGAGAGC
This sequence comes from uncultured Eubacteriales bacterium, assembly GCA_902789675.1. Taxonomy (GTDB): domain Bacteria; phylum Bacillota; class Clostridia; order Christensenellales; family CAG-138; genus UBA3792. The sequence goes on from CADAPG010000023.1 coordinate 14,256, forward strand.
TTTGCGGGGTACTCGCCGAGTGCGCGGATCGGATCGACGGAGATCTTCTTTTTGTCCACGTCCACGCCCTTCTGTTCCTTCAGCGCGGCGGCGATCTCCTTGCCGGAAACGGTGCCGAACAGCTTGCCGTTCTCGCCCACACGCGCCTTCACATGGATGGAATGTCCCTCCAGCGACTGCGCGATCTCGCGCGCCTTGATGCCCGCCGTAAACCTTCTGTGCTGCGCGGCGCTCTTCTGAATGCTCGCCGCATTGATCGCCTGCGCGTCCGCGGGCTCCGCCATCTTGCGCGGAAGCAGGAAGTTGCGCGCGTAACCGTCGCTGACGTTCACGACTTCGCCCTTCTTGCCGCTGCCCTTTACGTCTTCCAAAAGCAATACCTTCATCGTCCGTTCCGTCCTTTCTTATTTCTCGGAATTCTCCTGTTCGTACCAATCGATCGCCTCTTCCAGCCTTGCGATCGCTTCCTCCATGGTCGCGCCCTTCAGCTGCGCGCCCGCCATCGTCAGGTGTCCGCCGCCGCCGAGCTTTTCGAGAATGACCTGCACGTTGATCTGTCCGTAGCTTCTGCCGGAGATCGCGATCTGCTCCTCCGTGTCGGCAAGCACGAACGCCGCGTTGATGCCGCGGATGCCCAGAAGCTCGTCCGCCGCCTGCGCCGCCAGCAGCATGGCGTCCGGCGTGTTCTTTTCGACTGTCGAGATCGCGATGCCGCTCTTGCGGATCTGCGCCTTTTCGACAATGTTGGCACAGCGCACGTAGCTCTGATAGTCGTTCTGGAACATCTGCTTGACCGAGCTCAGGTCCGCGCCGTTCCGCCTGAGGTATCCCGCCGCGTCGAACGTGCGCGAGCCGACGTTGAACGCAAACTGCTTCGTGTCGACCGTGATGCCGGCGAGAAGCGCGCTGCAGGTGAACGCGGAAGGCTTCACGCTGTCCGCAAAGTACTGCAGGACCTCGGTGACCATCTCGCTCGCGCTCGAAGCGCGCGTTTCCAGATAGTGCAGCGTTGCGTTGTCGATGTAGTCCGCGCTGCGCCGGTGATGGTCGATGAGCACGATGTGCTCCGTCCTGCCCAAAAGCTGCGGAGCGACCGTGTTCGACGCGCGCTGCGTATCGACCACGACCAGCACGGAATTCTCCTGCATCATCTCCGCCGCCTGATCGGGCGTGATGATCAGCGAGCCTGCGCCGGAGCCCTCCAGCGTTTTGACCGCGTCCTCGATCGTCGAGTTCACCGCGTCGAGCACGATATACGCATGCGTGCCGACGTGGTTCGCGCAGGTCATGACGCCGAGCGCCGCGCCGATGCAGTCCATATCGGAATTGCGGTGCCCCATGATAAAGATGTCACCGCTGCTCTCAAACAGCTGGAACAGCGCCTTCGAAAACAGCCTTGCCTTCACGCGAGACTGCCGCGGGTCGTGCTGCCGCTTGCCGCCGTAGAAGCGGTAGTCCGTGCCGTCCTTGACGACGACCTGATCGCCGCCGCGTCCCAAAGCAAGCTCCATCGCACGGCGCGCGTCCTGCTCGGACGCCGCGAGCCGCGGCGCGATGCCGAACCCGATGGACAGCGAGACCGCCGAGGACGACCCGGTGTCGATCCGGTGCGCCTGCTCCAGAAGCGTGAATTTCTCCTGCTCGAGCTGCTGCATCTGCTTCGCCTCGAGCACCAGCAGGAAGCGCCCGTTGTCGTACCGGCGGTAAAGCCCGCCGAGGCGCTTGCTGAGATCCGCGATCAACCGCTCGACCTCCGCCAGCACCGCCGTGCTGTGGATCTGCGTGTCGCTCAAAAGCTCTTCATAGTTATCGACAAAGATCAGCGCGACGTACGGCCGCTGTTCGGTGTACAGACGCTGATAGTGCGCCGCCTCCGTGCGGTCGATCCAGTACTGGAACACGAGCTTTTTCTCGTTCTCGCGTTCCACGAGCATGTTCATGACCTGGAAGTTGCTGCCGTTGTACACGATCTGCAGCGTGCGGGTCGGCTGTTCCGCGTCGAATTCGGGAACGGCGCCGTGGATGTTCTGCCCGTCGAACAGCGACGAGAACGCGTTGTTCCGCCAGGTGATCCGACCGGAAAGATCCATGATCGCGCACGGAATGGAGATGTTTTTCGCCAGCGAGATGACCGCCGTGTCGTTTTCGCGGAATACGCGATCCATCTGCGCCTGCTGCTTTTTGGCGATCCCGTTCAGGATCAGCGCCATAACCCCAAGCCAGACAAGCCCGACGCCGAGAACCGCCAAAGCCACGATGTACTGCTTGGTGAACAGCGCGATCGCGCCCGCGCCGAGGACGGTGATCGCTGCGAATGCAATGATGATGCCGCTGTATTTTTTCATAGTTGACCCCCGTTTTCTCCGGTGTTCATAGGTTTCCGCAAAGACGACATCATGCCGAGCATGGGCAGCACGATCCCCGCGATGTAGGGCAGGATCAGAAGCGCGCCCACGGCGATCCAAATGATCCAGCCGCGTCCGAAGCGCCGTCCGAGCCTGCGGACCGCGCAGAGTCCCGCAAGCATGCAGGGCATCCGCCAGAGCGTTTCTCCGACCGAAGCGAGCGCGTCCGCCGCCTTCCAGCCGAGCATGCTCAGAAACAGCATGACGATCGCAAACAGCGCCGTAAAGATCACATAGCCGCGCTCGCACCGCCAATCCTCAAAGGGCGGCAGCTTTGTGAGCGCCGCGCCGCCGTTCCGGTTCCAGACGTGCGAAAGCAGCGTGTTCGAGAACGACGCCGCCATCGCCGCCGTGAGCAGCATCGGCACGCACACCGCCTCGGCATTGTCCCGGTACGCTTCGATGAGCTCCGATACCTTGATGCCGGCAAACTCGAGATCCGTCATCCGGAGCGGCTCCAGCATCTGCCGGAACAGCCCGACCGTGTCGCGGAACCAGACAAATCCGTCGCCCTTTTCGATCAGTCCGGGCAGGCAGAGAAAGCCGAACAGCGCGGCAAGGATCAGAAACGAGCCGTATATGACCGTCCGGAAATTCGTGAGCCGCAAGCGCTGCAGAAGGTACAGCCCCGCGCCGGGCAGCGCGATCAGCAGCAGCGTATACAGCGCGGACTTCGCGTCGCCCGAAGCCAGCATCCCGCCCCCGAACGCAAGCACGCCGAGCGCCGGAAGCATCCAGGGCGAAACGGTATGCGCAAGCCGCGCCCACAGCGCGGGCACGACGGTCAGCAGCAGCACGGTCAGAAACGCCTTGAACATCCGCGCAAGCAGCTGCGCTTCCGGCGCCTGCGCGCGCGAAAGCCACGCGCCGGACGGCACGAATGCCAGAAGAAGAGTTCCCGTCGCCGCGCAGAGCATCGGCAGCCATCGGGAATCATTCGGTTTGGATCGGTCATAAAATTCCATGCTTTCATTTTACGCGTTTTCGGACAAATCGTCAAGGGAAACGCGCCGAAAAAGCGGGATCCTCCCCAAAGGGAAAGGATCCCGCGACCGGTTTTATTTTGCTCTGGACTTGATCTCGTCGAGGATCTTCGCGACAAAGTCGTCGACCGGCATTGCGCCGAGGTCGCCGTCCTTCCGGGAGCGCACGGCAACGGTGCCGTTTTCGGCTTCCTTGTCGCCGATGACCAGCATGTACGGGATCTTCATCATCTGCGCCTCGCGGATCTTGAAGCCGATCTTCTCGTTCCGGAGGTCGGTCTCCGCGCGCACGCCGAGCGCGTCGAGCTTTGCCTGAATCGCCTTCGCCGCGTCGTTTGCACGGTCGGTGATGGTGAGGACCTTGACCTGTACCGGCGCGAGCCAGGTCGGGAACGCGCCCGCAAAGTGCTCGGTGATGACGCCGATGAAGCGTTCGATCGAGCCGAAGACCACGCGGTGGATCATGATCGGGCGGTGGCGTTCGCCGTCCGCGCCGACGTACTCGAGCTCAAAGCGCTCGGGCAGCTGGCTGTCGAGCTGGATGGTGCCGCACTGCCAGGTTCTGCCGAGGCAGTCCTCGATGTGGAAGTCGAGCTTCGGACCGTAGAACGCGCCGTCGCCCTCGTTGATGACGAAGGTCTTGCCCATCTCGGTGATCGCTTCCTTGAGCACGTTCTGGTTGTGCTCCCACTCCTCCACGGTGCCGATGTGGCTCTCGGGCATGGTGGACAGCTCGACGGTGTAGTTCAAACCGAAGGTCGAATACACCTCGTCGAACAGGCGGACGACGTTCTTGATCTCGTCCTTCATCTGTTCCGGAGTCATAAAGATGTGCGCGTCGTCCTGGGTGAAGCAGCGTACGCGGAACAGTCCGCGCAGCGCGCCGGACAGCTCGTGGCGGTGGACAAGACCGAGCTCGCCGCAGCGCAGCGGCAGATCGCGGTAGGAATGCGGCTCGTTTGCGTAGACGAGCATGCCGCCCGGGCAGTTCATCGGCTTGATCGCGAAATCTTCGTCGTCGATGACCGTGGTGTACATGTTCTCTTTATAGTGCTCCCAGTGCCCGCTGCGCTCCCAGAGGGTGCGGCGCAGAATGATGGGGGTGGAAACCTCGACGTAGCCGTAGCGCTTATGCACCTCACGCCAGTAGTCGATCAGCGTATTCCTGAGCTGCATGCCCTTCGGCAGGAAGAACGGGAAGCCCGGACCCTCGTCGAGCAGCATAAAGAGACCCAGATCCTTGCCGAGCTTTCTGTGGTCGCGCTTCTTCGCTTCCTCAATGCGGGTGATGTACGCCTCGAGGTCCGCCTTCTTTTCGAACGCGGTCGCATAGATTCGCTGCAGCATCTTGTTCTTCTCCGAGCCGCGCCAGTACGCGCCGGCGACGCTCATGAGCTTGATGTTCTTGACTTTGCCGGTACTCGCAACGTGCGGGCCCGCGCAGAGATCCACGAACTCGCCCTGCCGATAGAAGCTGATCGTCTCGCCCTCGGGCAGGTCCTCGATGAGCTCGACCTTGTAGGGCTCGTTCTTTTCCTGCATGAACGCGATCGCCTCTTCGCGCGGAAGCTCGAACCGCTCCAGCTTGTGGTTCTCGTTCACGATGCGGTCCATTTCCTTCTCGATCTTCTTGAAATCCTCGGTCGTGAAGGGCTCGGGTGCGTCGAAGTCGTAGTAGAAGCCGTCCGCGATCGCGGGACCGATGGCAAGCTTCACGTCCGGATAGAGACGCTTGACCGCCTGCGCAAGGATGTGCGAACCGGTGTGGCGGTACGCCCAGCGTCCGTCCTCGTCCTCCCAGGTCAGAAGCTTCAGCGTGCAGTCCTTTTCGATCGGACGGAACGCGTCCGCGCGCTCGCCGTCGATCTCGCAGCAAAGGGTAGCCTTCTTGAGACCGTTGCTGATCGCGCCTGCGATGTCGAGCGCGCTCATGCCGTTTTCGAATTCCCGTTTCGAACCGTCGGGAAATGTAATGATCATAACAAATACCTCCTGTTATCGAAATAAAAAGACGTCCCTCATAACAAGGGACGCCGTATTTTGCGTGGTTCCACCCTATTTGGTGCTCTGTTCGCTGTAACGGGCGAGCCCGCTTTGATCCTCCGGCGGTCTTCACGCTGTGCTCCGTGCGGCGCTTTCACCATCCGCCGCTCGCTTTCCGAAGCCGATAAACGCTACTGCTTCCGAATTCGCCTCAAAGACAGAGCCATTATACCACATGCGCCCGATTTGTCAACCGTGATTTTGCCCGAAAAATTGACAGCCGCCCTCGGCTTTGGTATCATGGAGGAGGATCGGAGGGGGAAGCATGAAAAGAGTCAGGATCACCGTAACGGAAAGCCGCTGCCGCGACGGGCTTTGCGCCGCGGGCGACGTCTTTTGGGTCGAAAACACCTGTCCGCCTCTCTGCCATGAGCTTTGGGGCGTGATCTATCCGCAGGTCTTCGCGCTGCTGAACGGCGCATCCCTCGATCACGGCGAAGACCGCGTCCGTTTTTTTGAAGCATCCTGTCCCGACGGCGGCCGCGTGAAGATCCGCGGCGAAGTCGTCGATGAACGCAACCGAACAGAAAGGGGCACTCTATGCGCAAACGAATCTTCGCCTTGTTCCTGATCCTTCTTCTGGCGGCATCCCTGCTGCCGGCGTCGCTCGCGGAAAGCGGCACGCCGGAGGAGGACACGTCTTCGCTCGACGCCGAACAGTTCGGCGAAGGCGCGGTCGTCGAGCGCGACGAAAACGGCGAACCGATCTCCGTCAACGGCTGTCCGGTCCGCAAGGTCCGCGCGGGGATCAATCTGCGTTCGAACCGGGAAGCGTTTGAGTACAGCGTCTGGTTTACGGAGTATCCCTTCCTGCAGCCCGCCACGCAGTACGACGGCAATCTTGCCGTGATGTCGCTTGCGATGGCGCTTTCGGCGAACCGCGCGCTGAATCCCTCCGCAGAAGCGACGACGTATTTCGATCCCTCGCTGCATCTGGAAAAGTTTCTCGAGGACGCGGGCTTCTCGAACATCCGCAAGGACGACTATTCCAAGGAGACGAGCATGTACACGATCTCCATGGCGATGGGTTCGCGGGTCATGGAGCCGGAGGGCGAAGAACCCTTCACGCTGATCGCGATCGGCGTGTGCGGCGGCGGCTACGGAAACGAATGGCAATCCAACATGACCCCGGGCAGCGGCGAGATCCACAAGGGCTTTCTCTCCGCGTCGAAGCTCGTCATCGACCGCCTTGCGGGCTATATCCTGACCAACGGCATTCAGGGTAACGTCAAGATCTGGATCTCCGGCTTTTCCCGCGCGGCGGCGGTGTCCAACGTGACCGCGGGGCTTCTGGTGCGCGACGGCATGTTCCCGAAGGAGAACGTCTACGCCTATACCTTCGCAACGCCCGCGGCGGTTCTGAATCCGCCGGAGAGCCTTCCGACTGGAACTTCGGCAGATTCGGGATCGACCGGTTCATCCCGGTCACGGAGTTTTCCTCCGTGGGCGAGACCTTCACGGACTCCCGCGCGCGCATTGCGCGGCAGACGTTCGGCGTGGAAGCGAACTACAGTCCCGCGCTGAACCTCCGGATGCGTCTGCTGCTGTCCATGATTCTCGACGTCGCCCAAAACCGCGAGCGGTACAACGCCACGCTGCAGCCCGCGGTCGTCGGCATCATGCAGAAGAAAAACGCGTCCAACCTGCTTTCGACCGTCCGCAGCCTGATGCTGACCGTGAAGGACAACGGGGCGGAGGGACGCACGAGAGTGGACACGCTCGTGGATTACGTCTTCCGCGTGTTCGGCAACGTGCTGACGCGCACGGAATTCGACGAAGCGAATCAGAACACCGGCGGCTTTGCCTTCCGCCTGTTCAACGAGCACTGCGAGGACGCATACCTTGCGAACGTCGACCTGATCCGCGCCGGCACGTTTGAAGACGACTACGCCTTTACCTATGTGATGATCCGCGGTCCGGTGAACGTGGTCCTGTCCGATCTCAATGTGC
>CADAPG010000024.1 GCA_902789675.1 uncultured Eubacteriales bacterium
ATGGGCGACGACGGTTCCAACCTCAAGCAGTATCCCGCGGCAATGGACGGCGTCGTTGCCGTCGCCGCCGTCAATCAGGGCGGCGAACGCGCGATCTACTCCAACTACGGCGATTGGTGCGATCTTGCAGCGCCCGGTTCCCGCATCTGGACCACCGCGCGAAACAACAAATATGCGTGCGCAGACGGAACAGCCCTGGCTGCCGCCGTGGTCGCCGGCGTCGCATATCTGGACATGAACACCTTCCTAGGCAAGTATGAAGAAACGGAACAGCGTCTGAAGGCAGGCGCGGTCTCGTGCAAATCCGCGGGCTGCGGCAAGGGCGTCGTCAACATCGGCAAGATGCTCGAAAAGTACGACGGAAAGCTCAACGTTTCGCCGGAGTTTCTCGTGAAGCTGCAGGACGGAACGAAGTTCTGGAGCGACGATCGCAAAGCATACGAGCTGCCCCGGAGCGCGGAGCTCGAGGTGGCTGCTCCCGGTGCGTATTACTATAAAGAGTACACCACGGTCTATACGTTGGACGGAACGAACCCGAAGGTCGCCAACGGCGAATTTGTGAACGGCAATTTTGACAGAGGCTGGGCAGAGTTTGATCTGGGCGAATTTGACGTCGGCGACGTTGTCACGCTCAAGGCCATGTTCATCACCGACTTTGCCGTTTCAAAGATCTCGACCTGGAAGATCACGATCATCCCCGAAAACGACAGCACCGTGCTCGGCAACATCACCGTTGCGATCCAAAACCCGAAGGCCGTCGTTTCCGGAAAATCCGTCACCATGGAAGCGACTGTCAAAAGCGGTTCCGAAACGAACGTGGATCAGACCGTCACCTGGAGCATCACCGGCCGCTCCGGCTGCGAAAACACCTCGATCAATGAAAAAACCGGAAAGCTGACCACCAAGTCGACCGACGTCGGATATGTGACCGTAAAGGCGACTTCCGTTGCGAACCCCGCAAAATCCAAGTCCCTCAAGGTCTATGTGAAGCAGATCCTCCCCGTCGGAACGATCGTGCTCAGCGATAAGACCCTGAAGATGTACGACGACGGATACAGATCCCTCTCGATCACGACGCTGAAGGATTCCAAGGGCAATCCGATCGCCGTCTCCGACAGAGCTTTCCACTGGAGCAGCAGCAACACCAAGGTCGCCGAAGTCGATCAGAACGGCAACGTTTCCGCCCGGAGCAAGGGGACCGCGGTGATCACCTGCCAGGCGCTGGACGGTTCCGGCAAGAAGGCGACCTGCAAAGTGACGGTCCTTGTACCTTTGCGGATCGTCACGATCGCGCAGCCGAACACCAAGATCGCCTCCGGTTCGAGCATGACCATGAAGGCGTACACGGACCCGAGCAATGCAAACGACAAAGCCCTCGTCTGGGAGATCGTCAGCGCGCCGAGCGGCGTTACCGTCACGAACAAAGGCGTTGTCAAGGTTCCTTCCACCGTCACGAGCGGCACCATCGAGCTGAAGGCAAGTTCTCATGACGGGTATTGGCCGAGCGCAACGGACACCGTCACGCTCAAGATCATTCCGTCCAAGGCAGCGTGGGTCCGCATCCCCTCCTACTCCGGCTTCACGGGACCGACGGATCAGATCAAGAAGGATAAGAACGGAAGCATCACCGCCGTTACCCTGTATTCTGCGAACACGCAGAACCACAGCGGCAGCGAGAATTCGATCAAGCTGACTGCCAAAACCAGCAACAATTGCGATTTCCTCTGGTCGAGCAGCAATAACCGCATTGCAGAGGTAAACCCCCTCTCGGGTCTCGTCACCGCAGTCTCCGCCGGCACGGCAACGATCACCTGCACGGCGCGGGACGGTTCCAACAAAAAGGCGACCTGCAAGGTCACCGTCGTAAATCCGGTTTCCAGCATCTTTATCCAATCGTCGAATCCCGGATATGCGGATCAGGAAAACGTATTCCTGATCGCCGTCGGAAAGACCGTCACCAACAAGGCTGTATTTGGCAGCGCTTACGGCAAGCCCACCAATCAGAAGGTTACCTGGGACTTTAAGGTGGAGAGCTATGACTCCGAGGGATACTTCGACTATACGAGCGACGCGAAAAAGAACGGCTGGGTCAAGCTCTCTTCTTCCGGCGCACTGACCGTAACCAAGGACTTCTATCCGTACTGGTCTCATACCGTGACGCTGAACGACGGCGACGTTTGGGTCACCGTTACGGCGACGGCGACGGACGGCACCGGCGTATACGGAACGGCGAAATACTACATCCAGCCGCCGGTCGACGTGATCACGCATGTGGTCCTGGAAGGGATCAACGACGCTCCCGTCGGAAAACCCATGTACATGACCAGCAACAACTACGGCTATATTCGGGTCACCGCGGTCAAGGGCGGCTGGTACGAAGACTTCACGGCAAGCAGCAGCAATCCGAATATCGTCGGCGTTACGCTGTTCGAGTATGAAGAGGACGGTCTGATCTTTAAGATCATCCCGAACGGCCCGTCGGGCACGGCCGTTATCACATTCACGGCCAAGGACGGAAGCGGCAAAACCCTCAAGCTGAAGATCCGGGTTGAATGACGCATACGCATGTCCGTTTCCGACCGGACGGACAGAACGGGCAACCCCCTGCGCAGAAATAAACGCTGCGCGATACGGGCGGTTCCCCATTCCGAAACAGAGGAAAGACCTGCGGGAAAGGGATCCCCGCAGGTCTTTTATGATGGCAGACAAAGAAGCGATCTTTTCACAGCGGTCGTCTCCCCCCGCTTGTCTCTGCCGTGTCCTCTCACGACCGTACGACGGCTTGTTTTCGACATTCTCCGATTTACAATCCGGTTACGGCATGGTATACTGATACCGATCAAACGGAAAGGAAACGGATGCGCATGGCAAAGGCTTCGGCGTTTGATATTCTGGTAAACGAGCTGCAGCAAAGCGCCGACGTTGATATGCTTTTGAAGGAAAGCATGACGCTGGACCCGCGCAAGGTGCAGCGTATCCCGATTCGGTATCGCATCATTGCGCTTGGCTTCGTCAAACGATTTACGCTCGACGCGCTCAACGAAAAACTGCTGTCTGCAGGCTGTGCGCAGCTCTATGCCCGCTCAACGACGGAGGCGTCTCTGATCTACGCCTTTCACAACGGGTTGTCCTATCCGGAATGGCGTCAGCTTCTGCGGAAATGCGAATCGCTTCTTGAGACCCGCACGCTGGAGAACCGGTTCTTCCGCAATCGCACGATCAGCATGCAGGACCTTACGGACTACCTCGAAGCCAATTCCCGCGAAACCGGTCCGGCATTGGAAACCGCGCAGCTCACACAGCGAATGCAGCGGCGTCTTCTGGAGATTGCCGGCGGCGCCGGCAGCTTTGAGGCGTTTCTGGAGGACAATCTCCGCGCATTCAGTCCGGTGCGCGAAAAAACGCGTTATTACTTCTGCAAATATCTGTACTACGATCTGCTGACCAAGATCGAAGATTTTCTGTCTGCCGTGCAATACGGTCCCGCCTCGGAGGATACGTATGCGATGCTGACCATGTTCAAGGGCGTGCAAACGCTGAAGCGCAGGAAAATGACGCCGAACGAGATCCGCGAATTCCTGATGCAGACGGACATTTCCTGCGGCGGTATTTTTGACGCGTTCAACTATCATTATTTCGAATATGTTTCCTCCGATTGGATGGACGTTCTGATCGAATACTGCGGCAGTCTGGAATCTCTCCCCGAAAAGGATCGGAAACGGCTTGCGGATTCGCTTCGCAAGAGCGACCCGAAGGCATTTGCAAACCGGTCGGATGCGGAGATCCTGCGGCAGAAGCAAGCGGAAGCCGAAGCGCGTGAGGAGGAGATGGACCGCATCTATGCGTTGGAAGGCTCCGATCGCGGGTATCAGCGCAACCGCTCGGGCGAAAACGCGATCCGAAAATACATCAAAGGCGAACTGGACCTTGACCGGACGACCTTGATCGCGTTCCTTCTGTTCTTCGGCAACGACTCCGATCTGTCCGCGGAGAATGCGATCTGCGAAGAACGGCTGAGCGCCGTCCTCCGTTCCTGCGGATTCCCGCCGCTTCGTCCGGAAGACGACTTCGATTCATTTGTGCTCGGATATCTGGAAGCGAATGATCCGACGGAATTTCTGATGGAAGAGGTTACCAACCGCGCGCTGGAAGAGGAGAATTTCTATCTCTATCGCGTGTACAATCTGTCCAGCAGCTATCACGAGGACCTGGAAAAACTCGTCAACGATACAAGGAGCAAAACATGAAAGAGATCGAAAGCACGGTCCTGCCGCATCAGCTTCCGCCCGATACCCTGCTTGCAAACCGCTACCGCCTGATCCGCGTTCTCGGGGAAGGCGGCTTCGGAATCACCTATGAAGGATGGGATGAAACGCTGCAGATGCGCGTCGCGGTGAAGGAGTATTTCCCGCGTGCGTTTGTGACGCGGCATCAGCGCGAATCCAAGGATATTACCATCCCCGGCGGCGAATCTATGACCGCGTTCGAAAAGGGCAAGGCGGCGTTCCTGAACGAAGCCAGAACGCTGGCGCAGTTTCAGCAGGATCCGAACATCATTTCCGTCACCAACTTTTTCGAAGAGAACAAGACCGCATATATCGTCATGGAGTTTCTGGACGGACAGGACCTCAAGGATCTTCTTGCGGAAAGAGGCACGCTGTCCTTCCGGGAAACGCTTGATCTGCTTCAGCCGATCATGAAATCGCTTTCGATCCTCCACGAACACGGATTGATCCATCGGGACATCAGCCCCTCCAACATCCGTATCCTGCCGAACGGTACGGCAAAGCTCATGGACTTCGGCGCGTCCCGTGAGATCGACACCGTTTCGGATGCTTCGCGCTCCATTTGTCTGAAACCCGGATACTCGCCGGAGGAACAGTATCGGAGCAGAGGCGCGCTGGGACCGTGGACGGACGTGTATGCCCTTTCGGCAACGATGTACCATATGCTTGTCGGCTTCCCGCCGGACGATTCCCTGCAGCGCATCCTGCTGGACGAAGTCAAAAAGCCGTCTGAGCTCGGTGTGAAGATCCCCGCCGATGCGGAAGCCGCGCTGATGCGCGGTCTTGCCGTGCAGAGCAAGGATCGCTATCAAAGCATCCGCGAAATGGCGGAAGCGCTGACCGCGACCCCGGAACGCGAGGATCCCGTTTCAAAGCCCGTCGAAAAACCCGATCGTCTGCCGCTGACGGCGCTGATCCCTTTCGCGGGTCTGCTCTGCCCGTTCGAGATGAGCCGCCGCACCGGACAAAAGCGGTTCGCCCGCATCGGTAAGGTCTTCCTGATCGGATTTGGACTCGTGTATCTGCTGCTGGTTTTTCTGGTTCTGAACACCGCGGCGAACGTCAGCTACTATGACGCCGATTCCTACTATTCCATCGGCAGCTCCTGGTTCATTCAACTGCTGATTGCGCTTATCCTTTGGTTCGTCCTTTATCTGATCCGTGTGATCTATACCTTTGTTGTCCGGAAGGACTATATACGGTATCGGTCCGCATACCTCAAAAAGCACCCTCCCGTGGATTTAAGCGAGACGGAAAAAGCGGCGGGCGGCAAGCCGGTCGGATGGCGTATTCTCGCCTGTATTCCGTACATCTTCGGATTCGCCGGTATCTATATCGGCAAACGAAGCAGGCAGCGCGCGCTTTCCGCGCTCGGGATCGTTTCCGCAGCGGTCATCCATCTGTCGACATTTTGCATGTTGGAAGGCAGTCTGGCAAGCAATTTTACATACGAGACCAGGATCGTTCTGCAAATCATTTTGACGAACTGCTACGCTGCGTTTTATCTCCTGTCAATCATTCTGTATGCCTGGAATCTGATCCGGTCTTTCTATGAATATCCGCGTTTCTGCGAGCAGGAATGCCGTTTCCGCGCCGAAGCCTTCGCCGCGTATCCGAATCTGAACAACCGGAAGTGGCGTGCGGAAAACAGCCGTTGGCAGATCTGGACATGGATACCGCTGCTTGCCGGCGTCGGATTGATCATAGCAGGCAAACGCGTGAAACGGCGGGATATCACAAGAAAAGGGATTTTGATGCTGCTTGCAAACGCTGCAATCGTCATCATCATTTCCTTCTCTGTCAAAGAAGCCTTGATACTATATTCGAACCGGATAATCAGTACAGTCTGCCAAATGATCGCAGCGGCAGCGATCCTGCTCTTGGTCCTGCTTTGGGAGATCGGAATCTATCTCGGGGTCTCCGATCGCTTCCCCATCCTTTTGGCGATCGCAAAGGACCTCGGTCCGTACTACAGCCGCGCAGAGAAAGAAATCGCAGAAATGAACTGAATCTTCCGACGTTTGAAACAGGACATTCGTGTCCTGTTTTTTTTGTGATAACAAAAACGCAGATCCGGTTTCGTATCATAATGCCATGATCCAGAGATAAAGAAGGAGGTTGGCATTATGAAACAGATCACCCTGCGAATCGCGCCGAACGGACAGATCGAAGCGCAGACGCACGGCTTAAAGGGCACGGCGTGTCTGCCCTATATCCGGATCCTGGAGCAGCTGACCGGCGCGGTCGCCGTGGATTCCGATTTCACGAAAGAGTATCGGGAGGTCGAATGTCCGGAAACCGTTTTGCAGGAGGAGGAATCGGTATGCGACACGTAAATCGGACGGACAAAGCGTCGCGTATCCCCCTTGCAGATCTGATCTGTCCGGCTGCTGCGCTGCTGCCGTGCTTCGGCTTTTTCGGATTCCTGCTGATGGCAAGGCGGTCCGGTCGGGATCGCTATGCAAGTTTCGGCAGGATCTATGCCGGCGCAAATGCGATCCTGATCCTGCTTTACTTTCTGTTCCGCTTCACGGATCTGGTCCTCTGGCGCTATTTGTACCTGCGCTATCTTCCGTCAGATATCATATCCTTCCTGTTTCTGTTCGGCGAGACCGGTCGTATGACAACCATAACGGGCATCTCGCAAACCGCACTGCGGACGCTGGTGGGATACGGCAGCGTTATTTTGCCCCTCCTGCGTACGATGCTGTATTCGGGTTGTCTGATCCATACCGCCGTCTGCGTGCCCGGATACTGCAGATACCTGCGGGAAACGGTGTATCCGTACCGACCCGAGCGCGCTTCCCGGCGTCTGAAGCGCAGCCGTCGCTTTGCGCTTTCACTCTGGATGTTCTGGTGTCTCGTCCCGGGGCTGGGCTTTGCTGCGCCGCTGTTTGCCGCACGGCTCGTCAAGGATCGCCGCATGCAGCGCCTGTGCCGCGTTTTGCTGTGCGTTTCCGCCGGGTTCCTGCTCCTCTCCCTCACCGAAGACCTGTCGGTCCTCACCTTCAGCCAGCTGCAGATCCGGTTGTTTGAAACGTTCCGGAGCAGGCATCTCCTCTCTATGCTTGCCATGCTGCTTGCGATGGTGAAATGCTGTGTGTTCTTCACGCCGCTCGTTTCGTTCCTGATGTCGTGCATGCTGTTTCCGGACGCTTTGGAAGCTTCCTCCGAAGCCTGGATCTCCGATACTGCGGCGCATCCGTCCTATGCCGCGCTGAAATGGCGGATCCGCAACGGTGTGTGGCAGGCGCTTACGCTGCTCCCTCTGATCGGCGGGCTGGGTCTGATCATCGGCGGAACCGGCGCGGCGTACAAAAAAGCCGGGAGGATCGGCTTTCTGCACCTCGCCGTTTCTCTGTTGTTCGCGTTGGCAATGGTCATTCTGTATCATTTCAGGACCCGTCTCGACCTGACCGATCTGTACGACCCGATCATCATCTTTTTCGGATGGCGGTATACCACCGGGATCTTCGACGTCGTGCGGGGCGCCGGTCTCCGTATGCTGTGGTGGCTCGGCATCCTGTACGGCTGTCTGTACCGGCGCGAGATCCTGATCCGGCGGGCGGATATCCTCGGCGGCTGTCTTTCGGGCATTGATCGGGAGATCCGCATGACCAGGCGCTACCTGTCGCTCGGCGCTGTTCCCGTGCAGGAGCAGGCGGTCCCCGCATCCGAACAGACGCGTCCGTCGACGGATCTGAACACCTGCAGCGCGAAGGATCTGAAGTCGATTCCCGGCATGACGCCGGAAGCCGCCGCACGCGTGCTGCAATACCGTGAAGCAAACGGCGGGATCCGTTCCGAGACGGAACTCATCGACGTGCTCGACGTCAAACCGCACCGGGTCGTACGGATCCTCGAAAACGCCGCTCTGTCCGCGCCGGTGACCGCAGAACCCGAATCACGCAGGAGGATCGACCTATGATGATACGTATCGGCAATATGATCCCGAAAACGCGCGCAGAAGGACCCGAGACCCGATTTGCGATCTGGGTGCAGGGCTGCGACCAGAACTGTCCCGGCTGCTTTGCGCAGCATCTCCGCTCCCATGACGGCGGAACGCTAATGCCGGTCTCCGAGGTGATCGAGGCGATCAAAGCGGTCCGTTCGGACATCAGCGGCGTCACGTTTCTCGGCGGCGAACCGTTTCTGCAGGCGCGTGCGCTTCTGCAAATAGCAGACGCCGCGCACGCAATGGATCTTTCCGTGCTCTGTTTTTCCGGTTATACGCTGGCGGATCTGGTCCTCGGAGGCGATCCGGACCATCTTGCTCTGCTTCTTGCGATCGACCTTCTGATCGACGGACCGTATCTGGAGGAACAGCGCAGCTTTTCCCGCCCGCTCGTCGGTTCCGACAACCAGCAGTTCCGGTATCTGACGCAGCGGATCACGCCCGCGCAGATCGCAGAGTATCAGAACCGGATCGAATGCCGGATCGGCAGGGACGGTGTGCTTTGCCTGAACGGTATGGGTGATTTCCCGGCTGTGATGCGCGAATTTGGCTGTACTTCATCGAAAAAGGAGGCGATCCCCTATGCCTGAAAAGGACTTTTCCCTTCGTTTTGCGGATTTCATCAACGCCGGATTTCCGATGCTCTACATTCCGAGCTATGAAGAAGAGCGGGTCATGCGCGTCATTATGCAGTCGGCGGACGATCCCGTTTTGATCCGCACGCCCCGCAAGGTGCTTTCCTGGACGCAGACCGACGGTTTTTCGGATAACGAGAAGCTGCAGAACAGCAATACGCCGCTTGCCGCGCTTGACTATATTCTGCGGTTCAAGGACCCCGCGATCTTTGTTTTGAAGGACTTCCACGTCTTTTTCGGAGCGGATCGCGGAACGCATCCGGAGTATGCGGTGATCCGAAAGCTCCGGGATCTTCTGCCGCACCTCAAGCAGTGCCGTAAAACGATCGTGTTTCTTTGTCCGCGCATGGTCATCCCGCCCGATCTCGAAAAGGATATTTCGGTACTGGATTTCGCGCTGCCCGACGCCGATGAGCTTGAACAAACGCTGTCCGAACTGACGGAGGGACTCTCGCAGGACGCGATCTGTCTCAGTGCGGACGAACGCAGCGAGCTGATCAAGTCCTCCCTCGGATTGACCGTGCAGGAAGCGGAAAACGCGTTCTGCCGGGCGATCATCCAGAGCAAGGGGCTGAATCGCAACGCGCTCTCCATCATCCGGGATGAGAAAAACCAAATCATCAAAAAGAGCGGGATCCTGGAATTCGTGCACAGCGATCTCGGCCTGGAAGACATCGGCGGATTGGAGCGGCTCAAGCTTTGGCTGGTCAAGCGAAGCAAATCGTGGCAGGAACGCGCCCGCGTCTATCATCTTCCCGCGCCGAAGGGCGTGCTGATCACGGGTGTGCCGGGATGCGGAAAAAGCCTGACCGCAAAGGCGATGAGCGGCATTTGGAATCTGCCGCTGCTCAAGCTGGATATCGGACGGATCTTCGGCGGGATCGTCGGCAGCAGCGAGGAAAACATGCGAAAAGCGATTCGTACGGCGGAGGCGGTCGCCCCGTCCGTGCTGTGGGTCGACGAGATCGAAAAGGGATTTTCGGGCACGGGCTCGTCCGGCGACTCCGGAACGGCTGCACGCGTCTTCGGCACCTTCCTGACATGGATGCAGGAAAAGACCGCGCCGGTTTTTGTGATCGCCACAGCAAACAATATCACAGGCCTGCCGCCGGAATTGCTGCGTAAGGGGCGGTTCGACGAAGTGTTCTTCGTGGACCTGCCCGATCGGCACGAACGCGAGCAGATCTTCCGCCTGCATCTGAAAACGAGGATGCAGACAAACGCGGTCGTCCATGAATTCCATCCGGACAGCGCCGCGCTGCAAACGCTCGCCCAGATGACCGAAGGCTTTTCCGGCGCGGAGATCGAACAGGTCGTTCTGTCCGCCCTGTATGAGGCATTTTTTGAAGAACGCGGCTTGCGTCTCAAGGATCTGACCGACGCGATCCGCGAAACCGTTCCCCTGTCCGTCGTGCAGGCGGATCAGATTCGCTCGCTGCGGTGCTGGGCAGTCACCCATGCGGTTCCCGCCGCCGCAAAAGCAGACGACTCCGCGCCGACGGCTGCCGGAGAAGCGTGCGCATCCGCGCAGAACCCCCGCATTCTGGATTATCAATAAGGAGGAAGCCCCATGTCGTTCAGTCTGATTCTTTGTCCGCTCGCCATTGCGATGAGCGTATCCGCGTCTTCCGCGTCGCTCGGTCTGCTGCTCAACCGATCGCAGCACGCGCCGTCCAAACTGCCGGTGCTGACCACGCGTTTTGCGGATGAGGCGCTTTTCAAGCAAACTCTGACGGAGCACGGTTTAACGGTTCGCAAGACCGGCGCCGATGCGTTCATCACGGAGACCGGCGCAGGCGTGCTGCACTATTTCCGGTCCTCAGCCTCGCAGCCGTACCGTATGGAGGTGCAGAACGTCCGGGACCTGCCCGCGCTGCTCGACGCGCTGGAATCCCTGAATCGCGATTACGGCAGAAACGTACAGCAGTATACGTGCGAAACGATCCTGAAAGGGATCCGTGCAAACGGTATGAAGCTGGATTCGCAAACCGTTCTGGAGGATGACACGATCCTTCTGACCATATCCGTATAGACGGCGCGAACGTTCACGCGTCGATTGACTTTTATCCCGCCCGAATATATAATGATAGAATCAGAAATGCAGGCGGTGGATTATGACCAAATCGGCTCGCATACAATCGTGGATCACGCTCGCATGCTTCTTTGCGGGCGCGGCGCTCGGGCTTCTGGTTCCGGGTCTGTTCACGCATATCGAATGGATCGGCACGATCTATATCAACCTTCTGAAGCTGATGGCGCTGCCGATCGTGCTTTGCACCGTGTTCAACGCCGCCTCGCGCGGAGCAAGAAGCGCTTCGCGGGCGATGCTGAAATCCATCCTGCTTTTCGTTCTGCTCTTTGCCGTATCCTTCTCTCTCTGCGCGATCCTGTTCTCGATTCTCTCCCCCGGCGTCGGATTTCAGCTTCCCGGAACCACGCCGTGGAACGGGACCGCAGCCGATCTCTCCGCGGAGGGATTCGTGCAGACCATCTTTTCCGCAAACATCTTCGCCTCGCTTTCGGGCGGCGCCATGCTGCCTTCGATCCTGTTCGCCTTCGCAATGGGCGTCGTCGCGGAAAAGGTCCGCGCCGAAAAGCTCATGGCGGTGTTTTCCGAGCTCGAGGCGGTGTTTTCAAAGATGCTCTCCTACGTGCTGTATCTGACCCCGGTCGGCGTGTTCGTGCTGATGGGACGCTGCACGGCAAGCCTCGGTCTCGACGCGCTGAAGGGCGCGCTCTCCTATGTGCTCTGCGCGTGGGGCGGTTCCGTGCTGATCCTGCTGCTCGTCATGATCCTGCCGCTGTGGCTGATCTGCCGCATCGATCCGTTCACCTATTTCAAAAAGATGGGGCGCGTGCTTCTGACGGCGCTTTCCACCTGCTCCTCGGCGGCGACGCTCCCGGAAACGCTGCGTACCTGCCGCGAGGAATTTGACGTGCCGGAGCGCATCACCGGCGTCGTCGCACCGCTCGGCTGCACGATCCACATGTGCGGCGGCGCGGTCTCGTTCGCGCTGCTCGGGCTCTTCGTCATGCAGATGACGGGGCGTCCGGTCACCGTCGGACTGTTTCTGACCATGCTGCTCTTTGCCGAGCTTCTGAACATGGCTGCGCCGGGCATTCCCGGCGGCGGGATCGTCCTCGGCGCGACGTTCCTGAATCTGCTCGGGCTGCCGGACGCCGGTCTGTTCCTCGGCATGTATGCCGGGATCTACCGGCTTCTCGATATGTCCTACACCTCTTTGAACGTGTCGGGCGACGTCACCGCCGTGCTGCTGATCGACCGATGGGAGAACCGAACATGAAATCGCTTGCCCGCATTGTCCCGCCGTCCGTTACGATGTCTCTGGATCAGGCGGCAAAACAGCTTTCCGCCGAGGGAAACGATATCGTCAACCTCACCGCCGGACAGGTGGATCTTCCGATGCCCGCAGAGGGCAAGGAAGCGATCCTCGCCGCGCTCCGTGCGGATCGCACCGGCTATGTCCCGGCGGCAGGGTCCGCCGATCTCAAGGACGCTGTGCGTCGAAGAAAGGGCTGGACGGAGGGCGCGATCCTGATCTCCGCCGGCGCAAAGCCGCTTCTGAACGCGGCGATCCAATGCGTCTGCGGTCCCGGCAACGAGGTGCTGCTGCCCGTGCCGTGCTATACGAGCTATCCCGAGATGATCCGGCTTGCGGGCGCCGTTCCCGTTCCCGTGCCGTGCGCAGCGGAAAACGGCTTTGTCGTTCAAGCGACGGATCTCGAACGCCGCATCACCGCAAAGACAAAAGCGCTTCTTCTGAACCATCCGACGAACCCGACCGGCGCAGTCTATCCGAAGGACGCGCTTGAAGCGATCGTCGGTCTCTGCGCCGCGCACGACCTGTGGATCCTCGCGGACGAGGTCTACGGCGCGTTCGTCTATGAAGGAGAATTCACCAGTCTGTACGATTTTCCGAGGGCGCGGGAGCGGCTGATCCTGATCGACAGCGCGTCCAAGGCCTATGCGATGGCGGGTCTGCGCCTCGGCTATGCGGTCGCGCCGGAGCCCGCCGCAAAGGCGATGGCGGGGTACTTAAGCCACGCGGTCGGCTGTCCCTGCTCGCTTTCGGAGCGCGCCGCGATCGCCGCGCTGTCCCTGAACGGCGCCTATGCGGCGACGCTGCGCGACGTGTTCCGCAGCCGCCGCGATCAGGTGCGGTCCGCGCTCTCCGGGATCCCCGGCGTCCGGATCGCAGGCTGCGCGGGCGCGTTCTACCTTTGGCTCGACGTCTCCGCGCTCGAGCCGGACGACGTGCAATTCTGCGAACGCCTTCTCAAGGAGCAGGGCGTTGCCCTCACCCCCGGCAGCGCGTTCCTTGCCCCGGGTTATGTGCGTCTCGCCTATACGAAGGACGCGGACGTCCTCCGAAAAGCCGCAGACCGGATCCGGCGGTTCTGTGAACAGTATTGATCGCGGATGTTCTGTGACAAATTTGCCGACGTTTCGGTTGCTTTCTTGCGAAAAACGGTGTAAAATAATATATAATGATAACAATACGAAAGGATCACGGTCATGAGAAAGACGAAAATCATCTGCACCATCGGTCCGTCGAGCGACAAGCCGGAGGTCTTCCGCGCCATGTGCCTTGCGGGGCTGAACGTTGCGCGGCTCAATTTTTCGCACGGAACGCATGAGGAGCATCAAAAGAAGATCGACATGATCAAGGCGGTGCGTGAAGAACTGAACCTGCCGATCCCGATCATGCTCGACACCAAGGGACCGGAATACCGGATCAGAACGTTCGAGAACGGAAAGATCCAGCTGAACGACGGCGATTCGTTCACCTTCACCACGCGCGACGTCGTCGGCAACGAAAACATCGTTTCGGTGAGCTATGCGGGACTGGCGGACGATCTCTCCGTCGGCGACCGGATCCTCGTCAACAACGGGCTCGTCATCTTCGAGGTCGAATCGATCGAGGGCACCGAAATCAACTGCCGCGTCGTCACCGGCGGCGTTCTCAGTGACCGCAAGAGCATGAGCTTTCCGGGCAAGATCATGCGCCAGAAGTACCTCAGCGAACAGGACAAGGCGGACCTGTTGTTCGGCATCAAAAACGGCGTGGAATTCGTCGCGGCGTCGTTCGTCTCCTGCAAGCAGGATATGCTCGACCTCAAAGGCTTTCTGAAAGAGCACGGCGGCGAAAACATCGACGTCATTGCGAAGATCGAAAACCGCCACGGCGTCGACAACATCGACGAGATCTGCTCCTGCTGCGAAGGTGTTATGGTCGCAAGAGGCGACCTCGGCGTGGAGGTCCCGTTCACCGAGCTTCCCGCGATCCAGAAGCACCTGATCACCAAGTGCAGACTTTTGGGCAAGCGCGTCATCACCGCGACGGAGATGCTGGAAAGCATGATTTCGAACCCGCGCCCGACCCGCGCCGAGATCAGCGACGTTGCAAACGCGGTCTATGACGGCACGAGCGCGATCATGCTCTCGGGCGAATCCGCAGCGGGCAAATACCCGGTCGAAGCCGTCCGCACGATGAGCGAGATTGCCGAAGAGACCGAACGGCACATCGACTACAAGCAGCAGTTCGAGTCCCAAAGCTTCACGATCCACAACCGCGTCGACGCGATCTCGCACGCCGCCTGCACGATGGCGATCGACCTGAACGCCAGCGCGATCGTCGTGACCTCGCTGAGCGGCCTCACGGTGCGCATGGTTTCCCGCTTCCGCGCGCCGATCACGATCCTCGGCCTTGCGACGAACCGGAACGCGTGGTACAAGCTCGCGCTGTCCTGGGGCGTCGTGCCGGTGCTGACCGAACAGTTCCCGAGCATGGAGGTGCTGTACTTCTACGCCGCGCGCTGCGCGAAAAAGACGCTTGATCTCGCGCCCGGCTCGACCGTCGTCATGACCGGCGGCGACACGACCGGCGAGAGCGGCAACACGAACGTGCTCCGCATCGAAACGATCAAATAAATACGTTCCGTAAAAACATACGGACCCGGCGCCGATCGGTGCCGGGTCCGTTTTCGCAGGAGAGGACGTCCTCCCCCTTTTTCATTCTCTTCCGGTTCAGTACGTGCTGCGTCTGCCCGGTCTCACGATCGGATCGTGCGGACCGGGGATCAGGCGGGAATAGCCCCATGCCAATCCGTCCGCCCACGTCCGCTGCGGATCGTCCGAATGCCAGTTGATGTGCTCGCCCATGAACACCATGCCGGAGGAGGATCCTCCGTCCAAATTGTATGCGACCTGCGCGCCGTGATCCGCAAAGATCTGCGCAAATTCCGCCATCTTGTAGCCGTATGCGCGATTATAGTCTCTGCCGTCCGATACGATCACAAGGAAGTGTCCGGGCTCGACCATGCCGACGCCGCAGCGCGGGTTTTCCGCCGCCACGAAGTGTTTGTTCGCGTCCGGATTCACCTTTCCGTTTTCCACCAGAACGGGACCGAAGCTGAAGCAGTTCAGCACACCGCTGTCCATCAGATCCCTGCCGGACATTTCGTTCTTGTGAATGATCCGCATGGTCAGATCGTCGTCGATCACCATGGAATCCTCCCCCCTGCCGTCATTGTACAGAAGTCCGTTGCGCAGCAGGATCCCCTTGAACGAGACGTCGGCGTCGTTCAGATTGTCGCCGGTGACCGCAAGGACCGCGCGGTTTTCCCGCGCAAGACGCCAGGGCGGCGCGACCGGCATCGCCTGCATCTGATGCGGCACGGTGACGATCGAACGGAAGCTGTTGACCCGGCGCATGTATACATGCGCAATGTACTTGCAGTACGGATGGTTATCACGCTCGCGCGTGACCTCTTTATCGATGATGATGGCAAGCACGTCCGAGCGATATTCCCAATGCCCGTTCTCGTAATCGATGACAACGACCTCCTCCGGCTCGCCCTCCTGCCGGAAAAACTCCGCGAACCTCTCCGGTGTCGGCGTCGGCACGGGCGTCGGTTCCTCTGTCGGTTCGGGCGTCGGCTCCTCCGTCGACTCCGGCGTCGCGGGCTTTTCGGTCGGCATATCCGTTGCCGAAACCGTCGCCTGCGGCGTCGCGGCTGCCTGCGCGTCCCGGTTTTCCGCGGGCTTTCCGCGCGAAGAGATCACAGTCAGAACGATCGCCGTCACGATCAGCGCTCCCGCGGCGATCGAAAGCAGCAAAGCCGCCTTCGGTTTCCGCTTGCGCAGAAGGATCGCGAACAGAACGCAGACGCCTGCAGCCGCAAACAGAACGATCTCCGCGGCTTTTCCACGCTTCGCTTCCTGCTCCTCCCCGACCTTCTCCGGCTGCGTTTCCGCGATCTCCGGTTCCGGCTTCACCGGCTCTGCGGCCGTTCCTTCGGAGACGGGATCGGCGGCGGGCGCTTCCGTCGGCGTCGGTTCGGGCGTCGGCACAGCGGTCGGTTCCGGGGTGGGAACCGGCGTCGGTTCCGGCGCCGAATACTGAATCAGCTCGTCGGTACCGATATGTTCGAACAGATCGTTCCCGTCCGAATCCTCGCCGACCCGGCTGAACGCCAGATGAAACCGTCCGGTTTCCGGGATCTGCAGCCGATACGATCCTCTTGTCCGGTAGCAATCGTGCGCGTTTTCGGCGACCTCTTTGGCGGTCGCGCTGTCATAGGAGACCAGCCGCTGCGAATAATCCAGCACCGTCGTTCCGCTTTCCGACAGCTGATACAGCTTTTGAACGGGAAGATGCCGATAGTCCGCATTCCGTACGATCGTGCGCTCAATCAGCTGTCCCGTATAGGGAACGCGGATCCGCGAAACGCTGTCGTCCGGATCGCACGTCACGACGACCTTCGGCTGATACGCCTGCAGCAGCTCGATCAGCCGCGGGGCAAGCGTGGCTTCCTTCCAGAAGAATGACATGTTTTTGAGCTCGGTCGCGTCCTTCTCGTCTCTTTGCAGAAAGACCGGGATCACGTCGATCCCCATTTCATCGAAGGCGCGGAACGCCTCCTGCACCTGATATCCGAAATCCTTGCCGATATACAGGATCGCCGTTCTGATACCGTGTTCCCTGGTATAGAGCGGCAAAAGACCGCCCATCAGCTCCAGCTCGTCCGACACGCCGGACAGGATCAGCATCAGATCGACCGGCTCCTCCTTCAGAAGACACTTCGGCTCGTATCCCGGCGCGCACACACGCAGCTCGCAGATACTGACCGAAGCCCGGCTTACAACGTTGATTATCATTCGATTTGCGCCTTCCGCCGGAAGGAACATGCGATATTCGGAATTGGTGAACTCGCTTTGCGACACC
The DNA here is from genome assembly GCA_902789675.1 of uncultured Eubacteriales bacterium. Taxonomy (GTDB): domain Bacteria; phylum Bacillota; class Clostridia; order Christensenellales; family CAG-138; genus UBA3792. Next base: position 17,126 of record CADAPG010000024.1, read on the forward strand.
GGATTGCCCGACGCACTGTAAAACGACACGTTCACCAGATACTTCACATCGTACCAGGAGATCAGAACGCCGGACGCCTCGCCGTCCCATTCCACGCAAAGCTCGCCCTTCGGTCCGAGTGTGAACCGCGTGCGCGAATCGTCGTCGCAAAGATGCGGAAAAGACGCCTCCCGGTTCGCCTCCGAGCAGGAGACCCGGTAATCCAGAAACGTTCCGGCGCTCTCCTCCGTCTCCGCAAACGCAGACGGAACAGCCGACGCAAGCAGCGTCAGCAGCAGGATCCAAACGATCAATCTCTTCTTCATGCACCACCTCACGGCAGTCTGCTACTGCCCGTTCCGTTGCGGTCCGACCGTCCCTTCTCGATCGGTCTGCGCAGAAAAACCTCTTATCCGGGGAATCCCCTTATTCATTTCGGTCCGCTCTTTTGCGCCGGACCTCACAGATCGAGAACTGCCCCATCTCCGACCAATCCTCGTTCCGGTACTTTACAAGATACGCGTACGCGTCGTCCCAATCCGAAAACAGCCCGTTTTCGTTCAGCCTTCCGTAATCCTCCGAAAACAGCGTGCCTTCGTCGTCGCAGCCGTGCCACGTCGGCAGAAAGAGACAGTCGCCGACGATCGAAAACGCGCCGGTGCAAAGCACCGTATAGCCGACGTCGTAGCCGAGAAACTCCCAGCCCGCGGGATATGCGTCGTCCGTTCCGGCAAGCCTGACGTGCAGGATCTCAAAGTCCTCCGGTCGCCGCAGCATGCCGAACGCCGTCTCTGCGTCCGCTTCGGTTTTGAGCGCGGGATCCGCGATCCCCTCGTTTCTCATGCGGGACAGCAGCGTTTCCTCCGAAGCGTTCCGCGGCTCCCGCAGGTTGTTCCCGGAATAGAAATCAAAACCTTCCCGATCCGTGCCGCAATACGGTTTTACGATCCGATCCGTATACGGATGTCCGTAAAACGGACGGATCTTCTGCCGTTCCGCCCGATATGCGCGAAAGAGCAGCGGGTAACGCTTCACGATCGCAAAGCGCGCGGGGAAGTCGAACGGGACCTCCTCGATCTCCCCCTGCTCATAGCTCTCAAAATACACCGGTCGGATCATAAACGCTCCTTTTCCTCATCGGCACAGCCAGAAGCCCGCGAGCGGACCGAGGAAGATCGCAAGGTAGATCAGCGAGATCCACGGCTGATAATCGACGTAGAATTCCCGAAAGCTGAGGCTCCACGGATGCTTGACGAGAACCCAGCCTATTAGGTCGAACACGATGCAGATGCCTGCCCAGATCGCGCCGGTAAGCAATGCGTCGGTCATCGTCGGGTTCTCGAGTCCGCGCATATAGAGCCAGCCGAACAGCGAAAAGATCACGATGTTGTACAGCGGATGCCACGGCTTGGTCTTTTCGTAGCCCTCGCCCATGCCGGGACTGTCCTTCATGGACTTCATGTGCAGCACGGTGATATTGAAGATCGTGTGCCCGATCCCGATCAGCGTCACGATGATGTACGCAAGCCAGAACCAAAGCATCGACATGCCGAAGTTTCGCATAAAGCCTCCGATCTATCGCGCCGCGTTCACGAACGCCTGAAAGAGCTTTCGGTTGTTTTCATCCTTGCTCCAAAGCCGCTCCGGATGCCACTGCACCGCCCACCAGAAACGCTTCTTCTGCGCACAGATCGCTTCCGTGAGCCCGTCCGGCGCGATCGCCATCGGAACAAAGTCCGGCGCAAGCGTTTGGATCGCCTGGTGGTGACTGCTGTTGACGCCGACCGTATCCGCGCTGAACAGGCGATAAAGCGGCGAATCTTTAAAGATCCGTACCGTATGCACCGCGCGGTCGTACGGCGCCTTCATGCGGTGCTCCACGTCCGAGGGACGCTCCGTCGGAAGGTCCTGATAAAGCGTTCCGCCGCGCAGCACGTTCATCATCTGCAGCCCGCGGCAGATGCCGAACACGGGCTTATCCGCGTCCCACAGAAGCCTCAACAGCGTCATCTCCGCCGCGTCGCGCTCGGGACAGATCTCGTTGACCGAAGGGATCTCCTCCGCGCCGTAATACAGGGGATCGACGTCCGGTCCGCCCGCCATCAGAAAGCCGTCGAGCGTTTCGATCAGACGGGAAAGCGCCGCTTCGTCGTCCGACAAAGGCAGCATCACAGGCACCGCGCCCGCCTGCTCCAAAGCCTGAAAATACCCGGGCAGCATCCAATAGGAATCCCGCGCCCGATCGTAAAGCGGCGTCACGCCGATCACCGGTTTGTGCATTTCCCCTCCCTGCGGTCCTGCCGCAATTCATTCTTTCCCGCCGGAACCGGCAGACTCTTTGCGCCGTACCTCACAGATAAAAAACCAGCCGATTTCCGACCATGCCTCGTTCCGATACTTCACAAGATAGGCATACGCGTCGTCCCAATTTGAGAACAGCCCGTTCTCATTCAGCTTTCGGAAATCCTCCGAAAACAGCGTCCCCTCGGCGTCGCAGCCGTGCCATTGCGGAAGAAACAGACAATCGCAAAGGATCGAATACGCGCCGTCGAAACCGACCTCATAGCTGACATCGTATCCGAGAAACGTCCAATCCTGCGGAAATGCATCGTCCGATCCCGCGACTCTGGTATGAATGATTTCATATTGCTCCGGATGCTGCAGCATGTCAAAAGCTGCCCTTGCTTCCGCTTCGGTCCGAAGCGCCGCATGCCGTCTGCTTTCGTGCATGATCCGCTTAAGCAGCCGTTTTTCCCGAAAAGAGTTCGCTTCCCTGAAATCGCCGTGAAAGACGTCCGGTCCCTCTCTCTGCGTTCCGTTATAAACCTTTTCCGGGCGCTCCGTATGCGGATGTCCGTAGAACGAACGAATAATCTTATGTTTCTCGCGATACGCCGCGTAAAGCAGCGGATAGTGTTTCAAAATCGAGAAGCATCCGCGAAAATCATTCGGTCTCTCCTCGATCTTCCCCTGCTCAAAGCTGACAAAAATCACCGGTCGGATCATATGCTTCCCTTTCGATACCGAAAGAATTGCCCTGCGTGCGTGAATGGACTGCGCCGCGAATTGCAGACGGGACGCCGGGGTCGGCGTTCCCTACACGACGCGAATTGCCCTCACGGTCATAAAAAGGCGTTCCTTCGGGAACGCCCGATGCTTACGACATCGTCAGATATGCCGAGATGAACAGGTCGAGGTCGCCGTCCATGACCGCCTGGATGTTGCCGTTTTCGGCGCCGGTGCGGTGGTCCTTGACCAGCGTGTACGGCTGGAAGACAGACGTAAGAGCGGATCTGGCTGCCCCATTCGATCTTCTTCATCTCGCCCTTGATCTCCTGCATCTGCTGTTCGCGCTCGCGCTCCTGCAGTTCGAGCAGTTTGCCTTTCAGAATGCGCATCGCCATTTCCTTGTTCTGAAGCTGGCTGCGCTCGTTCTGGCACTGCACGACAATGCCGGTCGCAAGGTGCGTGATGCGGATCGCGGAGCTAACCTTGTTGACGTTCTGTCCGCCCGCGCCGCCGGAGCGGTAGGTGTCCACGCGGATCTCGTCCGGCTCGATCTTGATGCTCGTGTCGTCGTCCTCAAAGATCGGCGTGACGTCGAGCGACGAGAACGAGGTATGCCGCCGCGCGTCGAACGGCGAGATGCGCACGAGACGGTGCACGCCCTTTTCCGCCTTGAGATACCCGTAGGCGTTTTCGCCCTCGACCTCGAATGTGACGGACTTGATGCCCGCTTCGTCGCCGTCCAGAAGGTCGAGTTCCTTGACGGTCCAGCCGCGCTTTTCGCAGTAGCGCGTGTACATGCGGTAGAGCATTTCGGTCCAGTCCTGCGCCTCCGTGCCGCCCGCGCCCGCGTGCAGCGACAGGATGGCGTTTGAGCTGTCGTACGGGCCTTTTAAGAGCATTTCGAGCCGCAGGGCAGTCATCTTCCCGTCGAAGGCTTTGAGCTCCGTTTTGAGCTCCTCAACGAGGCTCGCGTCGTCCTCTTCCTCCGCCATCTCAATGAGCGTTTCGATGTCTTCGCTCTGCCCGTCGAGCTTACTGAGCCGCTCGAGCTTGTTCTTGATCGTCTTGACGCGCGTCGAAACCTTGTTCGCGTTTTCGACGTCGTTCCAGAAATCGGTCTCCGCCATCTGCGCTTCGAGGGTTTTCAATTCCTCCGAAAGCGCGTCGGCGTTCATCTGTTTATGTGCCAGCGCGAGCGTTTCGTTCAGCGCGCCGAGCTGCATTTTGTATTCGTCCAGTACCAGCATGGTTCCTCCGG
>CADAPG010000025.1 GCA_902789675.1 uncultured Eubacteriales bacterium
ATGTGCGGCAGATATGAGATCTATCAGGAGGTCAGAGACGAGTATCTCGAAGCGCTGATCAAAGACGCCCTGCGCGTGTCCGACAGGCTCGGCGCGGGCATGAAGCCGTTCGGCGAGATCCGTCCCACCGACGTCGCGCCGGTGATCGCTCCGTCCGCTCTGCACCGCAGGATCGGCGCGTTCCCGATGCAGTGGGGCTTCAACCACCCGAGGCGCGGCATGCTCGTGTTCAACACGCGCATGGAGACCGCGCCGGAAAAGGATCTGTTCGTTTCGAGCATCGACGAGCGCCGCTGTCTGATCCCCGCGTCGCGCTACTTTGAATGGAAGAAGACCGACGCGGACAGGAAAACGCGCTTCGCGTTCGCCGCCGAAACCGGCGATCCGCTGTACCTTGCCGGGCTCTATGTCCGCACCTCGGACAGCCGGCGTCTCCCCTGCTTTTCGATCCTGACGCAGGACGCCGAAAAGTCGATCCGCGAGATCCACCCGCGCATGCCGGTGCTCGTGCCGTTCTCGCGCGCGGAGGAATGGCTCTCCCCCGACACGGACTTTCACGAATTCATCTACAACCTTTCCGTGCCTGTCACGGCAAGCAAAAGCCAATAAACGCAGAAACGCCCCCGGAAAAACCCGGAGGCGTTCTCTTTTTTATTCAGTTCAGAAGCTCATATTGCGAGTTGTAGATCTCCGCATAGAAGCCGTTCTTTGCAAGCAGCTCCCTGTGCGTGCCCTGCTCTACGATCGTGCCGTGATTCACGACCAGGATCGTGTCGGCGTCGACGATCGTCGAAAGCCGGTGCGCGATGACGAAGCTCGTGCGGTCCTTCATCAGATCGTCCATCGTCTTCTGGATCAGGATCTCCGTGCGCGTATCGACGTTCGACGTCGCTTCGTCGAGGATCAGGATCGGGCGGTTTGCAAGGTAGGCGCGGGCGATCGTCAGAAGCTGCTTCTGTCCGCCGGAGATGTTCGTCGTCTCCTCGTTGATCACCGTGTCGTAGCCCTGCGGCAGCGAGCGGATGAACCGGTCGATGTGCGCGCGCTTCGCTGCCTCGTGCACCTCCTCCTCCGTGGCGTCCGGTCTGCCGTAGGCAATGTTGTCGTAGATCGTGCCGGAAAAAAGCCACGTGTCCTGCAGAACCATCGAGAACACGCTGCGGAGCGCGTTTCGCGGCATCTTCATGATGTCCTTGCCGTCCACGAGGATCCTGCCGCCGTCGACGTCGTAGAAGCGCATCAGGAGGTTCACGATCGTGGTCTTGCCGCCGCCGGTCGGTCCGACGATCGCGACCTTTTCCCCGGCGCGGACGTCGATGGTGAGCCCCTGAATGAGCGGCTGCTTGGGATCGTAGGAGAAATCGACGTTCTCGAACTGCACGTTGCCCTCACCCTTCGGCGCGGTCTCCTCAGTCGCCTCGGTCATCTCCTCCTCGTCGAGCATCTTATAGACGCGCTCGGCGGAGGCGATCGTCTGCTGCAGCATCGAAAAGCCCTGCGCAATGCTTTCGAGCGGTCCCGCGAACATGCGCGCGTAGATCACGAACGCCATGATCGTGCCGACGCTCATGCCGAACAGGTTGTTTGCGACGAATACGCCGCCGAGGATGCAGATCACGATATAGGCGATGTTGTTCGAAAGCGCCACGATCGGCTGCACGATCGACGCAAGGAACGTGCCCTTCTGCGCCGCCTCGCGCATGTCGCCGCAAAGCTCGCTCTGCCGGTCGCGCTGCCGCCCCTCGAGGTGGAACGCCTTGACCGTGTCGAAGCCCGTGAACGTTTCCTCGGTGAGCGCATACAGCTCGCCGTTCTTTTTGCGCACGGTCGCAAAGTATTTCTCGCTCTTGCCCGCGATCTTTGCCGAAAGCACAAGCGAAAGCGGCACGAACACGATGACCGCGCAGGCAAGGATCGGGTTCAGGATGAAGATCAGCACGATGATGCCGAGCAGCTTCAGCACGCCGGAGATCAGCGTTTCGAGAAAGCTGTGCACCGTCGTTCCCATGACGGACACGTCGTCGGTCATGTGCGAAATGATCTCGCCGTTCGGCGTCTGATCGACGTACCGCACCGGAAGGCGACGGATCTTGTCGCTCATGCGGATGCGGATCGCGCAGGTGAAATGCTTCGAAACGACGTTGTTCATGATGAGCATTTCGCCGATCGCTGCAAGGGAGCTGCCCGCGTACGCCGCGGCAAGGAGCACGCACCCGACCGCAAACGCCGCATTGTCAAACACCGCGGGCTCGCCGAGATGCACCGGCTCCCAGTAGTTATAGAGCAGGTCGGAAAGGTTCCGCACAAACGCGGGCGTCGCAAGGGACAGCGCGACGGAAACGAGGCTGATCAGCGCGCCGAGCAAAAGCCATCCCGCGATCGGCTTCGTGTCCTTCAGGATGCGCACGACGGTCTTTCCGGCGTTGGTATTTTTGCCGTTCTTCATGCCGCGTCACCTCCCAGCTGCGAGCGGACAATCTCGCGGTAAACGGTGCACGACTGCATCAGCGATTCATGCGTGCCGCTGTCCACGACGCCGCCCTGCTCGAGGACGTAGATTTTGTCGCACCGCATGGCGGTCGCCGCGCGCTGCGTGATGATGATCTGCGATTTCCCCGCAAGATAGCGGTTCAGTGCTTTGCGGAGCTTGCTCTCGGTGAGGTAATCGAGCGCGGAAAAGCTGTCGTCGAAGACGTAGACCGACGCGGGCTTCAGGATCGTCCGCGCAATGCTGATGCGCTGCTTCTGCCCGCCGGAGATGTTCGCCCCCGCCTGCGCAAGGCGGAAATCGAGCCCCTCCTTGTGGGATTCGACAAAGTCGGTCATCTGCGCGATGTCAAGCACGTTCCGGACCGCTTCTTCGCTCGCGTCCGGATTTCCCATGCGCACATTGTCGAGCAGCGTTCCTTCAAACACCATGCCCTTCTGCAGCGCGGCGGAAATGCTGTCGCGCACGGTCGCGCGTCCGATCCCGGCATACGGCTTCCCGCCGAGCGAGATCTCGCCCTCCGTGGGCGGATAGAAATCCAGCAGGAGCTTCAGAATCGTCGATTTGCCGCTGCCCGTGCCGCCGATGATCGCGACGGTCTCGCCCGCGTGCACGGTGAGGTCGATCCCCGAAAGCGTCTTCAGCTCGCTGCCCGGATAGGAGAAGCCGACGTTTTTCAGCACAAGATCTCCGCCGACGACCTCTCCGCCGCCTTCGAGCTCCGGCTCGTCCGGCAGATGCAGCACCTCGGTCACACGGTTGATGCAGACCTTGAGATGCGGCAGGAACACGAACGTCCACGAGAGCATCATCACGCCGTTCAGGATCAGCGCCACGTACTGCACGGTGGCGATGACGCCGCCCGCCGTCAGACCTATTTCGAGCAAAACGGGATCCTGCAGGCGGTTTGCGCCGACCCACAGCATCACGACAGTCGCGAAGTTCAGCACCAGCATGCAGAGCGGATTCACATAGCCCGCGCGGACGTTGGCGCGGATGATGTACTTTGCCATCTCCTCGGTCGCGTGCGCGATGCGTCCGTGCTCGTGCGCCTCCTTGTCGAACGCGCGGATGACGCGGATGCCGGAAAGCCGCTCGCGCATCAGCCGGTTCTGCTCGTCGATGTATTCGTCAGAAAGCTTCCAGAGCTTGTCGAGGTGCCGCACGATCGGGAACAGGATCAGAAACGCCAGCGGCGTCGAAAGCAGCAGGATCAGCGCAAGCACGCGGTCGGACAGAAGCGCGAACGCGACGCCGCCGACCATCAGGATCGGCACGACGACCACGACGTTGACCATCATCGACGACGCGCCGGACAGCGTGGAGACGTCGTGCGTGGAGCGCGTCAGAAGTCCGGACGTGCCGATCTTCGAGAAGTTTTCAAAGTCCAGCCCGGACGCCTTCCGAAAGATACTGCGCGTGAGATCGTAGGAAAAGCCCGCCGAGATCCGCGCGTTGATCGCGCTCGTCCAGATCGCGCAGAGCATGGACAGGATCGCAAGCCCCAGCATCAGCGCGCCGAGCTTCAGGATCACGCTCAGATCGCCCGTCGCGATGCCGTCGTCCACGATGCGGCTCATCAGGTACGGCAGAAACGCCCCGCCGAGCGTGAACAGGATGCACAGCACGCCGGTGAGGATCAGCGGTTTTCGATAGGGTTTCAGATAATGCAGGATCGTTTTCATGGTGATACTATAACGGTTTTCAAAGAAAAAAGCCAGCAACCGGAGGTTGTTTTTCCGCAACCGCAGGTCGGAAAAGGCGCTGCGCGGGAGCCGGAACGGCACCGTTTTCGCACGGATCCGGACCGCGGTTTTGCGCCCTGCGTTTCCGCAACAGTATACAGGAACAGGCGCGATCCGTCAAGGACGCGCATGCGCATATTTGTGCCCGATTTGTCCGTACAATTCTTTTCGGACCCCGGTTTTTGTCAGTGATTTCGGGACCTTTGTAAATTTTTTGAAATAAAAATATATATTTATTGACAGGATTTTATCCGATATGCTATGATAAATCATCGGAGGTGTGTAACATGGATGAACTTACAAAACTGATCAAAACAGAGATCAAAAAGCAATTCCGCAGCGTACGTCAGTTTTCGATGTATATCGGCGTTCCGCAGTCCACGATCGTCACCGCTTTGCAGAAGGGGATCGGCGGAACCTCCTTTGAAACCATCATGCATATCTGCGAGGTCCTCGACATCAAACCCGTCGCGGGCGAGAATCCCGTCTTTATGGACGGCGAGAAGCGCGAGCTTCTGGAACGCTATTCGCGGCTGGACGAACAGGGTCAGCGCGCCGTTCGCGCCGTCGCGGCGATCGAACTTCTGCGCGTTTCGGATCCCGAAGGCTTCAAGGCGTTCGGCAAAAAGCTCGATCTTTCGGAATAAGACCCCTCTCGGACCGATAGAAAAACCGCTCAAACGAGCGGTCTTTTCTTATGCTTTGCGATCTTCCTGCTGCGCATTTTTCACGCGGTCCAGCAGCGCAAGGAACCGCTCTCTGACTGGCTGCGGAGACACGATGCGCACCGCGCCGCCGAGCGCCGCGACCCAGCCGAAGAACTGCTCCGAGACCGCGACCCTGACGAACGCCCGGAAGCGTTCCCCCTCCGGATGCACGGACACGTCCGTTCCGAAGCGGTCCACGATCACGCCGATGAGACCTGCGTCGCAGTCGAGCACCACGTCCGCATCCTCCCCCGCGAACATCGAGAAGTTGCGGCTCGTATACGCGGACATATCGAGTGCTTTGAACGCGTCCTTTCCCTGCCGCTCGGCGTCGCCGATCGTGATGCGGTTCATCTTATCGACGCGGTAATGCTTGATCCGCGCGTCCTCTGCGTCGTACGCGATCAGATAATAGAACTCGTCGTCCCAGACGAGCGCAAAGGGGCTGACCCGATAGCGCGCGCCGCTCTTACGCGGGACGCGTTTTTTGTTCAGATCGTACTGCCAGTAGACGAACGTGATCTCGCGGTCCTCGGCGATTGCGCCGTGAATGGCGTCGATGTTGTAGAAGATCGATTCGTTGTCCGTCTTGCCGCGGTCGGACAGATAGAGCTGACGGCGTAAGAGCGCCGCCTCGTTCCGGCTCGAAAGCGTCGCAAGCTTTTTGATCAGCCGCGCCGTCTTCTTCGGGGACAGGAACTTTGCCGCCTGCACGCTGTCGACCAGCATCTTCAGCTCCGCCGGCTCGAACGTGCGCGACGCCAGATAGTACCCCTTGCGCTTGCCGACCGCGACGGATTCGATGTCCATGCCGTAATCGGAGAGCGTCAGCAAATCGTCCGCCACGCTCTTGCGCTCCGCCTGAATGCTGCACGCCTTCAGTTTTTCGATGATGTCCGCAACGGTCAGCGGATGCTGCTCGTCCGTTTCCAGCAGCAGATCGCGGATGACCAGGATCTTGCATTTCTGATTTTCGTGTTTCATGGGTTCCTCCGTTTTAAAACCGTTCCGTTTCCGATTCCCGTGCAGACGCCGTTTTCGACCGCCGGCACGCCGTTTACCAATACCGTCTCCATGCCCTCGCCGCATCGCGCCGGGTCGGCAAACGTCGCCCGATCCCGTATGCGGTCCGGATCAAATACGAGAAGATCCGCGTCCGCGCCGACCGCAATGCGTCCCTTGCCGTTCAGCCCGTACCGATCCGCGGGCATGCGCGTCATCTTCCGTATCGCCGCGGGAAGCGAAAGCGTCTTCCGCTCCCGCACAAACCGCTCGAGAATATGCACGAACGTGCCGTACACGCGCGGATGCGGGATGCCGTCCTTCGGGTACGTCGCGTCCGAGATCACATAGGAAAACGGTTCCCGATAGATCGCCGCGATGTCGTCCTCCGACGTGAGCCGGTCGATCATCGTGACCGCGCAGCGATTGCGGGACAAAAGCCCGGCGCAGAACCGCCACGGCTCCGCATCCCCCGCCGCTTCCGCGACCGTTTTGCCGACAAGCGGCTTGTCCTCCCCGCACCTGACCGAGGAGATCTCGATGTTCTCCCAGCCCAAAAGCATGGCGTAGTTATCATAATCCGTGCCTGTCTCAAAGCGCTCTTTCAAAATGCGCTGCGCTGTGGGATCAATAAGCCGCCTTGCGATCGCCTCCGTGCCGCCCGCAAGAAACTCCGGCGGCAGAACGTGCAGCAGCTGCGTGCTGCCCGCGGTGTACGGGTACGCGTCGCACTGCACGTCGAGCCCGTCCTCGCGCGCGCGGCGGATCTTTTCGAGCGCGTCATAGACGAGCGTTCCCCACCGTTCGCGCCCGACCGCCTTGAGGTGGCTGATCTGCAGCGGTACATGAAGCGCATTTGCAAGCGCCAGTGCCTCGTCGATCGACGGCAGAAGATTCATGGATTCCGAACGCATGTGCACGGACAGCGTGATATTCGTATGGCGGATCGGCTCGAGCGCGCGCACAAGCCCCGCCGTGTCGAAAAAGCATTCCGGCGCATAGCCGAGCCCCAAAGAAACGCCGAGCGCGCCTTCGGACAGCGTGCGCTCCAACAGCGCGCGGATCGCGCGATAGTCTCCGTCGGTCAGATCCTTTTCAAACCCCGCAACGGCGGCGCGGACCGTGCCGAGCCCGATGAGCATCCCCGCGTGGATCGGCAGCGAACGCGCGGAAAGCGCGGCGCTGTATGCCGCAAGGCTTTCGACGGGGAGATCGCTGAGCTCGCCCGTGATCGGAAAGAGGTACGCCGCAACGTCCGCCTTGTGCGGACCGAACACCGGCGCGGCAGAAAGCCCGCAGTTTCCGTTGATGACGGTCGTCAAGCCCTGCCTTAGCTCCGCTTTTCCGAAGCTGTCCGAAAAGACCGCCGTGTCCGCGTGGCGATGCGCGTCGACAAACCGCGATCGTTTTGCCGATGATCCCGACGTCGGCGCGATACGGTTCTGTCCCGCTTCCGTCGACGATCTGTCCGTTTTGAATGATCCGATCAAAGTCCATATCCGTTCCTCTGCCGCTATTGTACCACCTTGCCGTTCCCGTTGCAATCCCGTTTATGGGAAAACAAAAAAGGAGCCAAAGCTCCTTGATTGTGCGTTTACTGATCTTCGATTCGGAATGATATGCTTGCCGGTTCCTACGACTCCAATCCGAGCTGTCGGCGAATCTGATGCAGTTGCTCTTTGTATATTGGATTGCGGAGATCTTTATTCCACGAATTTGGGGATACGTTCTGCCAATAGGGATCGTTTGAATCCTGCTCGATACACGCCAGAAGGGTCGGAAGTTTTATTTCCAAAGCAAATGATATCCCGTTGTTTATAAAACCGTTATACAGTGCTTCCTGGTCATTCGCAGCGATATAGGTTTTACCGCTTTGATAACGCAATCCGGAAAATCCGTCCAATCCGGAGATCGAAGTCCCGTAATGAATTGTATAGTTCTCCTCCTCCGGCGTTATTTCTGCATTGCCGATGATCTTGCATTCGCCGTAATAGAAGATGTTGTCCATGATCATCTGTGAAGGAAGCAGCTTCAGCCCGCGAAGGTCATCCGGCGTGAGGGATGGGTTTTCTGTAGCGATATGATAAACTGCGACGCACAGCGGCTTTCCCATAAAGATATCCCAGAATGGTATCTCCTGCTTTCGCATTTGTTCGTAATCTACCATGATTCTGCCGTAACCAAACAGCCGTCGGTTGATCCGGAACCGAAAGAAGTCTCCTTCGCGATACTTTTGAGGCGTCTTACCCTGCCGTGCAAACGCTTGAATTTCTTTAAGATCGTCTTCTGTTGTTTCGTCGCACCAACGCCTTACCCATTCTGAAAACGCGTCAAGCGAAGGAAGCCATGTCATATCATTATAACTTGAATAAAAATAGTTGACTTTGCTCGTTTGATTCCAAAGCGTTACAGAATATCTAAATTCCAGGCACATACCGGTACCGGCAATTCGAATCAGATTCGGCGCGCTGAACTTTTTGGGCTTTCCTTTTGATGTTTTGGGCAACAGGAGTTTATGATCGTTCGATAGTTCTGCATCCAGACCAAACTCATCGTAAAACCCTCCATCATCATCCGCTTCCCTGATTACTTTTTTAATCGTATGTCCATCCGCATATGCGATTGTCTGGTAAGTATCATTTGGCCCTGCAGGTACTTCTATTCTTGTCCATGTGTCCAATACCGGAGGCAAGGCAAAGCATTTTCGCTGTTCGTTGGTGAGTTCGAACATAAAACGGCTCCTCTCGCGTTTCTTCTATATCAGTTTTCCCGATACCCGAGCGCTTCACTGAGCGCGGCGGCGGTTTTGACGACCTCGGCGGTTGCGGCGCGGAACTCGTCCGAGTCGACGCGGCGGAACATGCCGATGAGCCCTACGCAATAGCGGATCGCGCCGGTATGGTCTTTGATCGGCGCGGCGACGCCGCGGACGCCGATTTTGAACTCGCCGTTTTCGATCGCAAAGCCGGTTTTGCGAACCGTTTCGAGCTCTTTTAGAAGCGCGTCGGCGCTTGAGACCGAATGCGGCGTGAATTGCTGAAACTGCGCCTCGAAGATGCGGCGCACAGCCGCGTCGGAAAGCGCCGACAGCAGGACCTTGCCCTGCGCCGTACAGAACGCGAGCACCAGCGCCTCGCCGCGGTCGAGCATGGACAGCGACGCGGATTCGCCGGTCGCCTTGACGAGCCGTTCCATCGGTTCGCGCGAAAGCGCAATGATGTTGCGCGTGGAACTCACCGCGCTGCCGTACTCGAACAGGCGCACGCCGAGCGTATAGCGTCCGCTGTCCGGTTCCTGTTCCACAAGCCCGCAGCTTCGCATGGAGCTTAAAAGCCCGTAAACGGTGCTTTTTGCCCATCCCGAGGATTGTGTCAGCTCCCCCAGGGAAAGCGGGCGTTTTGCCTCTGTGAGGAGGTCTAAAAGCGTACACGCCTTTGCGATCGCGCGGACCGGTTCGCTGCTCTTCTCCGTCATTCTTCCGCGTTCGGGTCGTACTGGAAGGTCTGCATCAGCTCGAGCTTGAAGAGGTTCATCTTATGCTTGCGGTCGATCAGCGCCTTCGTCTCGGGATCGTCGATCTCGCCGGTGCGGATGTAGCGGTCGAGCACGGCGTAGGTGAAGCCGAGGTTGTCCTCGTCCGTCTTGCCGCAGAGCCCGTCGCTCGGAACCTTGTGCACGAACATGTCGGGAAGCCCGAGATAGGTTCCCATCTCCTTGACCTCCTGAACCGTCAGCTTGCCGAGCGGGCACACGTCGCCCACGGAATCGCCGTAGCGCGTGGAGTAGCCGACCCAGTCCTCGGAGAGATTGCAGGTATTGATCACGCGTCCGTTATACGACTGCGATACCGCATAGAGCGTGCTCATGCGGATGCGCGGCGCGAGGTTGATGTAGGATTGATTGGAAAGCTCCACGCCCGCCGCCTTCGCCGCGTTCACGACGCCGTCGTACGCGTCCTTGATGTTGACGACGTAGGAGCGGATGCCGAGATGCCTGACAAGCGCTTCGGAAACGTTGATGTCGTACTGCTCGCCGTTCGGCATGAGAACGCCGATCACGCGGTCCGCGCCGAGCGCGCGAACGCACAGCGCCGCGGTGACCGAGCTGTCCTTGCCGCCGGAGATGCCGATCACGGCGTTGCAGCCGGGACCGTTTTCCAAAAACCAGTCGTTGAGCCATTTGACGAGATCGTCGGTGACCTTTGCTACGTTGAATGCCATGATGTACCTCCTTAAACCGTGCGCAGACGGATGTTCTTTTCGGCGAGAACGGCAAGGATGCGGTCGATATACGCCTGCACCTCCGCCTTCTGGAGCGTCTTGACCGGGGACACGAACGAGAGCCGGATCGTCATGCTCTTGACGTCCGCTTCGTAGATGTCGACGAGCGAAATGTTCTGCAGCGTTTCGTCGCGATCCGTAAAGAACGGACCGGTGACGTCCGCAAACGTGACGTCCTTATCGACGACGAAGCTCAGGTCGATGTCGATGCCCGGGAAGCGCGACGCCTCGCGGTACTTGAGATCGGCTTCCTTGATCTCGGCAAGCGCGTCCATGTCGAGCTCGAGCGTGACGAGCGACGCCTTTTTGTCGATCTCCGCCGCAACCTCGGGATGCACGGTCGACATGGTGCCGATCGTTTTGCCGTCCAAGAGGATCGCCGCGGTGTTTGCGGGATGCTCCCACGCGTTGATCGGCTGTACGCGCTCGAACGTCGGACGGATCCTGCGCATGTCGAACAGGATCGACGCGATCATATCGCGCGCGGAGAGGAACACGGTGCGCTCCCTGTCGTGCGAGAGCAGGGCGACGCCGAGCGTTCTGCGCTCGTTTGCCGTACCGTCCTCCTTCTGTCCCTTGACCGTTCTGCCGATCTCGAACACGCCGAACGCCGGCGCATAGAAGCGATTCTCCTTCAGAACCGGCAGCAGCGTCTGCATCATCGCGGTGCGCAGGATCGTTGCGTCCGGATTCATGCCGTTCAAGAGATACACGTTTTCGGGCAGCGGGATCTTCAGATCGTTCAGCTTCTTTGCGTCGCACCACAGGTACGTGTGGACCTCGTGCAGTCCGAAGGTCTTGACCAGCGCGTCCTTCATCGCCTTCTCGTCCGCTTTCACCTGCAGCGGCTGTACCGGACGCAGCGCGCTCATCGTGGTCTCGATCCTGAAATTGTCGTAGCCGTAGATGCGTGTGATCTCCTCGATGACGTCCGCGGGGATCGTCACGTCCTTGGTGGCGCGCCACGACGGGACCTTGACGTCGAAGACGGAGTTGCTTTCGGTCACGCCGAAGCCGAGCCGCGTCAGCGTGTCGTTGATCTGCGCGTCGGCGATGTCGATGCCGGTGTAGCGGTCGACGAATTTCTTGTCAAAATGCAGCTCGATCTGCGGATAATGATACTGGTAGCAATCCGTATAGCGGCTGACCACTTTCGCTTCCGGGTCGATCGCAAGCAGGAGCTTTAAGAATCTGCCCGCGGCGAGCGCGCAAAGCTCGGGATCGAGCGTCTTTTCATAGCGCATGCTCGCGTCGGTTCTGAGCCCGATGCGGCTCGAGGTCTTGCGGACCGACACCGCGGAGAACGTCGCGCACTCAAGCGTGACCGAATCCGTATCGGCGACGATCTCGCTGTTCAGACCGCCCATAACGCCCGCGACCGCGACGGGCTTTCCGTCGCTGGTGATCATCAGCGTTTCGGGATCGATCTTCCGCTCCGTGCCGTCGAGCGTTTGGAACGCGAACGTCTCCGGGAAGCGCTGCACGCCGATCGTGCCGACCATGCGCGAATCGAACGCGTGCGTCGGCTGTCCGAGCTCGAGCATGACGTAGTTGGTGAGGTCCGCAAGCAGCGAGATCGCGCGCATGCCGCAGTAATAGAGGCGGATCTGCATGTCGATCGGGCTGACCGTCTTTTGGATCCTTTCCGCGCGGATCGCGGAATAGCGATAGCAAAGCTCCGGGTCGATCGCGCCGAGCGGGACCGGATCCAAAGCGTCGTATCGGGTAAGATCATCAAGCTCCAAAGGCTTCAGCGGGCGCTTTGCGATCGCGGAGAACTCGCGCGCAATGCCGTAATGACCCCAGAGATCCGGACGGTTCGTCAGCGACTTGTTGTCGACCTCGAACACGGTGTCCTCGAACGCGAACAGCTCCTTGATCGGATGGCCCAGCGGCGCGTCCGCGGGAAGCTCCAGAAGTCCGCTCGAGGAATCCGCAATGCCGAGCTCGGCTGCCGAGCAGCACATCCCGCGGGAAACGACGCCCGCGATCGTGGCCTCGCCGATCGTCATGCCGACGACGGAAGCGCCGAACGGCGCGAACGGCACGCGCATGCCCACGCGCACATTGGGCGCGCCGCATACGCAGCGGTCGGTGTGATCGCCGAGATCGAGCTCCAAAAGATGCAGCTTTTTGGAATTCGGATGCGCGTCGATCGTTTTGATCTCCGCGACGACGACGCCGTTGATCTCGGTTCCGAGATGGTAAACGTCCTCCACCTCCGCGGTGGACAGCGTGAAGCGATGGATGAGGTCGTCAATGTCGAGACCCGAAAGGTCAACATAGTCCGAGATCCAGTTCATGGAAACTTTCATGGGTTTGCCTCCTTACTTCACGAATTGGTCGAGGGACTTCAGATTTCCGCTGTTCAGGTCGCGGATGTCCTTGATCCCGTATTTCATCATGGCAAGACGCGTCAGTCCGAGACCGAACGCAAAGCCGGTGTACTTCTCGGTGTCGATGCCGCCTGCCTTCAGCACGTTCGGGTGGATCATGCCGCAGGGACAGAGCTCGAGCCAGCCGGAGTTCTTGCACGACGGGCAGCCCTTGCCGCCGCAGATCGCGCAGGAGATGTCGAGCTCGAAACCCGGTTCGACGAACGGGAAGAATCCCGGACGAAGGCGGACCTTGACGTCGCGCTGAAAGACCTCGGAAAGCATCGTCTTCATGAAGTAAATGAGGTTCGAGATCGAGATGTTCTCGTCGATCATGATGCCCTCCATCTGGAAGAACGTGTTCTCGTGGCAGGCGTCGGTGCTCTCATTGCGGAAGCAGCGTCCCGGGAAGATCGCGCGAAGCGGCGCGCCGTATTTATGCATGATCGCGTTCTGCGCGGCGGACGTGTGCGTCTTCAGAAGCTGCCCGTTGCTGAGATAGTACGTGTCCTGCATGTCGCGCGCGGGATGATGCTTCGGGATGTTCAGCGCTTCGAAGCAGTGGTAGTCGTCGACGATCTCGTCGTAGTCCTCGATCGTGAAGCCCATCGACGCAAAGATCTGCTCGACCTCGCGCTGCACGAGCGTGATCGGGTGATAGCTGCCCTCGGAAAGCGTACTCGGCAGGGTCAGGTCATAGCGTTCGGTCGCCGCGATCTTCAGTTCCAGTTCGCGCGCGTGCGCTTCCTCGATGCGCTTTCTGATGCTCGATTCGACCTCTTCCTTGAGCGCGTTGACCTTTGCGCCGTATTCCTTGCGCATGTCCGGCGCGATCGCGCCCATGTTCTTCAAAAGTCCCGTGATCTCGCCCTTTTTGCCGAGATACCGGACGCGCAGCTCCTCGAACGCCTCCGCGGCGTCCGCCTGCATCAGGTGTTCATAGAACTGCTTCCGCAGCTCTTCCATTGTGATTGCCATACATTCCTCCTTAAAAAAAATAGTCCCATGCAATTTGACTGCATGGGACGAAAAACCTTTTCCGCGGTACCACCCAAGTTAAGGGCAACGCCCTTCTCTCGTTTCCCCGATAACGCGAGGACGCGCTCCGAACGGAGATGCTCCGGTGCTGAACCTTCCCGTCCGTGCCCTGTTCCCCCGCTTTCAGCCGCGGCGGAGGCTCTCTTTCACTGCGTTCGGACGGTACCTGACACCTTCAACGCTTTGCCTATTGTATCGCACAATCCCGCGTCTGTCAACCGCAATTTGCGCGCCGCAGGCGCATTTCCGCGATCCCTCCCCGACGCATACAAAAACGCCCCCGGAAAACCGGAGGCGTTATGCGCCGAACTCAGTCGTTGCGGGCTTCCTTTGCAATTTTGCAAAGCTCCGCGAACGCGTTCATGTCGGTGATCGCGAGGTCTGCGAGGACCTTGCGGTTGATGTCGACGTTGGCGAGCTTCAGACCGTTGATGAGACGGCTGTAGGTGGTGCCGTTCATGCGGGCGCCTGCGTTGATACGGGCGATCCACAGTTTGCGGTACTCACGCTTCTTGAGCTTTCTGCCGACGTACGCATATGCCATGGACTTCATGACCTGCTGGGAAGCGGCACGATACTGCTTGCTCTTTGCTCCGTAGTAGCCCTTTGCAAGGCGGAGGACCTTACGGCGTTTCTTAACGGCGTTGACTGCTCTCTTAATTCTTGCCATGATTTTGTTCCTCCTTACTTATACGGGATCAGCTCGCGGACTTTCTTCTGTTCTTCCTCGGCGATGTAGCCGGTCTGACGCAGACCGCGAAGTCTCTTGGTGCTCTTCTTGGTGAGAATGTGGCTCTTGTAAGCCTTGGCGCGCTTGATTTTGCCGGACTTGGTCACGGAAAAACGCTTTGCTGCGCCGCGATGGGTTTTGATCTTCGGCATGGTTGTTCCTCCTGCTAATACTTTCGATTACTTTTTCGGTGCAAGCACCATAAACATGTTTCTGCCCTCTTGCTTGGGAGGACGTTCCTTCACCGCGACGTCGGACACCATGTCGAAAAAGCTTTCCATGACGTCTTCGCCCATTTCGCCCTTGGTGATCTGTCTGCCGCGGAAGCGGATCGAGACCTTCACCTTGTCGCCGTTGCGCAGGAACTTATCGCATTGCTTTGCCTTGACCTCCATATCGTGCATGTCGATGGTGGCGGAAAGACGGATCTCCTTGATCTCGATGATCTTCTGGTTGCGCTTTTGTTCCTTTTCTCTTTTCAGCATGTCGTACCGATACTTGCTGTAGTCCATGAGCTTGCAAGTCGGGGGTACGTTCTGGGAGACCTTTACAAGGTCCAGTTCGCGTTCGTCCGCCAGACGCTGTGCGTCCCGCACATCCATAATACCGAGCTGCTGTCCGTTCTCGTCGATCAGCCGCACTTCGGGGTCGCGGATCTCTTCATTGATCTGCATGTCCTGCGTAGCGATGAAAAAACACCTCCTAAGAAAAATAGTGGGCGCAGATTGCACCCACTATCGATAGTTCTTGCGATCTATAAACCGTGACGCGGCGCGATTGCCGGCAGGTGAGAGCGGGCGCTCTGCTTGAAAACACAAATATTATAATGACGCCCGCCGCTTTTGTCAAGCGTTTTTTCTTGATTTTATCGAACTTTTTTCACGACGGCTCCGCCGTCAATTTATATCCGCAGGATAATTCATGCTGCGGAAGACGTCGGTTTTCAGGCTTTCTTGCCTTTCTTCCCGTGCGCGGCGCGGGCGATCGCAATGAGCAGCAGCAGAAACGTCAGAAGCTCCAGTCCCAAAAGCGCAAGGAAGCAGCCGTACAGAACGGTGTTCAGGTACCCGGTCAGCGCCGTGCGGAACGCGGAAACCGTGAGGTTCAGCCGCTCCACGTACCCGAACAGCAGAAACTGCATGACCGGCACGAATACGACCGTGATCCCCATAAAGATGCCGCCCCAGATGACGACCGAGCCCGCCCGTCTCGACTTGCCGGTGTACATCATCCGAAGGAAGATCAGCAGGATGAGCGTCAGCAGCAGCCCCGCGACAAACAGGATCAGCGCGGATTTGGAAAACG
Source organism: uncultured Eubacteriales bacterium (assembly GCA_902789675.1). Taxonomy (GTDB): domain Bacteria; phylum Bacillota; class Clostridia; order Christensenellales; family CAG-138; genus UBA3792. Next base: position 15,671 of record CADAPG010000025.1, read on the forward strand.
TGTTGTTCCGCAGCTCCAGAAACGGTTTGACGATCAGATCCGTGTTGATCGCGGAGAGGTCCTCCGTCACCGCCTGCGCGCAATCCTCGGAGAAATCGCGCACGCCTTCCTCGCCGAACGCCGTATGCGCGCGGGCAAAGCGTACAAATTCATCCGCAGGGTATGCGGGCAGCGCAAGCGGGACCGTCGCGTTCTCGGCGAACAGCGCGTCGATCACGCGGTCCGTATAGGCATGGATCGCGTCGTCCGTCACGACCTCCTTCAGCGCGTCGCCGTTGACGCCGTACAACAGCGCAACGTGTTCAAGGTCCTCCGAAAGCCGTTCGCGCATTTCGGCGCAGTAGGTCTTCGTCGGCATGAACGCTTTGATGTATGCCGGGTTCAGAACGATGAAGCGCAGCGCGCCCGCCGCAAGCGTGAGCACGATCGACGCAATCAGCAGGGCGAGCAGGATCGCCGTTCCGATCACCTTGAAGAATTTCATCTGCCCACCTCCGCTCCGTCAATGAGGTCGCACAGCAGTATGCAGCGGTCCGTGCGGCGCTTGCCGCCGTTGTCGCGCGGGTAGCAGGTGTACAGCACGAGATCCGTCTTCTGCCCCGCGTCCATGAACCACCGATCGGTGCCCTTGGCGGTCTTCACCTCACGGACGCGATAGGCGTACGGACCGTAGCTCGTTTCCACCAGCACGACCGCGCCGGTCGGCGTGTCCTCGAGCTGCGCAAAGTCGCGCGTGACGTGCGCCGAGATGATCGTGCAGCCGCCCTCTCCCGGGAAGAATGAGCCGAACGACATGCCCGCGCCCTTCTTCAGCAGCTTCTTGTCCGCGCCCAAAAAGACGGGGATGTTTTTGATCGTCCAGCCGCCGCCGTCCCATGTGACGTTGATGCGGGCGAACTGCTTGCCGTACGGGATCGAGGGGATCTCCGAAAGCGCATTCGGACGACCGGACGGAATGAAGCCCGTGTCCTCGTCCGCGACCTCGGTCTGCGCGTTTCTGCCGACCAGAAGCCCGAAATAGGCGGACTCTTCGACCACGGTCTGGAACAGATACATGCTCAGGCAGAATATGCCTGCGAAAAACAGTAAAAACGGGATCGTCAGCGCAACGCCCCTTCCGACCGGCGATCCGGTCCTGTCGCGTCCCTCCATACCGTTATGCCGTCCTCTTCTTCTTGCGTTCGACAAAGACCACCAGCACGACCGCAAAGATCGCCGCCGCGCCGATCAGGATCCCGCCGACGATGATCCAGCCCCTGGAAGGCACGTTGCCCACGTCGGTCTTCGCGTCGCTGTTGATGCGGCCGATGAGCTTTCCGTCCTTCCTGATCGTGATCACGCGGGCATACTCGTTCTGCGAATCGTTGCTCGGATCGATCGAGTATTCCAGTCCGAGCTCGTTTGCGATCTTCTCGATCAGTTCCGCCGCGACCTCGAAATCCTCGTCGGTATAGTGTTCGAGCGACGCTTCGTCCGAAAGCTTCTGCTCGCGGATCGCTTCATTCACGTAGCGGATGATGTTCTTATAATTGTCCGGCGTGACCGTGATCCGATCGCTGCGCAGAATGTTATAGAGCTGCCGCCTGAGATTTTCGTTCTTGCCGAGCAGCGTCTGATCGAACGAATCCATCAGCATGTCCTTGTAGGCGTCGCTTTCGCCGACGGGCGTGATCTCGATCGCGTCCGCGGGCTCCGCCGTGGGAAGCGGCGTTTCCTGCGCCGCAGGCTCCGTTTCTCCTTCGCCCTCCGCAAACGCGGACAGCGGCAGGGTGATGCATAACAAGACGGCAATCAGAATGCCGATCCATTTTTTCATATCGTTTCCTCCTTTTGCCGGATCGGACGCAAATCCATTTTCCGGCATACCCATTATACGGTACAAATGCGTCGGAAATGTAACAGAATCAAAAACGATTCGAGAATCTTCAGGCGCTCAGAACGCGCCGAGCAGATGTGCGATCAGCGCGCCGATCCCCGCCGCCCAAAGGATCACGGAAAGCGGGACGAGGATCAGGAATTTTGCGTGCTTCGTCTTGTGCCGGCACAGGAACATGCCGAGAAGCGCGCCGAGGAAGCCGCCCAAAAACGACAGCAGGATCAGCGTCCGTTCCGGCACGCGGCGCTTGCCGCGGTTCTGCCGCGCGATATGCTTGTCGTATGCGTACACGATGAACGTGACGAGGTTCATCAGCCCGAGCGCCGCCCACAGCGGCCAGAGCTCTGCGATCGTTTCCATCCTTTATCCTCCCTTCGGATCGGCACATGATACCACAGACGCGCGGAAATTGCAAGTCGGCGAAAAAAACATGCAATTTTTCGTTGACAACGCAAACCGAACAGAATAAAATTGTAGTGTTGGGATGAACATGAAAGAAACGCATTACTTCATTCCTTTATTCTTCGTTTGTAAAGGAGGTGGCTGTCATGGATGCAGGCAGTAGTACCGGCTCCGCAAGCCCGCTTTTGTGCGGAAACGCATCGGACGTGCCCTTATGGCAGCCGACCCTTTGCTGATCCCGTAAACGCGGGTCTTGCTCCCGATTCAAAATTGAAAGGAGGAAGACTGTTATGGCAAGCTTAGCCACCGCGATCACGTCACTGATCGAATCCAAAAAATACGGAACGCTGCGCGACATTCTCGTTACGATGAACGCAGCGGATATTGCCGCGCTGTTTGAGGACCTCGAGCCCGAGATGCTCCCGCGGCTGTTCCGCCTGCTCCCGAAGGAGCTTGCGGCGGATACCTTCGTCGAAATGGAGAGCGACTCTCAGGAGCTGCTCATCAAGGGCTTTTCCGACTCCGAGCTCAAGGAGGTCATCGACGAACTGTACATCGACGACGCCGTCGACATCGTTGAGGAGATGCCGGCGAACGTCGTAAAGAGGATCCTTGCGCAGGCGGATCCCGACACGCGCAAGCTGATCAACGAGCTTCTGAAGTACCCGGACGATTCGGCGGGCAGCATCATGACGACGGAATACGTCGAGCTGCGCCCGAACTGGACCGTGGAGGACGCGATCAAGACGATCCGCCGCACGGGTATCGACAAGGAGACGATCAACATCTGCTACGTCACCCGCGCCGACCGTACCCTGTACGGCTACATCACGATCCGGCGCCTGATCCTTTCGCAGCCGGACGTGCTGATCGGCGATCTGGCGGAGACGAACAACGTGATCTCCTGCAAGACCCTGGACGACCAGGAGACCGTGGCGCAGACGCTTTCAAAATACGACCTCATCGCGCTGCCGGTCGTGGACGGTGAAAACCGCCTCGTCGGTATCGTCACGGTCGACGACGCAATCGACGTCCTGCAGGAAGAGGCAACGGAGGATATCGAAAAGATGGCTGCAATCACGCCGTCCGACAAACCGTACCTCAAGACCGGCGTCTTCTCGCTGTACATCCACCGCATCCCCTGGCTGTGCATTTTGATGGTCGCCGCGATCTTCACCGAGCTCGTCATCAACCACTTCAGCAACCTGATGAGCGTACAGTTCCAGTCCTTTATCAGCGCGATGCTCCTTGCGTGCATCCCGATGCTGATGGACACCGGCGGCAACGCGGGCAATCAGGCGTCCGTTACGATCATCCGCGGCATCTCGCTCGGCGAGATCGAATTCAAGGATCTCCCCCGCGTCATCTTCAAGGAATGGCGCATCTCGACGCTTGCCATCGTCAACTTCGGCAAGATGATGATGATGTACGCGATCACCTACCACAACAGCTTCAACAACCAGTTTACGCCGTATCTTCTGATCGCCGTCACCGTTTCGATCGCGCTCTGCTGCACCGTGTTCCTCGCGAAGTTCATCGGCTGCACGCTGCCGATCCTCGCCAAGAAGGTCGGCTTCGACCCGGCTGTCATGGCAGGTCCGTTCATCACCACGATCGTGGACGTGACCTCGCTGCTGATCCTGTTCGGTCTTGCGCTGATGCTCGTACCGAAGATGGCGTAACGTAATGCGATCCAATATTCAGAAGGAGCCGCGATTCGCGGCTCCTTTTTGCAGTGTGCAGTTGTGATTGCCTGCGACAAGTGAGCAGTTCAGAGTCAACAGTTTGCAAGCAAGGCAATCATACCATAACGTTCGATATCGGCGAACTCATAACGCATCACTGTAAACGCATAACATTACACGGACGATCTCGTTATAAAGATCGCGCGAAACTTGACGGGGCGTCCGTTAGGACGTCCCCTGCGATTCGTTGTGAAGAATCTTGCATCGTTCATACAGCAAAGCGCGTTTCAATCCTTGCGAACATGTTGTAGGGGGTGTCAACCTCGACATCCCGCCCTAAAACATCACAGCAGAACAGACGTCCGCCGTTTGTCTCCGCAACGATCATCCCCCGTGTGACATACGTGACAAGCGTGACAAACGTATGAAATGGAAGTGCCTGATCAGGCAGCTTCCAAATTAACAGCGCCGATTATAGCAAAAAGCGATACAATACCCAAATATACAGGCCGATTATGGCTGCCGTCAAAAGAATCCCTCCGAATACCGAAAATAGAATGATTTTTACTTTCTTCTTTCTCGGCATCGGTGCTCTCTGTACTTTCGGTGCAGGATTCGTATTCAACCGACCGCCGTTCGCTACGTATAGCTCCTTAACAAATGCATCGTCATGGACTTGCAAAATCTGCTCTAATTCAATCATAAACGCACGTTTTACGGAGTTGATTAACTGAATGCTCCAATCTCTGCTGCCGACGGCTTTTTTTGCACGCTGCGGGTTAAAAACGAACTTTACTTGACTCATTTTTCGAAGATATGAATCAATCATTCGTAAAACTTCCTCTTTATCTTCCTTTGTCGTTTCATAATAATCATTTATCACTGAAATAGATCTGTTGAGTACTTCAAATCTTTGCTGTCTCTGATAGTAATCGTCTGAAATCATAGACGCCATAGCTTTCCCGAAAGAACTGAAAAAGACTGCCTCCATACTGTCGGGAACATTCTGTTCGACCATGTTGTAGTACTTTTCTATTTCGTCCCAATCCTGTTTCTGTAAAGCGCGTCTCGCGTTTTGCAGATACTTCTGTACAAATGCGGTATTGTCAACCTGTACAGTGCCCTTTACATCCACTGTGCCTTCGATCATCAGTTTCCGCACCTCATCCTGCGTATACTTCATTCCGCAATGCTGACAGACATATACGCCGTCCTGTTTGATAATATCAGCGCTGCCACACATTTCACACTGAATCGCATTCATACTGATTCCTCCCGTCCTTATTGTTATGACATTCTATGAATGTCAATTTCAATGCAATCATATCATGAGATAAAGATAATGACAAGCAGTAAATGTCATATCCAGAGGCTTTCTGAATGTTTATCAATAAATCAAATGTCGGTACGAACAATATGATCGGCGAACGGCTTGCGGAAAAGCGAAAGGCAACCGGATTGTCGCAGAAAAAGCTTGCGGACCGCTTGCAGCTTCTCGGCCTGGACGTCGGCAAGAACGCAATCCAGCGGATCGAATGCGGCAAGCGGTTTGTAACGGATATCGAGCTCGTTTATATTTGTCGGGCTTTGGAGACCGATCCGAATTCCCTCCTGAAATGAAAATAAGGAGCTGCTTTTCAGCAGCTCCTTTGCATTGAACACTTTTCAGACCAACAACGCATCAGTGTGCGCCTTGACTATTCCAGTATTCTTCCAAAGCAGCATTGATTTTTGTATAGTCCATCTCGTCTGCCGACATCGGTTTCGTCAAATCTGGCGAAGGCGCTTCAAGTGCTAAACCTCCTCCGTCATACAGTACAATACCATAGTACTTATAGGTATAACCGCCGAGCCTGTTCATGCCCTGAATATCTGCAATCACGCTCAATATTTTCTCGCTGTTTCCTCCGCCCCAATAGAGATTTCTGATACGAACAGCAGAAGCATTATAGAATGATTTGAGCCATTTTGTGACCATATAATCGAACAGTTTCTTTTCATTTTCGTTCAACTGCTCAATCGCCGACCGCGGCAATACGGTAACACTGCACGTTGCCATTTGACCGTTTGCTGTGCTGCAGATGATCGTTGTCGTTCCGTCTGTGACCGCCGTAACGTTTCCTTTTTCATCGACTTTCGCTATCGCTGGGTTTACAGATTTCCATGTAATGCCATAATCGCTTGCGTTCTCCGGCATGAGAACGTACGAAAGCTGTGCTAACTCATCGATTTTCATCTCTACGTTTTCCGTAGACAGGAAAATTGCCGTCGGTTCTACAATCTGAACTGTCACCGCTACTTTCGCAACGACAACATCTCCCTGATTGGCAGTAATCTCTGCATTTCCCGGCGCTTTACCGTTCACAACTCCGGCATTGTTGACCGAAGCGATCATCTCATCGGAGCTGGTCCATGCGAGCGTCCCGTTTCCTTTCAGTTCAATCGCCTTTTCCGTTCCGTAATCAACCGTCATTTCAATTTCTGCCATTTTAACGGTGACATTGACCGTTGCCGCCGGTTTATCATTGACTTTTGCCGTTATGACTGTTGAACCGAGCGAAACACCTTTTACAACGCCTTTGCTGTCAACGGTAGCGATTGTCTCATCCGTACTTACCCAAACCGGTGATTCAAGCGTCTTTTGCAGTTCAATCGGTTTCTCCGTGCCGAAATCGACCGTGATTTCAACCCGCTCTTTTGCTTCGCATCCGATTGTCAACGAAAAACAGAATGCAAGCAATAAGGAGACCACCAAAACACGTACTGTTGTTCGTTTTGCTTTTTCCCGCATCATTTGTTCCTCCCCCAATATCCTATACGACATTTTGCAAATGCCGTTATCAAATAAATCATATCATAAGATAAAGAAAATGACAAGCAGTGAATGTCAGTTTTGGAGAGATCGACGCGAATGTTTATCAACAAATCGCATAACGGCACAAATAATGTGATCGGCGAGCGGCTTGCCGCTATGCGCAGGGAAGCAGGATTGTCGCAGAAAAAGTTTGCCGACCGGCTGCAGCTTCTCGGCTTGGACGTCGACAAAAATGCGATCCAGCGGATCGAATGCGGCAAGCGGTTTGTAACGGATATCGAGCTCGTTTATATTTGTCGGGCTTTGGAGACCGATCCGAATTCCCTCCTGAAATGGAAATAAGGAGCTGCTTTTCAGCAGCTCCTTTATTTTGAAGAATCGCTTTATTCAGACAAGCGCCGCACGGATCGGCAGCGAGCGTCATAAAACAGCCTGCCGGAGCGGCAGGCTGTGCATGTTGTATCGGTTCGGTTTATCTGCCGACCGTCGGATTGGGATAAAGCGGAGACGGGAACTGATACTTCACGCCGTTGATCAGCCAGTAATCGACCTCTTGCCGTTTGGGAACGTCCGCCGTAATGTAAAAGCTGATCAGCCCGCCCTTCATCCTTTTCTTTGTGGCAAGATTGGTGTATTCGTCTTCGAAGTCAAATTCCTTCAGGCTCTTTCCCGACGCGTTGCCCTTATCGGTCAGGAACTGGAAGTGACAGTTGATGCACTTGAGGATATGCCGCTCATGGAAGACGGCACGGATCACGGTGGTCCTGGAAACAGTCAGCTCAAGCGTCTTGTCCGTCGTATTTTTTGCAACGCCGTCCACTTCCCAGTGATCGAAGACATAGCCGTCGACGTTGTTCGGAACACATTTCACCAACGTCTCTCCGAGCAGCTGCTCAGCCATGCCGCCGTTCACGGTACAATCGACGCCGATCGCGTAATCCGAAGTTCCCGGCACCGTGGTTACGATCTCTTGCGTCACGATCTTCGGCGTCGGCGTCGGCGCGTTCTTAAGCTGTGTAAGCTCCTGCCGCGCGGATTCCGCGTCCGCCTTTACCGCGGACAGCTCCTGCTTCACGGTCATGAGATCATTCTGCGCCGCGTTCAGTTTTTCCTGCAGGTCCTTGCGTTCCTGTGTGAGCGACTGTACCAGCTCCGAAAGCATCTCGTTTTCATTCGAGCTGCATCCCGCGATGCCGAACAGCATCGCCAGCGCAAGAAGCAGCAAAACCGCTTTTGTAAGCCGTTGTTTCATTGTATGCCCCCCTTTTATGATTCTCTTTTAATTATATATAGTTTATCAGACCGTACGCAAAAAAGCAAGACCGATCGCAAAAACTGTGTCCGGCAAGCGGAAGGGGCGGCGTTCTGCGCGCACGAAAAAACCCGTCGACTGCTCGACAGGCTTTGTGCTGCTGTTTGGATCAGACAAGCTCCAGAACAACCATTTCGGCTGCGTCGCCGCGGCGCGGTCCGAGCTTGGTGATGCGGGTGTAGCCGCCCTTCTTGCCTTCCTTGGCGCGTGCGTCGTACTTCGGCGCGATCTCACGGAACAGCTTCTCCACGACGGGATGACGGTTGTCCTTCGTACGCTCTTTGTACTCGCTCTTGGTCTCGACCTTGCCGTCCTTTTCCTTCTTGGGTTCCGGAATGTCGTAGAGATACGCCATGATCTGACGGCGGGCATGCAGCTTGGAGGGTTTATCCTGCTGCTTTTCTGCCTTGACGATCTGACCCTTCTCGTTGTACGTTTCCTTCTCGACGGTGTCGCTGTTCTGGTATTCGTTCACTGCAAGGGTGATGATCTTTTCGGCAATGCTGCGAATTTCCTTCGCGCGCGTTTCGGTCGTGATGATCTTGCCGTTCCAGAGAAGCGCCGTGGTCTGATTTCTGAGCAATGCAACACGCTGATCAGAGGGTTTCCCCAATTTACGGTTTGCCATTGTGCTTCCTCCTTAATCTTCGTTCGTGCGCAGGGACAGACCCAACTGCGCCAATTTCTGCTGTACTTCCTCGAGAGATTTCCGTCCGAGATTGCGAACCTTCATCATCTCGTCCTCATCGCGCTGCACGAGCTCTTCAACCGTGTTGATGCCCGCGCGCTTGAGGCAGTTATAGGAGCGGACCGAGAGGTCGAGATCTTCGATGTTCATCTCAAGGATCTTTTCCTTCTTCTTGTCGTCCTTCTCCTTCAGGATCTCGACGTCCTGCACATGATCCGTCAGATTGATGAACAGGAGCAGGTGCTCGGTCAGGATCTTCGCCGCGAGCGAAGCCGCTTCTTCCGGCTGGATGCTGCCGTCGGTCCACAGCTCAAGCGTCAGCTTGTCAAAGTCCGTGATCTGACCGACACGCGTGTTTTCCACCGTGAAGTTGACCTTCGTGATCGGGGTGAAGATGGAGTCGACCGCGATCTCGCCGATGGGCATATCGGGCCGCTTATTGCGATCGGATACAACGTATCCTCTGCCGTGATCCAGCATGATCTCCATATGGAGACGACCGTTCGCGTCGATCGTCGCAAGGTGCAGATCCGGATTGATGATCTCGACTTCGGCATCCGGAAGGATGTCGCCCGCCTTGACCTCACAGGGGCCGAGCGCGTCGATGACGACCTTCTTCGGCTCTTCGGAATGCAGCTTGCAGATGAGCTGCTTGAGATTCAGGATGATCTCGGTGACGTCTTCTTTGACGCCTTCGATCGTCGAAAACTCATGCAGAACTCCGTCAATGCGAATGGACGTTGCAGCAACACCGGGAAGACTGCTTAACAAAACTCGACGCATCGAGTTTCCCAGGGTGGTACCGAATCCGCGCTCAAGCGGCTCTACGACGAACTTGCCGTAATTCGCGGTGCTTGCGACGCATTCGAGTCTGGGCTTTTCCATTTCTATCATGTATGATACCCTCCTTCGGTGATGTCGTTACGGTTCGCCTGCAAGGCTTATCTCGAGTAGAACTCGACGATGTTGTGCTCTTCGATCGTCAGGTCGATATCCTCACGCTTCGGAAGCGCAACGACGCGGCCCTTGAGGTTCTCCGCATCCAGCTCCAGCCACTGCGGGATCGTGCGCTTTGCGCCTTCCTCACGCAGGGTCTTGAAGAACGGGATCTCGCGGCTCTTTTCACGGATCGTGATCTCGTCGCCGACCTTGACCTGATAGGACGCGATGTCGACCTTCTTGCCGTTCACGTAAACGTGACCGTGGGTGACGACCTGACGCGCCATCGGGCGGGATTCACCGAAGTTCAGACGGTACGCGACGTTGTCGAGACGACGCTCGATGAGGGACAGCATGTTCTCACCGGTGACGCCCTTCATGTTGGACGCCATGTCGTAGTACTTACGGAACTGGGATTCGAGGATGCCGTATGCGCGGCGGACCTTCTGCTTCTCACGCAGCTGCAGACCGTACTCGGACTGCTTTCTTCTGCCCTGGCCGTGCATTCCCGGAGGGGTATGGCGCTTGGTCATCGGGCACTTTTCGGTGTAGCACTTGTCGCCCTTCAGAAACAGCTTGGTGCCTTCTCTGCGGCACTGTCTGCAAACGGAACCTGTATATCTTGCCATAACTTGATCCTCCCTTACACTCTTCTGCGCTTCGGCGGACGGCAGCCGTTATGCGGGATCGGCGTCACGTCCTTGATGGAGACGATCTGCAGACCTGCGGACTGGAGTGCGCGAATCGCGGACTCACGGCCGGAGCCGGGGCCCTTAACATAAACTTCAACCGTCTTGAGACCATGCTCCATCGCTGCGACTGCCGCCGCTTCGGATGCGACCTGCGCGGCAAACGGCGTGGATTTGCGGGACCCGCGGAAGCCGTGGGAACCTGCGCTGGACCACGAAATCGCGTTGCCCTGCGTGTCGGTGATGGTCACCAGCGTGTTGTTGAAAGAGGAACGGATGTGCGCTGCACCGCGCTCGATGTTTTTCTTTTCGCGACGCTTACGCGTAACTGCTTTCTTAACCTTAGCTTTACCTGCCATCGTTTAGCTCCTCCTTACTTCTTCTTGCCGCCCTGCGTACGTTTCGGACCCTTGCGGGTACGAGCGTTCTGCTTCGTGGACTGTCCGCGAACGGGCAGGCCCTTGCGGTGACGAACCCCGCGATAGCAGCCGATCTCCACCAGCCGCTTGATGTTCATCGAGGTTTCGCGTCTCAAATCGCCCTCAACCTTGAGGTTGTGGTCGATATAATCTCTGATCTTGTTGACATCGTTCTCTTCCAGATCGCGGACGCGGGTGTCCGGATCGATGCCGGTCTCTGCGAGGATCTTGGAAGCGGTTGTCTGACCGATCCCGTAGATATAGGTCAAGCCGATCTCGACTCGCTTATCTCTCGGAAGGTCTACGCCAGCAATACGTGCCATATCGTTTCTTTACCTCCGTAAAAATTTAGAAAATTTGGATCTATATAGGCTTGCGGGTTGCACCTTCGTGCCAGCCGCCCCGCAAGTTTATTCCCTGTGGGGATCAGCCCTGCTTTTGCTTGTGCTTCGGATTCTCGCAGATGATCATAACGCGGCCTTTGCGCTTGATGATCTTGCACTTTTCGCAAATGGGTTTCACAGACGGTCTGACTTTCATAGCTTTTCTCCTTAATAAATCTTTTCCTGACTTCTCAGTTCTTTGCGCGCCACGTGATGCGGCCGCGGGTCAAATCATACATCGAAAGCTCGACGGTAACCTTGTCGCCGGGAAGGATGCGGATGTAGTTCATGCGCAGCTTGCCCGAGATGGTCGCGAGGATCTTGTGATCGTTCGGAAGCTTGACTTCGAACATTGCGTTCGGATACGCTTCGGTCACGACGCCTTCCACTTCAATGACATCCTGTTTGGACAACGATATCCCTCCTTTTTACTCTGTTCGGTCGTTTTGGAACCCCTGCGCGGCGAGGAACTTTCGGAAATCCGTATTCAAGAGATTGTCCGACAGCTCCATCCGCGTTTCGGAAGCCTTCAAAAGGTGCCTGCGCTTCTTTTTCTTGGGACGCTCCAGCGTCCGAAGCCGGCCGTCGACGAGAAGCACATAGTCCTCGTCGAGCAACTTCAGGACCACGAATGCGCGTCCGCGATCCCGTCCTGCGCGTGAGCGTACGATCTCGCCCTCATGAAGCGGTTCGTACGTCATACAAATGCCTCCGAGCAGGTCAGAAGGATCGGATCGCCGTCGGTGATCGCTACGGAGTTTTCGTAGTGCGCCGAGGGCTTCCCGTCCTGCGAGACCACCGTCCAGCCGTCCTCGAGCTGCCAGACCTTCGCCGTACCGAGATTGATCATCGGTTCGATGGCGATGGTCATGCCCGCTTCCAGCCGCTGCCGCGATCTCGGCGAGTAGAAGTTCGGAACCTCCGGGTCCTCGTGGAGCACCCGCCCCACGCCGTGCCCGACCAGCTCGCGGACGACGCCGTAGCCGTGCGATTCCGCGTGTTTCTGGATCGCTTTCGAAATGTCCGAAATACGATACCCGACACGGCAGAACTTCAGTCCTTCAAAGAAGCATTCCCGCGTGACACGCACGAGATCCTGCGTTGCCGGATCGACATTCCCGATGAGGAACGTCCGTGCGGCGTCTCCGACGAATCCGTTCAGCGTGGCGCCGACGTCGCAGCTTACGATGTCGCCGTCTTTCAGCTTCCGCTTTCCGGGGATCCCATGAACGACCTCCTCGTTGACCGAGATGCAGACGCTCTTCGGATACCCGTTATAGTGCAGAAACGTCGGATACGCGCCCTGACTGCGGATGAATTCATCCGCGATCCGGTCCAGCTCCGCCGTGGTGACGCCGATCCGCACGCTCTGTTCGAGCAGCTTCAGGGTGTCCTCCACGACCTTGCCGGCCGCTTTCATCCGTTCGATGTCCTGCGCAGATTTGATCGTAATCATGCGCTGAGCCCTTTCAAAATGCTCTCCGTCACCGCATCGACGCTTTGATCGCCGTCCACGGTGATCAGCTTGCCCGCCGCCTCATAGAAGGCGATCAGGGGGGCCGTTTTTTCCGTATAGACCTTCAGACGGTTCATAACCGTTTCTTCCCGGTCGTCGTCACGCTGATACAGCGTTGCGCCGCACTTTCTGCAGGTCGGTTCCGCATACATGGATACATGATACGCGGCGCCGCAGCCGGGGCACATTCTGCGCCCGGAGATGCGTGCGACCAGCCGTTCGCTCGGAACGTCGATGTTGACCGCATGGTCGATCCCGGTGAATTCCGCAAGCGCTTCTGCCTGCACGACCGTTCTCGGGAAACCATCCAAAAGGAAGCCGTTCTTACAGTCGTCCCGCGTGATGCGCTCGCGGACCATGTCGATGATGACGCTGTCCGGAACAAGCTCGCCGCGGTCGATGTACGCCTTTGCCGCCGCACCCAGCGGAGTGGCATTGCGGATCTCCGCGCGGAGCATGTCGCCCGTGGAAAGATGCGCGATCTCGAATCGCTCCGCAATGCGCTCAGCCTGTGTGCCTTTGCCCGCACCCGGCGGGCCCAAGAAGATCAGTTTCATATCGGTTAGTTCAGGAATCCCTTGTAGTGACGCATGAGCATCTGGGATTCGAGCTGTTCCGTCGTCTCGAGCGCAACGCTGACCATGATCAGAACGGAGGTCGCACCAAACATATTGGTGACGCCCAGCATGTTCAGGATGATCGTCGGAACGATCGCGATGACTGCGAGGAACAGGGATCCGAACAGCGTGAGGCGGTTCGAGATCTTTCCGAGATACTCGCCCGTCGGCTTGCCGGGACGGATACCCGGGATGAAACCGCCGTTTTGCTGCAGGTTCTTCGACATCTCAACCGGGTTGAACGTGATCGAGGTGTAGAAGTAACCGAACGCGATGATCAGCAGGAAGTATACCAGGTAGTACACGAACGGCGCAAACTGAATACCGCTGTACGTGAGACCCGAGTTCTTCATGACGCTGGTCGCCTGATACATCGAGCCGTCCCAAACTTTGGGCGAGGACACCATCCAGCGATACCAGAAGTTCATGAACCCGCTGCCGGTCTTGAAGAACTGCATGATCATCTCGGGGAACTGCATGATCGTCATGGCGAAGATCAGGGGCAGAACACCGTTTGCGTTTGCCTTCATCGGCAGATGCGTGTTCTGACCGCCGTACATCTTGCGGCCGACGACGCGCTTTGCATACTGCACCGGGATCTTGCGGACCGCCTTGTCGATATAGACGACGAAAGCGATGAGTGCAAGGATCACGACGATGGTCAGTACAAGTGTGACCCAGGTCATCACGCTGCCGGGAGCTGCTGCGATCGCATTGACGCGTTCCTTGATGAAGTCCGGAACACGGGATACGATCGAAGCGAAGATCAGCATGGAAATACCGTTGCCGATTCCCTTCTCAGTGATGCGCTCGCCGAGCCACATCAGAAATGCGGTACCTGCCGCTGCGCAGATCGCGATGATCGCGAGCCGCAGAACGAACAATCCGCCTTCCGTCGAAACGATCTCCACATTGCTGGCGGAGCCGTAGGAGATGACGATACCGATCGACTGCACGACCGCGAGGCCGACGCCCGCATAACGGGTGATGCGCTCGATCTTCTGACGACCGTCCTCCTCCTTGCTCATCCGCTCAAGAGCGGGGATCGCAATCGTGAGGAGCTGCAGGATAATGGACGCCGTGATGTAAGGCGAGATACCCATTGCAAAGATCGTGAACTGCGAGAATGCAGAACCCGACATCAAGCTCATGAAGTCGGACATTGCCGACATCTGCTTGGTTGCTTCCTGCCAGCCGACCAGGTTCACCCCCGGGATCGGGATCGCGCTGCCGAGACGGTAGACCACGATCAGAAGGATCGTATAGAGGATCTTCTTCCTGAGGTCCTTGATCTTGAACGCGTTGATGAATGTGCTGAACATCAGATCACCTCAACGTTTCCGCCTGCGTTCCGGATGGCTTCCTCCGCGGATTTCGAGAACTTCGCAGCCTTCACGGTGAGCACTTTCGTAAGCTCGCCGTTGCCAAGAACCTTCAGGCCGTCCTTTTCGAGCTTGCCGATGATGCCGAGTTCCTTCAGGAGCTCGCCGGTAACCTCGGTGCCGTTCTCCAACCCATTCAGGTCGGAAATGTTGATGATGGTGTATTCCTTCGCAAAGTGATTGTAGAAGCCGCGCTTCGGGAGACGGCGCGCCAGAGGCATCTGACCGCCCTCAAATCCGTTCTTCTTTGCGCCGCTGCGGGCCTTCTGGCCCTTGTTGCCCTTTGCGGAGGTCTTGCCGATACCGGAACCCGTGCCGCGGCCGACTCTCTTGGAGTAGTGCTTGGCGCCTTCTGCCGGTCTCAATTCATGGATCTTCATACGTTGACCCTCCTCTTATGCTTCTTCGACTTCTTCGACCTTGACAAGGTGCTTTACCTTGAAGATCTGACCGCGGACGCAGGCATTGTCCGGCTTCACGACGCTCTGATTGAGCTTCTTGAGACCGAGCGCCTTGACCGTGTCCTGCTGATCGCGCAGGCTGGAAATCGGGCTCTTGACCAAAGTAACTTTCAACATTGCTTTGTCCTCCTCAGTTCAGGATCTCGTCCACGGTCTTGCCGCGGAGCGCAGCGATCTGTTCTGCGGTACGGAGCTGAGCAAGTCCGTTGAGCGTCGCCTTGACGCAGTTCGACGGGTTGTTGGAGCCATAGGACTTCGTGCGGATGTCACGGATGCCTGCAGCCTCGAGGACTGCACGCGCGGGACCGCCCGCGATAACGCCGGTACCTTCTTCTGCGGGGAGCAGACGAACGTGGCCCTTGCCGTACTTGCCTTCCACCTGATGCGGGATCGTCGTGCCGACGACCGGAACCTCGATCATGTGGCGCTTTGCGTCTTCAATGCCCTTGCGGACCGCCTCGGGGATTTCAACTGCCTTGCCGAGACCAACGCCGACCTTGCCGTTCTCGTTGCCGACAACCATCAGCGCCGTGAAGCGGAAGTTCTTACCGCCCTTGACGACCTTTGCAACGCGGTTGATCGCTACGAGTCTTTCCTTGAATTCGGGAACTTCCTTCTCGAATTTTCTTTCTCTGTCGTTTCTCATTTCGTTTCCTCCCTCAGAAGTCCAGGCCGGCTTCTCTCGCGCCCTCGGCCAGAGCCGCAACGCGACCGGTGTACAGATAACCGCCGCGGTCGAAAACGACCTTCTTCACGCCCTTTTCGAGCGCGCGCTCTCCGACGAGCTTTCCGACGAGCTTCGCAGCTTCCTTCTTGTCCTTGCCTTCGAGCTGACCTTTGATCTCTGCATCCAGAGTAGAAGCAGCAACCAGAGTGTTACCGTCGACGTCATTGATGATCTGCGCATAGATGTGGTTCGTGCTGCGATAGACGTTGAGACGCGGACGCTCGCACGTGCCGTTCAGATTCCTGCGCTGACGATGATGACGCGCCTTGCGAACAGAATTCTTATCGATCTTAGAAAACATTCTACGTTACTCCTTTCTACCTTACTTGCCGGTCTTGCCTTCCTTGCGGCGGACGAATTCGCCTTCGTAACGGATGCCCTTGCCCTTGTAGGGTTCCGGCTCACGCGTCTTGCGAATGTCTGCTGCGATCTGGCCGACCTTCTGCTTGTCGATGCCCTTCACCGTGATCTTGGTGGGTGCGGGCGTTTCAAATTCGATACCGTCCATCTTCTGGAATCTGACCGGATGGCTGTAACCGACGTTCAGAACGAGGTCCTTGCCGTCCATCTGCGCTCTGTAACCGGTACCGACGATCTCGAGCTTCTTTTCAAAGCCGGTCGAAACGCCGACGACCATGTTGTTGATGAGCGAGCGGGTCAGTCCGTGCAGTGCGCGGTGCTGCTTGTCGTCGCTGGGACGCTTAACGGTGAGAACACCGTTTTCCTGCTCCAGGATCATCTCGGGCGAAACACGCTGCGTGAGCTCGCCCTTGGGGCCTTTCACGGTCACGACATTGTGTTCGTCAACCGTGATTGTCACTCCGGACACGATGTGTACCGGAAGTTTTCCGATTCGAGACATTGTTTTTCCTCCTGTTGTATTACCAGACGTACGCGAGCACTTCGCCGCCGACGCCGAGCTTTCTTGCCTCGCGGTCCGTCATCACGCCGCGAGAGGTGGACAGGATCGCGATGCCGAGGCCGCCGAGGACCTTCGGGATCTCGTCCTTGCGGGCATAAACGCGAAGACCCGGACGGGAGATGCGCTTGATGCCGACGATGACGCGCTGCTTGTTGGGACCGTACTTGAGCTTGATGCGGATCGTCTTCATGATGCCGTCCTCAACGAGCTCATAGCCCTTGATGTAACCCTCTTCCACAAGGATCTCCGCGATCGCCTTCTTGATCGAGGAAGCCGGAACGTCGACCGTCTCGTGCTTCGCGACCAGCGCGTTGCGGATTCTGGTAAGCATATCTGCAATAGTATCTGTCATGGTTCTTTCCTCCTGATTACCAGCTTGCCTTGCGGACGCCGGGGATGTTGCCCTTGTACGCTTCTTCACGGAAGCATACGCGGCAGATGCCGTACTTGCGAAGGACCGCATGCGGACGACCGCAGATACGGCAGCGGGTGTAAGCGCGGGTGGAGAACTTGGGGGTTCTCTGCTGCTTCAGCTTCATGGATGTCTTTGCCATAGTGGTTCCTCCTTATCAGTCCTGAACGAACGGCATACCGAGGAGAGCAAGCAGCTCGCGCGCTTCTTCATCGGTCTTGGCGCTGGTGACGAACACGATGTTCATACCGCGCACCTTGTCGACGTCGTCATAGTT
Source organism: uncultured Eubacteriales bacterium (assembly GCA_902789675.1). Classification (GTDB taxonomy): domain Bacteria; phylum Bacillota; class Clostridia; order Christensenellales; family CAG-138; genus UBA3792. The sequence continues at coordinate 33,193 of CADAPG010000025.1, forward strand.
GATCTCGGGGAAGATCAGCTGTTCACGGACGCCCATTGCGTAGTTGCCGCGACCGTCGAACGACGTGTCGGACACACCGCGGAAGTCGCGGACGCGGGGCAGAACGATGTTCATCAGCTTGTCGACGAAGTAGTACATCCGATCGCCGCGCAGGGTGACCTTTGCGCCGATGTTCATGCCCTCACGAACTTTGAAGTTCGCGACGGACTTCTTCGCCTTGGTGACGATTGCCTTCTGGCCGGCGATCGCGGAGAGCTCCGCAACTGCCTTCTCGATGCCCTTGGGGTTATCCTTCTCGGAACCGAGACCCATGTTGATGATGATCTTCTCGAGTTTCGGAATCATCATGACGTTCTCGTAGCGGAACTTCTCGTTCAGCGCGGAGACGACTTCTTCTCTGTACTTGGTCTTCAGACGGGGTTCGCCGCTGAAAGGCTTTGCTTGAACCGCAGTTTCTTTCTTTGCCATTTGTTATCTCCTTCCGTCTCAGTCCATGACCTTGCCGCACTTCTTGCAAACGCGGACTTTCTTGCCGTCGACGATCTGGTGTGCAACGCGGGTCGCTTTGCCGCACTTCGGGCAAACGAGCATGACGTTGGACGCGTCGATGGTGCCTTCCTGCTCGATCCGGCCGCCTGCCTCGCCCTGTCTCTTGGGCTTGACATGCTTGGTGATCATGTTGACGCCCTTGACCATGACGCGGTTATCCGCGGGCGCCGCATGCAGGATCTCGCCCTTGCTTCCCTTGTCCTTGCCGGAAATCACGACAACGGTATCGCCTTTTTTCACATTCAGCTTATTCATGTCATGCTCCTCCTTACAGTACTTCGGGTGCGAGAGAGACGATCTTCATGTAGTCTTTCTCACGCAGCTCGCGAGCGACCGGCCCGAAGATACGGGTGCCGCGCGGCTGCTTCTGATCGTTGATGATGACCGCAGCGTTGTCGTCGAAACGAATGTGGCTGCCGTCTGCACGGGTGGTCTCCGCAACGGTGCGGACCACGACCGCCTTCACGACGTCCTTCTTCTTTACCGCACCGCCCGGCGTTGCCGTCTTGACGGACGCGACGATGACGTCGCCGATGCCTGCGGACTTGACCTTGCTGCCGCCGAGAACACGAATGCACATGATCTCCTTGGCGCCGCTGTTGTCCGCGACTTTCAATCTGGTTTGAGGCTGAATCATTTTATCTTCTCCTCTCCGTTACTTCGCCTTTTCGATGATTTCCACGATACGCCATCTCTTGTCCTTGGAAATCGGGCGGGTCTCCATGATGCGTACGGTGTCGCCGATGCCGCAGGCATTCTCTTCATCGTGCGCCTTGAATTTACGGGTGCGGTTGACCATCTTGCCGTACAGGGGATGGCGAACCTTGGTCTTGATGGCGACGACTGCCGTCTTATCCATCTTATCGCTGACGACGACGCCAACGCGGGTCTTACGATAACCTCTCTGTTCCATTGCCTATTCCTCCTTATTCGGCATCCTGACCGAGCTCACGCATGCGGAGAACGGTCTTGATTCTTGCAATGTCCTTCTTGCATGCACTGATGCGGGAAGGATTGCTGATCTGTCCGGTCACTGCCTGGAAGCGGAGATTGAACAGCTCGGCTTTCAGTTCTTTTTCCTGCTTTTCCAACTCTTCGTTGGTCATAGCTCTCAGCTTATCGGCCTTCATGGTCATTCTCCTTTCTCCTCAGTTTCTTCTTTCTTGACGATCTTCGTCTTGAGCGGGAGCTTGTGGCCCGCGAGACGGAGCGCTTCGTCGGCGGTTGCTTTATCTACGCCCGCGATCTCGAACATGACTCTGCCGGGCTTCACGACTGCCACCCAGTATTCCGGGGAACCTTTACCGGAACCCATGCGGGTCTCGGCGGGCTTTTCGGTAACGGGCTTATCGGGGAAGATCTTGATCCAGACCTGACCGCCGCGCTTGATATAACGGGTCATTGCGACACGCGCTGCCTCGATCTGGTTGCTGGTGACCCATGCGGGCTCCAGCGCGACGAGACCGTATTCACCGTAGGTCACGGTGTTGCCGCGGTGGGCGCTGCCCTTCATGCGGCCGCGGAACACTCTGCGGCGCTTAACTCTCTTCGGCATTAACATTGTTATTTGCCTCCTTCCATTCTCTTGGCCTTCTTGAGGACCTCACCCTTGTAGATCCAGACCTTGATTCCGATACGGCCGTACTGGGTGTGCGCTTCCGCGAAGCCGTAGTGGATGTCTGCGCGCATCGTCTGCAGCGGGATGGAACCGTCGTGGTATCCTTCGCTGCGAGCGATCTCGGCGCCGCCGAGGCGGCCTGCGCACAACAGCTTGATGCCCTTCACGCCCGGCTTCTGCATGGCGCGCTGCATTGCCTGCTTCATCGCGCGGCGATAGCTGATACGCTTTTCGAGCTGCGCTGCGATGTTCTCGGCGACGAGCTGCGCGTCTGCGTCCGCGTCGCGGATCTCCATGATGTTCACGGAGATGGGCTTGCCGATTTCCTTGGAAACCGCTGCCTTGATCTCTTCGATGCCTGCGCCGCCTTTGCCGATCAGCATGCCGGGACGGGCGGTGTAGATCGTGACGCTGACCTTGTCGGTCGCGCGGTCGATCGCGATGCGGGAGATGCAGGCTGCATAGTAAGTCTTCTTCACGAAGTCACGGATCTTGCGGTCCTCAACGAGGAAGTCTGCGAAATCTTTCTTCGCCGCGTACCAATGGGTGTTCCAATCTCTGATCACACCAACGCGGAATCCGTTCGGATTAACTTTCTGACCCATAGCTTTCCTCCTTACTTGACCTGATCAAGAATGACCGTGATGTGGCTCGTGCGCTTCCGGATGGGGGATGCGGAGCCGCGCGCTCTTGCGCGATAGCGCTTCAGGGTCGGACCCTGGTTCGCATAAGCCTCGGCGACAAAGAGGTCGTCGCGGTTCATGTCGAGGTTGTTCTCCGCATTTGCGATCGCGGAGTTCAGGACCTTCAGGACCGGTTCGCAGGCAGCTTTCGGCGTGTAGGTGAGGATCGCTGCCGCTTCCTTTGCGCTCTTGCCGCGGATCATGTCGATAACGACCTTGACCTTGCGGGGAGACATTCTGATATAACGTGCGGTTGCGTGCGGACGCTTGTCTGCGTGCTCGCGACGGTATGCCGTCTTTTCTTTACTTCTGGTTGCCATTGTGCTCCTCCTTATTTCGCGCCAGAGGACTTTTCGGAACCTCTGTGACCTCTGAACGTGCGCGTGGGTGCGAATTCGCCCAGCTTGTGTCCGACCATCTCTTCGGTGACGTACACCGGCACGTGCTTCTTGCCGTCGTGCACCGCAATGGTGTGACCGACGAACTCGGGGAAGATCGTGGAGGAACGGGACCAGGTCTTCACGACGGTCTTCTTGCCGCTCTCATTCATGGAAAGAATGCGGGCGTACAAGCGTTCTTCGACAAACGGACCTTTTTTAATCGATCTGCTCATGTGTTATTTCCTCCTGATTACTTACCACTCGTTCTGCGGCGAATGATGTACTTGTTGCTCTTGTTCTTCTTCTTGCGGGTCTTGTAACCCATCGCAGGCTTGCCCCAGGGAGTGACCGGGCCGGGACGGCCGATCGGGGATTTGCCCTCGCCGCCGCCGTGGGGGTGGTCATTCGGGTTCATGACGGAACCGCGGACGGTGGGACGGATGCCCATGTGACGCTTGCGGCCCGCTTTGCCGATCTGGATGTTCTGGAAGTCCAGATTGCCGACCTGACCGATCGTCGCCTTCGCGTTCATCGGGAACATACGGACTTCACCGCTGGGAAGACGAACCTGTGCGTACTTGCCTTCCTTCGCCATGAGCTGCGCCGCGTTGCCCGCCGAGCGGACCAGCTGCGCGCCCTTGCCGGGCTTCAGCTCGATGCAGTGGATCATCGTGCCGACCGGGATGTACTGGAGCTCCAGCGCGTTGCCGATCTTGATGTCCGCATCCTTGCCGGAAACGACGGTCTCGCCGACGTTCAGGCCGTACGGAGCGATGATGTAGCGCTTCTCGCCGTCTGCATAGTACAGAAGAGCGATATTCGCGGAACGGTTCGGATCGTATTCGATCGCTTTCACAGTCGCGGGAACGCCGTCCTTGTCGCGCTTGAAGTCGACCAGACGATACTTGCGCTTTGCGCCGCCGCCCTTGTGGCGAACCGTGATCTTACCGGTGAAGTTGCGGCCGGCTTTGCTCTTCAGATCGCAGACCAGCGACTTTTCCGGAGTGGTTTTGGTGATCTCCTCATAGGTGGAGACGGTCATATGTCTCGTACCCGGAGTGGTGGGGTTCAGTTTACGAATAGCCATTTGCTGCCTCCTTACTGCGCGATGCCGTCGAACAGCTCGATGCCCTTCGAATCGGCGGTCAGCTTGACGTACGCCTTTTTCTTGGAAGCGGTTCTGCCCTCGTAACGGCCCTGACGCTTGATCTTGCCGAGCTTGTTCACGGTGTGAACGCTCGCGACCTTGACGCCGAACAGCTCTTCGACCGCCTTCGCGATCTCGACCTTGTTCGCATTCTTCGCGACTTCAAACGTGTAGATGTGATGCGCGATGTAATCGTAGCTCTTCTCGGTGAGGATCGGAGCCTTGATGATGTCGTATCCGCTCTTCATTACGCGTACACCTCCTCGATCTTTTCAACCGATGCCTTCGTGAGGATCAGCTTCTCATACTTGAGGATCTCATAGACGTTGAGCGTGCCGACCAGCGTGGTCTTGACGCCCTGGATGTTCGCGCTCGCGCGCTCCACCGCTTCGTCCTTGTCTGCCAGAACGATCAGTGCCTTGTTGACGTCGACCGCCTTCAGGACCTTGACCATTTCCTTCGTCTTCGGCGCTTCGATGTTGAGCGCGTCGAACACGATCACTTCATTCTCCTCCACCTTGCTGGACAGCGCGGACTTCATCGCGAGGCGCTTGACCTTCTTGTTCACGCGGATCGTGTAGTCGCGGGGCTTCGGCGCAAAGACGACGCCGCCGTGTCTCCACTGCGGGGAACGGGTGGAACCCTGACGAGCGCGGCCGGTGCCCTTCTGTCTCCACGGCTTCTTGCCGCCGCCGGAAACTTCGGAACGGGTCTTGGCGCTCTGCGTGCCCTGACGGCAGTTCGCGAGGTGCGCTACGACAACCTCATGCATGACCGCCGTGTTGACGGGCTGACCGAAAACATTCTCGGAAAGGGCGATATCGCCGATGTTCTGGCCCTTGATATCATACAATGCTACGTTAGGCATAGTTCTTTCCTCCTTACTTTACTGTGCTCTTGACAGTCACAAGACCGCCCTTCGCACCGGGAACCGCACCCTTGATGAGCAGCAGGTTCCGCTCTGCGTCCACACGCACGACCTCGAGGTTCTGCACGGTGACGTGCTCGCTGCCCATATGACCGGGCAGGTTCTTGGTCTTGAACACGCGGCTCGGATCGGAGCAGGCGCTCATGGAGCCGGGCGCTCTGTGGAAGTGGGAACCGTGGGTCATACGACCGCGGCCCTGACCGTGACGCTTGACGACGCCCTGGAATCCGTGGCCCTTGCTGGTGCCGGAAACGTCGACCTTGTCGCCCTCGGCGAACACGTCCGCCTTGACGATCTGACCGACTTCATAGGAAGCGGCGTCTTCGAGTCTGAATTCGCGAAGGTAGCGCATCGCCTTGACGTTCGCCTTTGCAAAGTGACCCTTGCGCGGCTTGTTGGCGAGCTTGTCGCGGAGCTCGGCAAATCCGAGCTGGACGGAATCGTAACCTTCGTTTGCGACGGTTTTCTTCTGAACGACGGGGCACGGACCGGCTTCGATGACAGTGACGGGAATCATGGTACCGTCAGCTCTGAAGAACTGCGTCATACCGATCTTCTTGCCCAAAATGGCTTTCTTCATTGGTACATACCTCCGTTTGGGATTACAGCTTGATTTCGATGTCCACACCCGCGGGCAGATCCAGCTTCATCAGCGCGTCAACGGTCTTGTTGGAGGGCTGGATGATGTCGATCAGACGCTTGTGCGTTCTCATCTCGAATTGCTCACGAGAATCCTTGTACTTGTGCGTTGCACGAAGGATGGTGACGATTTCCTTCTCGGTGGGCAGGGGGATCGGGCCGGAAACCTGTGCGCCCGTTCTCTTGGCGGCGTCGACGATCTTTTCGGCGCTCTGGTCGATCAGACTGTGTTCATAGGCCTTGAGTTTGATACGAATTCTTTGGCTTGCCATACTTTTTTCTTCCTCCTAAAATTGTTGTTGGGCAGTACACAGAGCCGTGTGTTTCCCTCTCATTTTTTTACACAGCCTTTTCGGCTGTGTTCGGCGGGACGGCACGGGAAACTGCTATTTTTGCCCCGTCCGTTCGGACGTCGGATGTGCGCGAAATTACCCGGAATGGCAACCGGCAACCTCCGCTGCACTCCTGCGCCGCTCGACGAATGACGCCCATGCGACGCGAACATTTGAACTATACACCATCCCTCTCAAAAATGCAAGCATTATTATTCATTTTTTTAAAATATATTTTTGTCAAAAAACCGTTTCCGCGCTGTTGAAAATCTCCGACAGGTATGATATATTATAAGAGACAAAAAATCGGAGGTGAATTACATGGAGCAGAAAATTCGTCGTATCGGCATTCTCACGAGCGGCGGCGACGCGCCCGGCATGAATGCGGCTGTTCGCGCAGCGGTCCGCACCTGTCTGATGAACAAGGTCATCCCCGTCGGCATCCGCCGCGGGTATCAGGGATTGATCCACGCGGACGTCATGGAAATGAACGCACGCAGCGTCAACGGCATCATCCACCGCGGCGGCACGATCCTCTACACCGCCCGCAGCGAGGACTTCATGACCGAAGCCGGTCAGCACCGTGCGGCGCAGACCTGCCGCTATCTCGGACTGGACGCGGTCATCTGCATCGGCGGCGACGGCACGTTCCGCGGCGCGCTCGCGCTTTCCAAGCAGGGCGTCAAGGTCATGGGCATTCCGGCGACCATCGACAACGACATCGGCTGCAGCCATTACACGATCGGCTTCGACACGGCGGCGAACACCGCGGTGGAAGCGATCGACAAGCTCGCCGACACGATGCAGTCGCATGAGCGCGTTTCCGTCGTCGAGGTCATGGGACGGCACGCCGGTCACCTTGCGGTTTACGTCGGCGTCGCGGTCGGCGCAACGTCGATCATCATCCCCGAATTCCCCTACAGTTTCGAGCACGACGTCATCGAGAAGATCCGCGAAGGCCGCATGCATGACAAGCATCACCACCTGATCATCGTTGCGGAGGGCGTCGGCAAGTGCGACGAGATCAGCCACCGCATCAGCGAAGAGACCGGTCTTGAGGCGCGCGTGTCGATCATCGGCTACATCCAGCGCGGCGGCGCACCGACTGCGCGTGACCGCGTCATGGCGTCCCGCATGGGTCACTACGCTGTGGAGCAGCTCCTTGCCGGCAACACGAACCAGGTCGTCTGCTACCGCGATTCGCACATCCTGCTGACGCCGATCGAGGAAGCGCTCGAGATGAAGAAGAACCTCGACGCGTACATGTACCGCGTCGCAGGCGATATCGCGCTGTAAGAAACAAACAAAAACGGAGGCTGTTCCAGAGAAGGGAACAGCCTCTTTCTTCATATATATAGTGTTCTCTCAGCGCATCGATCACAGCATCTTCCGTTACGAGTTGAGAAATGCTTCGAGATCGTGATAGTAGAAGTAAATCAGTCCGAAGAAATACATCTGCCGCTTAACCGCATAGGTATCGTCGTACAGGTCCTTCGCCATCAGGGGCGTTGCAAGTGCGGTCTTCAGACCGGTCTTCCAGTTCAGCCGCAGCTTTTTATCCTCCTTGATGATCTCCGGCGCGCGCATCGCGCCAAGCTCTTTCAGAAATTCGTCATAAACACCCTTTCCTCGGATCTTACGCAGGTCGGCATGGATATAGGCGACGTTTCCGATCCAGCCGTACCGTATGCCGTACTGATCGAACCGTGCGTCCATCAGCTGTGCGCCTTCCGTTTTCTTGCAGTCTCCGACCACGATGACCTTGGTATCGACCGCATCCGTTTTATTGCGGTACACCCATTTCGATTCCTCCCACCGGATGATCCGCACCGTGCCGTCCTTCGTGCCGACTACGACTTCTTCGCTCTCATCGTCGTCGGTTTCCACCAGTTTCTTGATCTGCTGAAACAGCAGCTCGTCCTTCGTCACGATTGCAAGATTTCTCTTGCCTTCCTCCACCTGGTCACCCTCGGCAAATGCCGCGTTGCGCGCCGCAATGACATTTGCGCGGTGCGTCACAAGCATATTGACGAGATGATCCGGTGACGCTATCAGGGAAAATCCGAGAATCTTGGACAGCGTCTCATCCGGCACCGTGTCGCAAAGTCCCGCAACGATTTTTGTCGGCGGAAAGATCGACAGCACAGTCACCAGCATGTTCTTTGCTGCCTGCGGATGCTTCCGATTCAGTTCATATAGGTCGAGATGCCTGATGATATCGGCGGCATTCTGCCATGAATTCAGATCGACGTCCTGCAAATGGAGCTCCTCACGCAAAAATCTCTTCCGTTCCTGATCAAGCTTAAATTCCTGCGACTCCTGCGCAAACACGCCGAAGATTGTTTTTACACCTTCCGGATCCATCTTATCGACCAACTTTGTCAGGGAATCGCCTATCTTTGTGAACGTTCCTCCTGCATTGGTACTGCCAGTTTTTGCCATAGAAATGCCCTCCTGTGCTTTATTTGATAACGGCAGATGTTTTTTACGCGAGTTTATTCAAACAAATAGCGGTACAGCGCATCCGGCGTGTCGAAATACAGCGGGCAGTTCTCCACGAGATACGCCCGGATCTCCGGAATGTCGTACGCCCAGCCCGCCGCCGCAAACGGCACGCCCCGGGTCTTTGCCATGTCATAGCCCGGCTTCAGATCGTCGACCATCAGAAGGTCCTCCGGCTTTAGGTCGAGAATGCGCATGATCTCGTCAAGCGCGTAGGGATTCGGCTTTCTGAGCTCGCGCGGCAGCTCCCATCCGTACACAAGCGTCGGTTCTGGCAGCCCGTTCGCCTCGTAATCGCGCAGAATGTTGTGTTTGAACGAATGCGACGCCACGCACACGGTTCCGCCGCGCGCGATCTGCTCGCGGATGATCCGCGCCACGCCCGGGAAAACCTCCGGCACGTGATCCTTGACATACGCCTGCCAGATCTCGAGCTCGCGGGCAAGCTCCTCCGGCGTAAAGTGCAGCACGTCCTCGCAGTACGGCAGAAAGCCCGGATCGAAATTGATGCGGAAATACGTGTCGACGTCCATCGTCATGCCGGGACGCAGTTCTTCCAAAGCGACAAGGAACGACGGATGATGCACGTGCTTTGTGCTGTTCATCACGGTGTCGTCGTGGTCAAGCACCAGACATTTGTATTTCAGCATGCTCCGTCCCCTTTCCGCAAAGTTTTCCAAAGTATAACACAAAGCGGCTGCCGTTGCAACTCCCGCATGCGTCGAAAACGCAATTCATGTACCTTGGCACAATTTATAACAATCCCTCAGTCAGCTGTCGCTGACAGCTCCCTTTACACAAGGGAGCCTCAAATCCTAAGATTCTCCTTTGGGAGAATCGACCTGAACGTGATCAAAGATCACACATCACTTGCGCGGAGCGCAAACATCACGCCGCAGGCACATCACGCGCCCGCAGGGCGCATATCGCTTTTTATCGCCGATTGCGGGATTGAAGATCTCTTTGTAGGGACGAGCATTGCTCGTCCGTTTTTAATCGGATCGGATGGGCAATGTCCATTCCTACCCGGGATGACACCGTATGGGGCGTCCTCCCGGTCGCCCTGCACCGCTATTTGGAATAAACGGATTGTCGGCGACGAAAAAAAGAGACACTCGTTTGAG
>CADAPG010000026.1:0-20263 GCA_902789675.1 uncultured Eubacteriales bacterium
CTCCATCGGCAGAATGCGCGCATTGTAAAACCGAATGTTCATGCCGTCCCCTCCTCGTGTTGGTACCGTTCAGTATAGCACGCAAAAGGCGACTATTTCGTGTCGGAGGGATGAACACTCTGTAAACACATGCGGCACAGCACATGAATTGTCCCTGCGGCGCGTAACTATTATATATTATTGAAAAGACGGTCCGCCGGTTTGACACCGATCGGCGCAAATGATATGATAAATAAGTACGGTTATCGAAACCGAAAAACTATGTGTATCGGGAAGGAATGTGCATGAATCATCTGACAGAAAACATTCGTCACGTCACCCTGGACGGCGAGTCGCTTCGCATCGAACAGGTCGTTGCAGTCGCACGTTTTCACGCGCGCGTTTCGCTCTCACCCAAGACCTTCGAACGCATCGACGCGTCCCGCGCGCTGGTGGACAAGATCGTCGCGGAGGGACGCACGGTCTACGGCATCTCCACGGGATTCGGCGAGTTCAGTAAGATCACGATCAGCAGCGACAAGAGCGCGCAGCTTCAGGAAAACCTGATCCTAAGTCACTGCGTCGCCGTCGGCGAACCGCTGAACGAGGAGACCGCCCGCGCGATGATGCTGCTTCGCGCAAATGCGCTTTCGAAGGGCAATTCCGGCATCCGCCGCGAGATCATCGAGACGCTGATCGGTATGTTGAATAAGGGCGTGCATCCGGTGATCCCGGAGCAGGGATCCCTCGGCGCGTCCGGCGACCTTGCGCCGCTTGCACACATGGCGCTGGTGCTTCTGGGCCGCGGCGAAGCGATCTACAAGGGCAAGCGCATGTCCGGCGCGGAGGCGATGGCAAAGGCGAAGCTTCCGACCTTCCACCTGCTGGCAAAGGAAGGGCTTGCGCTCATCAACGGTACGCAGTGCATGACGGCGATCGGCACGCTTGCGTGGTACGATCTGAACCGCGGCGCTGTTCTTGCCGACATCACCGCGTCGATGACGATGCAGGCGCTCACGGGGCTTCTTTCCGCGTTCGACCCGCGCATCCACGCGGTCCGTCCGCATGCGGGACAGGCGCTCGTCGCAAAGAACATGCGCACGATCTGCGCGAACAGCCCGTCGATGGAGCGGAACCGCAACCTTCGCGTGCAGGACGCCTACGCGCTCCGCTGCATCCCGCAGGTGCACGGCGCGGTGCGCGACGCGCTTGCGCACGTCCGCAAGGTGCTTGAAACCGAGCTGAATTCCGTCACCGACAACCCGATCCTGTTCCTGGACGACGAAAGCGTTATCTCCGGCGGCAACTTCCACGGCGAGCCGATCGCGCTCGTGATGGACTATATGTCCGCCGCGGCTGCAGAGCTATCGAACATCTCCGAGCGCCGCATGGAGCGCATGGTAAATCCGGCGTTAAGTAACGGCCTTCCCGCGTTCCTTGCGCCCGACGGCGGCATCAATTCGGGCTATATGATCTGCCAGTACTCGGCGGCGTCGCTCGTCTCCGAAAACAAGGTCTTTGCGCATCCGGCAAGCGTCGACTCGATCCCGTCCTCGGCAAACCAGGAGGACCACGTATCGATGGGCACGACCGCCGCGCGCAACTTCCGCCGCATCGTGAACAACCTGTACTCCGTGCTTGCGTTCGAGCTGATGGCGGCGGTGCAGGGCATCGATCTCCGCAAGAACGTCGAACTGAGCCCGGCGCAGCAGACCGTGTACGACAAGGTCCGCGCCGTCGTGCCGTTCTATGCGAAGGACGAGGAGATCCATCCGATGATCGAAGCGCTGAACAAGCTGATCCGCACGGGCGCCATCGAAAACGACGTCAGAATGATGCTGCCCGATTTTCATTGATTTTTATAAGGAGGATGTTATGGACTGCGTATTGAAGCTGGACCGGCTTCCCGAAAAGAAGCCCTTTCTTGAAGGCATTCGCCGCGCGCCGCGGCGTGACTCTGTGCTTTCGGAGCACGACATGGAGATCGCGCTGAAGAACGCGCTGCGGTACATTCCGGAACGGTTCCACGAGGAGCTTGCGCCGGAATTCATGGAGGAACTCAAAACCCGCGGCAGGATCTACGGCTACCGCTTCCGTCCCGAAGGACGGCTGTGGGGCAAGCCGATCGACTGCTATGAGGGCAAGTGCATCGAGGGCAAAGCGTTTCAGGTCATGATCGACAACAACCTCGACTTCGAGGTCGCGCTCTATCCCTATGAGCTCGTCACCTACGGCGAGACCGGTCAGGTCTGCCAGAACTGGATGCAGTACCTGCTGATCAAGCAGTATCTCAAAGAGCTCACGAACACGCAGACGCTCGTCATCGAGTCGGGTCACCCGCTCGGCGTCTTCCGCTCGCACGAGAACGCGCCGCGCGTCATTCTGACGAACGGTCTGATGGTCGGTCTCTTCGACAACCCTGCCGATTTCAACCGCGCCGCCGCGATGGGCGTTGCAAACTACGGGCAGATGACCGCGGGCGGCTGGATGTACATCGGACCGCAGGGCATCGTCCACGGCACGTTCAACACGCTGCTGAACGCGGGCAGACTGAAGCTCGGCATTCCGAAGGACAAGGACCTTGCGGGTCGTCTGTTCGTGTCGGCCGGTCTCGGCGGCATGAGCGGTGCGCAGGGCAAGGCGGCGGAGATCGCCGGCGCAGCCGCGATCATCGCGGAGGTCGACTATTCGCGCATCGAAACGCGCTATAAGCAGGGCTGGGTCAGCCGCGTCAGCGACGATCTCGCAACGTGCGTTGCATGGGCGCAGGAAGCGCAGAAGGAGGGCAAGCCGCTTGCGATCGCGTATCACGGCAACGTCGTCGATCTTCTGCACTACCTGATCAACAACAACATCCACGTCGATCTTCTGAGCGATCAGACCTCCTGCCACGCGGTGTACGAGGGCGGCTATTGCCCGGTCGGCGTTTCGTTCGAGGAACGCACGCGGCTGCTTGCGGAGGATCACGAGGCGTTCAAGGCGGCGGTCAACGCATCCCTGAAGCAGCACATCGCCGCGATCGACGAGCTCAGCGCGCGCGGCACGTACTTCTTCGATTACGGCAACAGCTTCCTGAAAGCCGTCTATGACGCGGGCGTCACTACGATCTGCAAGAACGGCGAGAACGAGAAGGACGGCTTCGTCTATCCGTCCTACGTCGAGGACATCCTCGGTCCGCAGCTCTTCGACTACGGCTACGGTCCGTTCCGCTGGGTGTGCCTTAGCGGCAAGCCCGAGGACCTCGACAAGACCGACGCCGCCGCGATGGACTGCATCGACCCGACGCGCCGTTATCAGGACCGCGACAACTGGGTATGGGTCCGCGACGCGAAGAAGAACAAGATGGTCGTCGGAACCCAGGCGCGCATCCTGTATCAGGACGCGATGGGCAGACTGAAGATCGCGCTGCGCTTCAACGAAATGGTGCGAAACGGCGAGATCGGACCGGTTATGCTCGGCAGAGACCACCACGACACCGGCGGTACGGATTCCCCGTTCCGTGAGACGAGCAACATCAAGGACGGCTCGAACATCATGGCGGACATGGCGACGCAGTGCTTTGCGGGCAACGCTGCCAGAGGCATGAGCCTCATCGCCCTGCACAACGGCGGCGGCGTGGGCGTCGGCAAGTCGATCAACGGCGGCTTCGGCATGGTGCTCGACGGCAGCGAGCGCGTGGACCGCATCCTCTCCTCGGCAATGCCGTGGGACACGATGGGCGGCGTCGCGCGGCGCGCATGGGCACGCAACGAGAACGCGATCGAAACCTGTCTCGCCTATAACCGCGACAACGAGGGAACCGACTGCATCACGATCCCGCATCTTGCGGACGACGCGCTGGTGCATCAGACCGTACTGAATGCTTTGAAAGATTAAAGGAGAAAATCACTATGGCAAAAATCATGGAATGTATTCCGAATATCAGTGAAGGACGCCGTCTCGACCTCGTCGAGGAGTTTGCGGACATCGTCCGCGCCGTTCCCGGCGTCACCCTGATCGACTATTCGTCCGACGCGAGCCACAACCGCTCGGTCTTCACCTTCCTCGGCGATCCCGATCAGGTGACCGAAGCGGCGTTCCTGTTCGCAAAACATGCGGTCGAAAAGATCGACCTTCGCGTACACGAGGGCGAGCATCCGCGCATGGGCGCGGTCGACGTCATCCCGTTCGTGCCGATCCGCGACATGGACATGGCGGAGTGCGTGGAGCTTTCGAAGAAGCTCGGCGAACGCCTTGCAAATGAGCTGGAGCTCCCCGTTTTCCTCTATGAGGAGAGCGCGTCCGCGCCGCACCGCAAGAACCTCGCCGCGATCCGCAAGGGTCAGTTCGAGGGCATGGCGGCAAAGGTGCTCGAGGACCAGTGGCATCCCGATTTCGGCGGCAACCGCATCCATCCGTCCGCGGGCGTCGTCGCCGTCGGCGCGCGTCAGCCCTTGATCGCGTTCAACATCAACCTCGACACCTCCGACGTGTCGATCGCCAAGAAGATCGCAAAGATCATCCGCGAAAAGGACGGCGGCTTCCGCGCGGTCAAGGCGCTCGGCGTCATGCTCGAGGAGCGCAACATCGCGCAGGTCTCGATCAACATGTGCGACTATAAGCAGACCCCGCTCTATCGCGTGCTGGAGTTCGTCCGCTTCGAGGCGGCGCGCTACGGCGTACACGTGGTCGGCACCGAGATCATCGGTCTTGCGCCGATGATGGCGTTTGTCGACGCGGCGGATTACTATCTGCAGATCGAAAAATTCGATCCGTTCAAGCAGGTATTGGAGTGCCATCTTCTGTGAAACAGGTATTCTTCAACATCGGCGAACTGAAAACAGCGACCGGAACGACGCCGGTCGGCGGCAAAGCGCAGGGCGAGCTTCTGACGCTTCATAACGCGTGGATCCTCATCGAGGACGGGATTATCTCCGCGCTCGGCGAGGGCTGGGCGCCCGAGGCGGACGAGATGATCGACTGCCGCGGCAAGCTCGTTACCCCCGGTCTGGTCGACTGCCACACGCATCTCGTGTTCGGCGGATGGCGCGAGCATGAGCTTGCGATGAAGATTGCCGGCAAAAGTTATCTCGAGATCCTCGCGGCGGGCGGCGGGATCCTTTCCACCGTGCGCGAAACGCGCAGGGCTTCGGAAGCCGAGCTCTATGAAAAGACGCGCGGGCTGTTCCTTGAAATGCTCGTGTACGGCACGACGGCGGTCGAGATCAAGAGCGGCTACGGGCTCAATCTCGAAACGGAAAAGAAGCAGCTTCGCGTGGTCCGGCGCCTCAAAGAGGAATTCGGCGACGTCGCGGCGACGTTTTTAGGCGCGCACGCGTTCCCGGAGGAGATGGGACGCGAGGCGTACGTGAACTGGCTCTGCGAGGAGGCGATCCCCGCGATCGCCGAGGACGGGCTTGCGGATTTCTGCGACGCGTTCTGCGACGAGGGCGTGTTCACCGCCGAGCAGTCCGAACGGATCCTGAACGCCGGAAAGCGCTTCGGTCTCAAACCGAAGCTGCATGCCGACGAGATCAAGGAGATCGGCGGCACGCAGGCGGCGGCGCGCGTCGGCGCGGTGAGCTGCGACCACCTCTCCGAAACGGGGGAGGAGGGGATCAAAGCCCTTCGTGACGGCGGCGTGATCGCGGTCATGCTTCCCGCGACCTCGTTCTATCTCAATAAGCCGTACGGCAATTTCCGCGGCATGATCGACGCGGGCGTGCCCGTTGCGGTTGCGACCGACATGAACCCCGGCTCGAGCCCGAGCCTTGCGCTGCCGTTTGCCATGACGGCGGGCTGTCTCTACGGACGGCTGACCCCGTCGGAAATGCTGACCGCGGCGACATTGAACGGCGCGGCGGCGATCGGCATGGCGGATCGCATCGGAACGCTCGAACCCGGCAAGCAGGCGGATCTCGTCGTGTGGGACACCGAGAACCTTGACCGGCTCATCTATCGCTACGGAACCAATCGCGCAGTCGCGGTCTTCAAGCGCGGCGTGCACATGACAGGAAAGGAGAACCTATGGAACGTTTAACCGATTTGACCGTAACCGGGTTTGCGGACGTTCTGGCGAGCGACGCACCCGCTCCGGGCGGCGGCTCCGTTGCCGCGCTGTTCGGCGCATGCGGCGCATCGCTTGCCGTTATGACCGCGAATCTGACGATCGGCAAGAAAAAGTACGCCGACCACTGGAACAACGCGGAAACCGCGAGGACCGTCGGCGCGCCGCTGATCGAACAGTTTTTGAAGGCGATCGACGACGATACGCTTGCGTTCAACAAGCTTTACGAAGCGATGCACCTCCCGAAGGAAACCGACGAGCAGAAGGCGATCCGCCGCGCGGCGATCGCGGAGACGACCAAGGAAGCGGCAAACCTGCCGTTCCACACGCTTTTGCTCTGCGAAAAAACCGTTGCGGTTCTGGAGCGGCTTGCGGGTCGGATCAATCCGAACTGCGCGAGCGACTTCGGCGTGGGCGCGGCGTCGATCGTGTCCGCGGCGCGCGGCGCGTGGCTGAACGTCTGCATCAACCTGCAGGCACTTTCCGACGAAGCGTTCGTGAACGATCTCTATGCCCGCGCGAAGGCGATCTATGACGACGTCACCGCGCGCGCGGATGCGCTTTATCACGCGATCGACGAACAATGCCGTCCTGTTTGCAACCAAATCGAGGGATAAGCGGTATTATTGGCAAACAAGGAAAGGAGCAATGCCTATGAAACGCATGCTTTGCTTATTGCTTGCGGGACTGATGCTGCTTGCCGCAGCCGCCTGTACCGAGGGACAGATCCCGCATGCCGAAACACCCGCAGAACCGAAGGGAAACGAACCCATCGAAGTGACGGCGGAACCGGAGCCGGTCGAGGAGCATCCGACGGAGGAGCCGGTCGAGCTTCAGCCGATCGAAAATCCGCCGATCCAGCCGGACGAACCGATCGACGGACCGATCGAGCTTACCGATCCCATCCCGCCGGTCTATGAACCGACGGGCGAAGTTCCTGCGGTGGGCGGCTACGGAGACTTCTCCAACCTGCTTTCCGCGGCGCTGCTTTCCGGCAAGGAGAACCGCAACCTCTCGCCGATCAGCGTATACCTTGCGCTCGCAATGGTCGCCGAAGGCGCCAAGGGCGACACGCAGACGGAGCTTCTGAAGCTTCTCGGCTGCGGCAGCATCGAAGAGCTGCGCGGCGTCTGCGCGGGCATGCTGGAAACGTTCTCGATCGACGAGGAACGCAGCACGCTCGACATCCACAATTCGCTGTGGATGGCGGATCGGATCGGCGGACAGCAGGTCTCGTTCCATCCGGAATACCTGAACACGCTTGCCGATTCGTACCGTTCCGAAGCGAACGTCGTGGAATTCGGCACGCAGTCTGCGTCGAAGCAGATCGCGGACTGGATCAATCGCCACACCCGCGGCAAGATCAACGTGTCTCCGAACGCGCTGAATTTCGATCCGTCGACGCTCGCCGTTCTGATCAATACGATCTATCTCAAAGACGGCTGGTCCGAGTCGTTTGACGAGAGCAGCACGGAAACGGGTACGTTCTATGGGTACGACGGCGAAAAGGACGTCGACTACATGCGGCGCTTCGATCGCAACTCGAGCGTGCGGTTCGGCGACGGCTGGGTTGCATACCGGGTCTACCTGAACCGCGTCGGCTACATGACGTTCGTTCTGCCCGACGAGGGCGTCTCGCTTGAGAAGCTGCTCGGCTCGCCCGACGCGATCGACAAGCTTCTGCATCAGGGCGTCGACAAGAAATACGACGTCAGCATCAAGATCCCGAAGTTCAAATTCCGGGACAAGATGGAACTGACCTCGGTGCTTTCCGCGCTGGGTCTATCGCTCAGCTTCACGCCCGCGGCGGATTTCTCGGGCATGTCCGACACGCCGTGCTGCATCGACAGCGTTATTCAGGAATCGTACATCGGCGTCGATGAAAACGGTGTGGAAGCCGCGGCGTATACGATGATCTCGATGCGCGCGACGAGCTTCAATCCCGTACAGCTCGAGCGGCTTGACTTCCATCTGACCCGCCCGTTCTTCTATGCGATCGAATCGTTCGACGGCACGGTGCTGTTCATCGGCACGGTCACGAACCCGGGCGCAGGGGAATAATATCACCGTAACGAAAAAAGCCGGAGAATTGCTCTCCGGCTTTTTTGCGGGCACAGGTACCGCAAGCTCCGCCCCCAAGGCGTCATTCTGCGCCGCAGGCTTCCACCAAGGTGTCATTCTGAGCCGTAAGGCGAAGAATCTTTTATTTTCCATGCAGCACTTTTGTCCTCCGGATTGTCTTTATAACAGGAACCGAAAGGAGAAAGCCCATGAAACGCCTGATCTCGATTGCTTTGACCCTGCTTCTGCTGTTCGCCTGCGCGCCGTCGAAGAAAACGGCGGCGAGCTTTCCGGAAAGCGCCGACGTGAAGCCAGTCGCGCTCGGCTTCGAAACGCCGGAGATCGGCGGCTATGAGGATTTCGTCTGCACGCTGTCTGCGGCGCTGCTGTCCGGCACGGAGAACAAAAACTTTTCGCCGATCAGCGCGTACTTTGCGCTTGCCATGGCGGCGGAAGGCGCGAACGGCAGGACGCGGCAGGATCTGCTGCGGTTCATGGGCTGCAGGGACCTCGACGAGCTGCATGCGCTGACGGAGCAGATGCAAAAACGGCTGACCCGTCCCACGGAGACCGGCGAGCTTACCCTCTGCAATTCGCTGTGGATGGGCGAAGTGTTTCCGGTGAAAAAAGAATACCGGACGCAGCTGTCCGAACGCTACGACGCGACGGTCGAAACGGTCGCGTTCGGCACCGACGCGGCGGCAAAGCGCATTGCGGATTGGATCGCGGAAAAGACAAACGGATTGATCGCGCCGGCGCCGGAGGCGATGGACTTTGACCCGCTCACCATTGCCGTGCTGTTCAACACGATCTATTTCCGGGATCAATGGAACCGACCGTTCGGCAGCGCGCAGCCCGGCACGTTTACCCGCGCGGACGGCACGACCGAAAACGCCGCGTATCTGCATCGGCTGACCGAGGATACGTCCGTGGTGCGCGGCGAAGGGTTTTTGCGGTACTCCGTATGGTACGAAAGCAAGGGCAGGATCGAGTTTGTGCTCCCGGACGAGGGCGTTGCGCTTTCCGATCTCCTCGGTACGCCCGAAAAGCTGCAGACGCTTCTCTCGGGCGGCGAGATCGTACGGGCGGACGTCGATCTGGAGCTTCCGGAATTCACGTTTTCGGATCGGTTCGAGCTTGCGGACGTGCTCTGCGCATTGGGGCTTCGGGATGTGTTCGCGGACGGCGCGGATTTCTCGGGTATGACGAGCGTGCCGACGCGGCTCGACCGGGTCGTTCAGGAAACGGTCGTCGACCTCAACGAAACCGGCATGGAAGCGGCGGGGTATACCGAAGTGATTCCGGCGCCGGGCGAAGCGCCGATGCCGGACGAAACCGAACCGCCGCTGCCGCGGATCGAATTTCACCTGAACCGCCCGTTCCTGTTCGTTATCATGGGAAGCGGGGGCACACTGCTGTTTGTCGGCACGGTGGAGAATCCGACCCACTGAAAAGAACGGCGATCATTCGATCGCCGCTCTTTGTTTTCTGTCATTTTATGCCTGTTCCGGTTCTTCCGCCTGTTCCGGTTCGATCGTTTCCTTCTTTTTCCAAAGCTTTCCGGTCAGCTTAAAGACCATGGGGTATACGCCGATGACCGCGAAGATCACGATCGCGTAGCGCAGCGTGCGGATCAGATAGGAAACGAAGGTCGCGGAATCCAGAAGATCCTTCGGGAACGGAAGCTTCAGCAGGATATTCAGTCCGAAGTACAGCAGCCCGCCGCCGATCGTGCGCAGGATGCAGCGGAGGATGTTGGACGTGTTTTCAAACTTGACGAACCGCTCTTCAAACGGCTCGGCAAGGATGAAGCCCAAAAGCATGCCGAACGAGCTGAAAAAGTCGTTGGTTTTGCAGTAGAAGAATCCGGGAATGGACGTGAGCAGCAGAACGCCGTAGAACAGCCAGCGGTTCTTGATGACCTTGCGGAGCCACGGCACCAGCAGCACGACGATGACGCCGAGGAGCCAGCCGCACAGAACGTCCGTGGGGTAATGGACGCCGACGAACACGCGGGAAAAGCCGACAAGCAGCGGCAGCACAACGGCAAGGATCCAGAGGATCTTCCGTTTTTTCTCGTGCACGGCAAGCGAGCCGTAAACGGTCACGGCATTCGAGGAATGTCCGCTGGGGAACGAATATCCCTGCGCGGCGACGTCCATGGCGTCTGCGTTCTCGTCCACAAGCCGAAGCGGCTTGATGCTGTCGGACACCATGTACGGACGAAGGCGCAGAACGATGTTTTTGATCATCGGGTTCCAGACGTTGACCATCAGCACATTGAGACCGACGTACTTGCCGAATTTCTTGTTGAGACCCCAATAGAGAAAGCCCATGATCACGACCAGCAGAAGCTGTTCGCCGAATGCGGACAGATTACTTAGCAGCCAGAAGCCGAATCCGCTGCTGCCGATATGTTCCTGCAGCCATTCCATGAGCTGCACTTCCCAGTCGAAGAAGAACGATGCGCCAGTCAGTTCCATAAGAAAAGGACTCCTTATCATTTTTTAGTATTATACAGCGATCGACAGCATTTTGCAATCGTCTGCACCGGCAAAATCGAACGCCGCGGCGCAAAAAAAGCGGCAGTCGTTGCGACCGCCGCTTTGCTGCTTATTTATTCTCGGTAGAACAGGATGCCGATGCAGTTCGGACCGCAGTGCGAAGAGACCGTGCAGCCTGCGCGGGTGTGAATGACCTCCGCAAAAGGCGCGTTCTTCAGGACGGCTTCCTCGACGGCGTTGCGGATCTCGTCGCTCGAACCGGAGTCGGTGATGAAGATGCGCCGGAGGTCCAGCGAATCCTTGTCTTCGAGCTTGTCGTTGACGTACCGCACGACCGCGCGCTCGAACGAGCAGCGGTATTTTTTGTCCACGCCCATCGTGCCGTCGTGCCTGACCTGGATCGACGGCTTGATGTTTAAAAGGTTCGCGCCGAACGCAAGCAGGGAATTGCAGCGTCCGCCGAGCGCGAGATAGCGCAGCGTGTCGAGAACGAAGCTGACGTCGAGCTTCTTCTTGCGCTCTTCGAGGATATCGAAGATCTCCTTTGCGCTCTTGCCTTCGTCGCGCAGGATGCACGCGTCGAGCACCAGATGCCCGATGCCGGTGGACAGCGTGCGCGAGTCGACGATGTACACGTTTTCAAAGCTTTCGGCGGCAAGACAGGCGTTCTGGTAACAGCTCGACATCTCCGCGGAGATCGTGAAGTGCACGACGCCGTCGTAGCCTTCGTTCTTCACCTTGGTAAAGAACTCCGCGTAGTCGCCGACGTTGACCGCCGCGGTCTTCGGGATCGACTTGGTCTTTTCGACGTAGCTGTAGATATCGTCGCGCGTGACTTCGATCGAATCCTTGAGGTCTTTGTCGCCGAGACGGATATAGAGCGGGGTGATCGCAACGTCGTATTGTTCAATGAGCTCCGGGCTCAGATCGCAGGTGCTGTCTGCGGAAATGCGGATACGCATGGGAATCCTCCTGAAAATCCATAATATTCTATTTTGATGATAACACGTGTTTTTGTCAAAGGCACTCTATTTTTCGTGAAAAAAAGTCCACCGGCAGGAGAATGCGTCTCTACTGTCGGTAGAATAAAACGGATGCGGGATCAGATGCGGAACCGTCCCTTGCTTGTACGGTCGATCGCAAGCGCAAGCCCCGCGCCGACCGCCGCCTGTAAAAGGTTCAGCGGCAGATCCGCCCACGCGAAGTTCCGGTAAAGCACAAGCTCAAAGAAGAAATAGCCGAGCGGGATGATGAGCACGGCAAGGAAGGCAAGGTATCTGAGCTTGCCCGGAAGCCGCCGCCACAGAAGCCCGAAGGTCAGCGCCGTCAGCGCCTTGATCAGGAACGTGACCGGCGCATATGCGGGAAAGCCGATGAGATCCGCAAGCGCGCTGCCGACGCCCGCGCACAGCGCCGCCCATCCCGCGGGCAGCAGCATGGCGGCAAGGAACACGCCCGCGTCGCCGAGATGCAGATAGCCTGCGGGGATCGGAATGCGCACGAATGCGGTCAGAAGGAAGATCGCGGCGGACAGGATCCCGCCGGTTGCCAGAAGTCGGATCTGCTTATCGTTCATAGCTGCCTCACAACGAATAACAAACGGTCGAGAACGCGGCGTCGGACACGGCGGGCAGCGCACGGGAAGCTGCCTCCTCGGTCTCAAAGAGACCGAATACGGCGGAGCCGCTGCCGGTCATCTGCGCGGCGATCGCGCCTGCGTCCAGAAGCTTTTGCTTCAGCACGCCGATCTCGGGCACCAGCTCGATCGCGGCGGGCTCCAACACATTCTGCATGAGCGGCGCAAGGGCATTGAGGTCTCCTCTTGCTAGCGCGGCGACGGCGGAAAGCGTGCGGACCTGCGGCCGCGGCAGCGGAAGCCTCGAAAACAGCTCGCGCGTGGAAACGCCCTCCTTCGGCTTTGCGATCACGAACCACAGACGCTTTCCGAGCGCAAACGGCGTCAGGATCTCACCGACGCCCTCGCAGCGGCAGGTGCCGCCGACAAGACAGAACGGTACGTCCGCCCCGACCGAGAGCGCGATTTCCTTCAGCGTGCGGTCGTCCGCCATGCGGTGCAGCCGCTGAAGCCCGCGCAGAACCGCCGCCGCATCGGCGCTGCCGCCGCCCATGCCCGCTTCCGCGGGGATGCGCTTTTCACAGCGGATCTTCGCGCCGCAGCCGGTCGCCGCCTTATACAGCATCGCGGCCTTGTACATCGTATTTTCCAAAGGCAGCGTCATGCCCGTCACATGCACCTCGACCGTGCGCGATTTTTCCACGAACACGCGGTCGAACAGCGACACCGTCTGCATGACGGTGTCAAGGGCGTGATAGCCGTCCGCGCGCTTATAGAGCACGCCGAGCGTCAGATTCAGTTTTGCCTGCGCCAGTTCCTCAATGATCATGCGAAAAGTATAGCACGGCTTTTTCAGGAACGCAATAAAAAGCTTTCCGTTCCGGCACGGATGTGGTATAATCTTTTATCAGGACGGCATTGCCGTCAATTCACGCGCGAAGCGCAATTCATTTGATGGTTTGCTCCTGCGGAGCATATCGGGAGATCCTATGAAACTTTGTCCTTTGTGCAGCGGTTCCTCGGGAAACGCGACCTATATCGAAGCGGGCAGCGCGAAGATTCTGATCGACGCGGGGCTGTCGTGCAAGCGCATCGTCGAGCTTCTTGCGCGGATCGGCGTCGATCCGCGCGATCTTTCCGCGGTTTTCGTCACGCACGAGCATGACGACCACATCCGCGGCGTGAATATCCTGTCCAAAAAATACGATCTGCCGGTCTATGCCAACGCCGACACGTGGTCGGTGATGCGGGAAAAGCTCTGCGGCGTCGCGCCGAAGAACGTCTGCGTGTTCGAGTCCGACCGCGATTTCTATCTTGCCGGCGCGCGCGTGCTGCCGTTCACCGTCCCGCACGACGCGGTTCACTGCGTGGGCTATACGATCTCGGCGGGCGGACACAAGGTCGGCGTCTGCACGGATCTCGGGCATGTCGACGCGCGGATCCTTTCGATCCTTTCGGGCTGCGAGCTGCTGCTCTTCGAGGCGAACCACGACGTCGATATGCTGATGGCGGGCAGCTATCCGTATCAGCTGAAAAAGCGCATCCTGTCCGGCAGCGGACACATGAACAACGACGACTGCGGCAAAGCGCTCGTCAAGCTGTACGGCACCGGCGTGAAAAACGTGATCCTGGGACATCTGAGCAGGGAGAACAACTATCCCGAGCTTGCCATGGTCGCGGTGCGCGCCGCGCTTGAGGAAGCGGGGATCGAAGACATGCAGCTTGCGATCGCCGCGCGCGAGGAGCCGACGGGGGTGTTTGAGCTCGTATGACCGTTCGCATCGTCTGTGTCGGAAAACTGAAGGAGCGATATTTCGAGGACGCCTGCGCCGAGTTTCAAAAGCGGCTGTCCCGGTTCGTTTCGCTGGAGATCGCGGAGGTCGCCGACGAAAAGGCGCCGGAATCCCTGCATCCCGCCGACGAGCTCCTTGTCAAAGAGAAGGAAGGCAAGCGCATTCTGAAGTGCATCGGGCAGAAGGATTTCGTCGTCGCCATGTCAATCGACGGGAAGCAGATGACGTCCGAAGCGTTCGCCGCGTTTCTCGGGGAGAAGGAGACCGGGGCGCGTCCGCTCACGTTCGTGATCGGGGGCTCTTTGGGGCTTTCCGACGAGGTCTATGCCCGGGCGAACGCGAAGATCTCGTTCTCCCAAATGACCTTCCCGCACCGCATCGCAAGGCTTTTACTGCTCGAACAGCTTTACCGCGGCTGCAAGATCCGCGCGCACGAGGCGTATCATAAATAGATGGACGCAGGGAAAACGATCACGGTCGCGGGGTTTGCCGCGATCCTCATCCGCAAAAAGGTGAAAAACGTCCGCGTCACCATCGTGCCGCCGGACGGCGAGGTACGCGTTTCCGCGCCGCGCTTTTATCCGGAAGCACTGATCCGCGCGTTCCTTCTGGAACGTGCCGACTGGATCCGGGCGCACATCGAACAGGTCCGCAGCAGCCACGCCGACGAGCCGAGAAACTATGTCTCCGGCGAAACGGTCAGGCTCTTCGGACAGACGCTTCCGCTCGAAGTGCGGGAGCATCAGAAAAAGAACGGCGTCACGCTTGAGCCGGACCGCATCGTGTTGTCGCTGCGATCCGAATCGACGCCGGAAAAGCGCGAAGCGATCCTGAACGACTGGCTGCGCGAGCGGCTGAAAGCGGAGATCGAACACTATCTGCCGCTGTGGTCGGGCCTCACCGGGCTTGTGCCGGACGCATGGGCGGTGCGCGACATGACCTCGCGCTGGGGCAGCTGCAACACGCGCACGAAGAAGATCAACCTGAACCTGCAGCTCGTCCGTTACCCCGTGATCTGTCTGGAATACGTGATCCTGCACGAGCTTGCGCATCTTCAGGTGCACGGACACGGACCGGACTTTAAGGCGATCCTCAACGCCCATATGCCGGACTGGAAAGCACGGAAAAAGCTGCTGAACGGATAACATCCGCCGAAACGAAAAAACGACCCGAAGTTCCGGGTCGTTTCTATATTCTCAAAGATGATGCTTCTGACCGAAGGATCGGCAAAGGCGCTCATTTCCCGATCAAGCGCAATAGATCGGCTTCCTCCGCGCAGGAGAGCGGCTTGTCCGAGATCATGCGGTAGAGGTACCGAAAGATCTCGTCGAACGGGGGATCGGAGCAGAGATCGGCGTGCCGGTCCATCCAGTGCGCGATCGCCATCGAATCGCCCGGATTCAGGAACGTCGTCGGATGCACGCCTTCCAACAGCTCGCGGAGCTTGCGCAGGGTCATATCCGTTTCCGATTCGGTCGAAAACTTCCCGGCAGGCTTCTGCATCGGCTTCACGGCGCGTCGGTACGGACGCACGTCGCGCGGGTCCTCGCCGAAATCGGCAAGCAGTTCCCGATAGAGCCGATAGCACGCCATGGCGTCGCACAGCGCGTCGTGGTGGTGGGGCAGCGGAATGTCGAACGCGGCGCAGAGCGTGTCGAGCCGATAGGAGCCGTAGGTCTCGCGGGAGAACCGCCGCCGCGCCATCTGCACCGTGCAGCAGTATTCGATCGGCGGTACGGGGATGCCGTAGCGCGCAAGCGTTCCCGCAAGCATGCCGAGGTCGAACGGCGCGTTGTGCGCCACGATCACGGAATCGGTAAAGTATCCCGCGATCCGCGGCCACAGCGTCGGAAAATTCGGCGCGTTCCGCACGTCCGCGGGCGTGATGCCGTGGATCGAGATGTTGATCGGGTCGAACGACGTTTCGGGATCGACGAGATACGATTCGGTTTTGACGACGTCGCCGAATTCCGCGACGACGATGCCGATCTGACAGATTGCGGCGTCGCGTCCGTTCGGCGTTTCGACGTCGATCGCGACAATGCGGTTTTTGTTTGCTTCCATACGCACAGTATAACAGAGTCCGCGCAATTTCGCAACGATTGTGAATTCACGGAAAATAACCCCGGATCGCTTGCGGACGGGACCGTTTTGTGGTATAAATAGGATATCAGAACAATAGGGGAAGTATCATTTCTCATGGACAAAAAGAAGAAAAAAGGACCGGGCATCAAGTATCTGAAGCCGTGTGTCAAAGGCTATGTGCTGCCCTCGGTGCTGACGCCGGTGCTGATGGTCTTTGAGGTCGCGCTCGAAACGCTGATCCCGCTGTTCATGGCGGCGTTGGTCGACGGCGCGCTGTATCATAAGGACGAATACCAGCTGCAGAGCTACCTCTCGCGCCTGCCGTACACGAACAATTTCCAGTTCGTGCTGTGGGTCGGCGGACTGATGGTGATCGCGGCGCTGCTGTCGCTCACATGCGGCGCGCTCGGCGCGCGCACGTCGGCGGTCGCGTCGATGGGCTTTGCAAAGAATCTGCGCGAACGGATCTTCAACAAGATCCTGCAGTTTTCGTTCAAAAACACCGATCACTTCCAGACCTCGTCGCTCGTCATCCGCGCGACGACGGACGTGAACAGCATGCAAAACACGTACCAGATGTTTCTTCGCATGATGTTCCGCGCGCCGTTCCAGATGATCTTCGCGTCGGTCATGGCGTTCCGCATCAATGCGCGGCTGTCGCTGATCTTCGTCGTCGCGCTGCCGCTCGTCATGACGCCGATGCTGCTGTTCATGTTCGTCGGGCGCAAGCGCTTCCGGCTGATGTTCAAAAAGCTCGACACGATGAACGGCGCGGTGCAGGAGAACCTGATCGGCACGCGCGTCGTCAAATCGTTCGTGCGCGGCGATTACGAAAACGAAAAGTTTCAAGCGAGCGCCGACGATCTGATGCGGACGCAGATCTACGCGCAAAAGCTCTTCTCCCTCGCAAGTCCGATCCAGCTCGGCATCATGTGGGGCGCGACCGTGCTTCTGTGGTTCTGGGGCGGCAAGGTCGTTACGGCGCCCGGCAGCACGCTCGGCATCGGCGATCTGTCCGCGCTGATCGGCTTCTCGACGCAGGTCATCGGCGCGCTGCAGATGGTCTCGATGTTCCCGATGCTGCTTTCGAGAACGCGCGCGTCTCTGGACCGCATCAACGAGGTCTTTGAAGAACAGATCGACATCGATTCGCCCGAAAGCGATCTCACGGTCGAGAACGGCGCGATCGAGTTCGAGCACGTCGACTTCTCGTATTCCGGCAATCCGGACGTTCTGAATCTCAAGGACATCAATCTCCGCATCCTGCCCGGACAGACCGTCGGCGTCGTCGGCGGCACGGGCGAGGGCAAGTCCACGCTCGTACAGATGATCCCGCGGCTCTACGACGTGCTTTCGGGCTCCGTGCGCGTGTCCGGTCACGACGTGCGCGAATACGGTCTGAAAGCGCTGCGCGACGGCGTTTCGATGGTGCTGCAGAAAAACCTGCTGTTCTCGGGCAGCATCCGCGAAAACATGCGCTGGGGCGATCCGGACGCGACGGACGAGGAGATCCGCGCGGCGTGCAGGATCGCGTGCGCCGACGAATTCATCACCGCCTTCCCGGACGGATACAACACCGACCTCGGACAGGGCGGCTGCAACGTATCCGGCGGACAGAAGCAGCGCCTGTGCATTGCGCGTGCGCTGCTGAAAAAACCGAAGATCCTGATCCTCGACGATTCGACGAGCGCGGTCGACACCGCGACCGAGGCGAGGATCCGCGACGGGCTCAAATCGCTCACCGACATGACGAAGATCATCATCGCGCAGCGCATCGGCTCGATCATGAACGCGGATCAGATCGTCGTGATGGAGCGCGGCACGATCTCCGACGTCGGCACGCATGAAGAGCTGATGCAGCGGAGTCTCATCTACCGCGAGGTCTATGAATCGCAGGTCAGAGAGGAGGCGAACGCGTAATGCCCCCGAGAGGAAGTTCCTTCAACAGCAAGATGGGCGGAAAGCGCGCCGAAAAGCCTTTAAAGACGCTTCTGCGCCTGTTCCGGTATTTCAAACATTGCACGGGGATCCTGACCGTTGCGATCCTCTCGATCCTCGCGTACTCGCTCGCGTCGAACTTCGCGGTCTTCGAGACGCAGAAGCTTGTCAAGACGCTCGAAACATCGGTCGGCGCCGATATGGCAAAGTACACGGGCGTTTTGATCGGCATGGCGATTCTGTACGCGATCGCAGCGTTCACCAATTTCCTTCTGAACCGGCTGATGCTCTCCTGCTCCGCCCGCGTCATGTGCGCGCTGCGGAAGGAGATGTTTGAAAAGATGCAGTCGCTTCCGATCGCGTTCTTCGACGGACGCACGCACGGCGAGCTGATGAGCTATTACACGAACGATACCGAGGCGGTCAACGAGCTTCTGCACCACTCGATCACGCAGATGCTGATCTCGGTCACGTCGCTCGTATTCATCTTCGGGCTGATGACGGCGCTGTCGATCCCCGTGATCTTCATCATGATCTGCATGGGGCTGACCGTGTTCTACGTGATGCGCGGCGTCACCCGGCAGAGCCGGAAAAACTTCAAGAAACAGCAGCGCGAGCTGGCGGGGCTGAACGGCTACATCGAAGAGATGATGGAAGGACAGAAGGTCGTCAAGGTCTTCACCCACGAGGAAGCGGCAAGGGCGAACTTCAAGGTGCACAACGACGAGCTGTGCAAGGTCGCAACCGACGCGAACACGTTCGCAAGCATCGTCGGTCCGCTGATGAACAACATCTCCCACATCTTCTATGCGATCACCTGCACCGTGGGCGTGCTGCTGGCGGCGCCGGTCGAGGGACAGCCGTTCCTTCTCGAGGGCACGTTCCTTGCGGAGCAGCCGCTGCTGCTCGTTGAAAGCAGCAAGCTGATCGCGTCGCTGAACTTCGTCCGTCAGGTATCGAACCGCATCAGCCAGATCTCGCAGCAGTTCAACTCGATCCTTCTAGCACTTGCGGGCGCGGAGCGCATCTTTGCGCTTGTGGACACCCCCGCCGAGGTCGACGAGGGCACGGTCACGCTCGTGCGTGTCGAAGCAAAGGACGGCAGACTCACGGAAACCGACCGCCGCACCGGACGCTGGGCATGGAAGCGCGGCGACGAGCTGATCCCGCTGCGCGGCGAGGTGCGCTTCAACGACGTTGACTTCTCTTACGACGGCAAAAAACAGGTGCTCACCGACGTCACGCTCTATGCGCATCCGGGACAGAAGATCGCGTTCGTCGGCTCCACCGGCGCGGGCAAGACGACGATCACGAACCTGATCAACCGCTTCTACGACATCACGGACGGCACGATCACCTACGACGGCATCCCCGTGCGCGAGATCAAAAAGAGCGCGCTCCGAAGCTCCCTGGGCATGGTTCTTCAGGACACGCATCTGTTCTCCGGCACGGTCATGGACAACATCCGCTACGGCAGACTCGACGCCACCGACGAGGAGTGCATCGAAGCGGCGAAGATCGCAAACGCGGACTTCTTCATTTCGCATCTGCCCGAAGGGTACGAGACCCAGCTCGTTGCGGACGGCGCGAACCTTTCGCAGGGACAGCGGCAGCTTCTGGCGATCGCCCGCGCGGCGGTCTCCGATCCGCCGGTGCTGATCCTGGACGAGGCGACGAGCTCGATCGACACCCGCACCGAGAAGCACATCGAAAAGGGCATGGACGCGCTGATGCACGGCAGAACCGTCTTCGTCATCGCGCACCGCCTCAGTACGGTCCGCAACTCCGACTGCATTATGGTCCTCGAAAACGGCAGGATCATCGAACGCGGCGACCACGACGCGCTTCTTCGTGAGCGCGGCAAGTATTACGAGCTCTGCACCGGCACATCTGAACTGAGCTGAGAGGGCGGCTGCGCCCTCAGCGATATAAATCCCTGCGGGATTTGCGATATGCTCCTTCGGAGCACGATATATCTTCGACGCGATATACCCTGCGGAGTACAGGGATTTATATCATATCGTGCGGCTTTCGCCGCATATCGCGCTTGCTTCTGCAAGCATATCGAACTGCGGAGCAGTATATCGTCTCAAAACAGGACAGGATGCACTGTCCTGTTTTTGTGTGGAAGTGAAGAGGCTTTCATTCATAGGATGGCTATTGCATCCGTGCACAGGAACAGCGGAACGCCTTGCCCTCCCTGTGCAAGGGAGGGTGGCAGCCGAAGCGAAGCAAGGCTGACGGAAGGGTTGTTGATCGTGCGTATCCCGACCTTACAACC
>CADAPG010000026.1:20292-29346 GCA_902789675.1 uncultured Eubacteriales bacterium
AGGCTGACGGAAGGGTTGTTGATCGTGCGTATCCCGACCTTACAACCCCTCAGTCTGCTTCGCAGCCAGCTCCCCTTACACAGGGGAGCCATGATCGCATGGACGTTGTAAGGGCGTCGTTCTCGGCGCTCCGCCGCAACAGCGGAACCCGCATCCGGAAGGGACATTGTTTACACCCATGATGCAAAAATAACGCAACCTTGTGGTATCCTGTAAAAAAAGGGGGGATCCCGATGAAAAAAGCTTTGATTTGTTTGCTGTGCGCCGTACTGCTGTGCGGCCTGTTTGCGTGCGGAACGGAGAAGGAGCCGACCGCAGCGGAGAGAACCGAGGAACCGATCGCCGAACAGACGACCGCCGAACCCGCCGTGACGGACGCGCCCGCGTTTTCGGAAAGCGACGCGCGGCCGCTGTCGTTTGAGACGGACAAAAACACCGGCTGGACATACAACGAATGGCAGGGCAAAGGGTGGGCCCATTATCACCTGCTGGTCTATGCGGACGGAACCGCGTACCTGTTCACGCCGAACGAGGTGTTCGCGCTGACGGAGAACGGCGAGACGTTCTCCTTGGAAACAAGGCTGTTTCGGACACCGGACGATACAAAGCCCGCGCTGACGCTTCCCGCAGGGGAGGTGCGGCTTTCTACCGACAGCGCGGCGGTGATAATCGAGATCGTGTCCGACCCGCTCGGCGTTCTGGCGTACGACGGGCTGGACGGCAAGGTTCTGAAAAAACAGGATCGTGAACCCGGCGAAACGCGATCGGAGGTCAATCGGTTTTATGTGCCGATGGAACCCGATACCGAGTGGTTTGGCAGTTTTGATCTGGGGGATCGTCAATACGCACGGCTGAAACTGGCGATCGGTGAAAACTGTGAAATGACCGGCACGCTGCGCTTTCCGGACGGAACGGAACGGCCGTGTACGATGGTCGGCAACGACGACGGCTATGCGCTGATCGACGCGAGCGGAGAGACGCCCGAACTGCTGTTTTACGGCATAAAAGCGATCGACTGGGAGAAGTACCACGCAGCGCGATACGAGCTGGCAGAGTTCCCTCTCGACACGGTCTGCGATCCGTTCGGGCTGTGCGCCGTCGACCCGTTCAGCATCGGACGGCGTGACTGGCACGATCAAGAAGACGAGCGGCTGACATATATGCTCGGTGTAAACCTCGACACGGTCATTCTTTCAATGATCCGCGACGGCTGGACGGACAGGACGCCGGAGATCGAAACGCTCCATCCGCTGTTTCAGGACTTCTTTGCATGGCTTACCAAGGACGGACAGACGCTTGTGATCCACTATGAGCCGGATTTCAGTACGCCGTATGCGGTCAGCGAAGCATATGCGGACGCGTTCGTGCTGTACGGCGCGGACGGCGCGGTGCTGAAATGGGGCGGCGCAAAGCCGATCGATCATGCGATCGCCGACGGCTACCGCCTGGAGAAGGATGTGTACTTCTACCAACTGACGGGAGGAACCGGCGCGATGATCACCGGCGAGGATGAGGACGCGTACTTCCTCGACGACGGACGGATCGCGATCGAAACCATGCCGCACGAGGGCGGTGACGGCGACGAGGATTTCGAAATCGTCAAGGTGATTCCGTAACATGCAAAGCAGAGACGGAAAGGAGAGAGATCTGTGAAAAAAGCTTTGATTTGTTTGCTGTGCGCCGTACTGCTGAGCGGTCTGTTTGCGTGCGGAACGGAGAAGGATCCGACCGCGGCGGAGAAAACCGACGAACCGACCGCCGAACAGACGACCGAAGAACCGCCCGCCGCGACGGACGCGCCCGCGTTTTCGGAAAGCGACGCGCGGCCTTTGACCTTTGCGGAGGATGCGGATACGCTTTGGATCGCCCGCGGTACGACGCTGCTTCTGTATCCGGAGGGGGAGGGGATCCTGACGCTGCACAAGAACAATTATCAGCAGCATCTGAATATCACGGAACGGGACGGGACCTTCCTTGCGGAAATCCAAATGTACCGGACGCCGTTCGATTCAGAGCCTGCGTACTGCTTTCCGGCGGGAGAGCTGCAGCTTTTCACGGACGGGAACGCGGTTCGGATCAAGGTGACGGAGGACCCGCTCGGCATCTTTGCGGACGAGGATGCGGACGGAGCGATTCTTGAAAAATCCGATTATAAGCCGCACCGATTCATTTTTGCGAACTCCGGCAATACGCCGGATCAGCCGAATACGGAATGGGGTGTTCATTTCAAAAACGGACGTCAGACCTTCCTTGTCGATGAGAATGCGGCGTTTTACGGCGCCGTCCGAATGCCGGACGGAACGGATCATGCTTGTGCATTCATGAGTAATTTATCCGCCTTTACGATCGTGGAGGAACGGGACGGCGCTGCAGAGTTGCTGTTTTACGGAAGAAGTGAGCGGGTAGGGTATCGACAGTGCAACGTGCAAATGAAGATCCGTCCGATCTATGATCCGTACGATTTATGCGGGGATGAAAGCCTTGAACTGTATCGGGATGAGGAACATCTTGACGAACTTCGCTATATGAACGGACAG
Organism: uncultured Eubacteriales bacterium; assembly: GCA_902789675.1. GTDB lineage: Bacteria > Bacillota > Clostridia > Christensenellales > CAG-138 > UBA3792. The sequence continues at coordinate 22,830 of CADAPG010000026.1, forward strand.
AATCTCGATACGGTCACGCTGCGGCTTCTGCGCGACGGTTGGACGGACAAGACGGACGAGCTTCAGACGATCGACAGATCCCTTGTCGGCTGGTTTGCGCTTTTCCGCAAGGAAGGGCAAGCGGTTTTGATTTTCTACGAGTTGGACTTTACACCGTACGGAGACGAGGCGTTCCCGATCGGATTCGTGCAGTATGCCGCTGACGGAACGGTGGTCGAATGGAGCGGCGTAAAGCCGATCGATCACCGCATTGCGGACGCGTATACCGTCACGGAGGGAAGCGCGTTCCATGATGTTGTGGGATGGGGCGGAGCGATTTTCAACGAGGATGATTTCATCTACTTCCTGGACGACGGACGGATCGCCGTGCAGACCGTTTGGCACGAAAACAGGCATGAGGACTGCGAGTTTCATATCTATCGGATCATTCCGTAAATACACAAAGACAAAGCAGGACGGACGGCCGTCCTGTTTTTGCTTGCGCGGCGGGCAAAGCCGTGGTATACTGTGCGCATGAAACGAACGATGCAAAAAGGGATTCTTGCGATCCTTCTTATCCTGTTGATCGCGGCTTGCGGCAAGCCGACGGCGGAGCCTGCCGCCGAAACGCCTGCGCCGACCGCAAAGCCCACGGAGCTGTCCGCAGCAATCGAGGAAACGGAGATCGTTGCCGCGGCGGAACCGGAAGCAACGCCCGAAGCGACGCTGCCGCCGCTGCCGACGCCGACCCCCACGCCGGAGCCGACGCCCACGCCCGAACCCACGCCGACCCCCGAGCCGACGCCCACGCCGCTTCCGCTTGCGGGGATCGTGATCGGGATCGATCCGGGGCATCAGAAGGTCTATGATCCCGCGCCGGAGCCGGTCGCCCCGAATTCGAGCAAGACCAAGCAGAAGGTCGCGGGCGGCTGCCGCGGCATAAAGAGCGGCGTCTACGAATACGACGTCGTGCAGGACGTCGGACTGGAGCTGAAGCGGCTTCTGGAGGAGCAGGGCGCGACGGTTATCATCACGCACGAAACGACGGACGTGAACATCTCCAACATCGAACGCGCGCAGATGTTCAACGAGGCGAAGGTCGATCTGGGCATCCGCCTGCACTGCAACAAGTCCGACGAACGCAAGACGCGCGGCGCGTTCATGCTCGTGCCGACCGAAAACCGCACGAAGTTCTATGACTACAATGTCAAGGCGGCGCGGACGATCCTCGAGGAGTATTTAAAGGAAACGGGTCTGCCGATGCGCTACAAGGACGGCATGACCTACCGCGAAGATCAGACCGGCTTCAACTGGTGCACGCGCCCGATCATCAACATTGAAATGGGGCATCTGAGCAACCCGGACGAGGATAAGCTGCTTGCCGACGAGGCGTTCCGCAAGACGATGGCAAAGGGACTGTTCAACGGCGTCATGCGGTTCTTCGCCGAGAACGGAAAACCGGAAAACTGAAAGCAAAAACACTTCTCCGTGCAATTCGACGGAGAAGTGCTTTTTTTGTTTCGCTCAAAGATTCTGTTCCAATACGCGCGCAAGCCGTTCCATGCCGGTCCGGTCCGCTTCGGTGAACCGCGCGGGAGACGGGCTGTCCAGATCGAGCACGCCGATCACCGCGCCGTTTTTGCGCAGCGGCACGACCAGCTCCGAGCGCGATGCGGAATCGCAGGCGATGTGTCCCGCGAATGCGTGCACGTCCGGGACAAGCTGCGAACGGTCCTCGCGCACCGCCGCGCCGCACACCCCACGGGAGGCCGGGATCTCGATGCACGCGGGCTTGCCCTGGAACGGACCGAGGACGAGCGTTTCGCCCTCGAGCAGATAGAACCCCGCCCAGTTCAGGTCGTCCATGGCGTCGAAGATCAGCGCGGAAACGTTCGCAAGGTTGGAGATGCGGTGCGGCACGCCGCTTGTCAGCGCGTCCGCCTGTGCGATCAGGGCTTCGTAATCGGTCATCTTTTGTGTCCTCCGGAAATTCTTCTCTATAACAGTATCACGGATTTCCGGTTTGTCAAGCGCCGTTCGCGGACGTGCGGGCACGGTTTTTCATTTTTCACACGGTACGTACATACTTTTGTCAAATTGTACGGGTATGATAACCGAATCCGAAGACGGAGGAAACGACCATGAAACGAATGATCGCCGTATTGCTTGCCGGCATGCTGTTCGCATGCGGCTGCACGGCAAACACCGAAAAAACCGAACCGACCGAAGCGCCGGTCGCCGAACAGACCGAGGGCGCGGAAACCGTTACGGGCCGCATCGAATCGATCGACGCGACGGGGATCACGCTCTCTCTTCTGCCCGACATGCCGCAGGGCAACCCGCCGGATATGCCGCAGGGACAGGGCACCCCGCCCGATATGCCGCAGGGACAGGGCAACCCGCCCGATATGCCGCAGGGACAGGGCACCCCGCCCGAGATGCCGCAGGGCAACCCGCCGGATATGCCGCAGGGGCAGGGCAACCCGCCGGACATGCCGCAGGGGCAGGGCAACCCGCCCGACATGCCGCAGGGACAGGGCGGCTTTTCGATCGGCAGTTGTTCGCTGCAGTTCGCGGAGGGCGTGACCTTTTTGGATGAGACCGGAAACGCGATCGAACGGGACGCGCTGCAGGCGGGCGACACGGTGACCGTGACGCTGAACGCCGACGGGAAGGCGATCTCGGTTCAAAAGACCGCGGAACCCTTTGCGATGGGCGGACCGGGCGGCGGTCCCGGCGGTCCGGGCGGCGCTGCGCCGACTGCGTACGCGGGCGTTCGGTCCTTTGCGCAGGACGGCGAGATCGCGAATGAAACGGTCGCCTCGACCGGCGCGGACGAAAGCGCGGTCCTTATAGAAAACGGCGCGATCGTGACCGTCAGAAACAGCACGGTCACCCGCGTTTCGCAAAACAGCACGGGCGGCGACAGCGCGAGCTTTTACGGCGTCGGCGCGGCGATGCTCGTGACCGACGGCACGCTGACCGTCGAGAACTGCGCGATCGAAACCGACAGCGCGGGCGGCGCGGGCGTGTTTGCGTACGGAAGCGGAACGGCGACCGTCCGCAATACGAGCATTCAAACGAAGCAGGGCACGTCCGGCGGTCTGCACGTTGCGGGCGGCGGCACGCTCTATGCCGAAAACTGCACGGTGGAGACGGACGGCGGCTCGTCCGCGGCGATCCGCTCCGACCGCGGCGGCGGCACGATGACGGTCGACGGCGGCAGCTATACCGCAAACGGATCCGGTTCTCCCGCGGTCTACTGCACGGCGGACATCACGGTCAAAAACGCGGCGCTCACCGCGACCGGCTCCGAGGCGATCTGCATCGAGGGCAAGAACAGCCTGACGCTTGTCGACTGCACGCTTTCGGGCAATATGCCGGACCTCTCGCAGAACGACTGCACCTGGACGGTCATCCTGTATCAGAGCATGTCGGGCGACAGCGAGATCGGCACCGCAAGCTTTTCGATGACCGGCGGCAAGCTGATCTCCGGCAACGGCGGCGTCTTCTATACGACCAACACCTCGAGCGAGTTTCTGCTGGAAAACGTGGAGATCACCGCAAGCGAAGACAGCCCGTTCCTGCTGAAATGCACCGGCAACCGCAACGCGCGCGGCTGGGGCAGGGAAGGTGCGAACGGCGCGCAGTGCGTGTTCACCGCCGTGCGGCAGCAGATGGCGGGCAGCATCCTCTGGGACAGCATCAGCACGCTATCCGTGCAGCTGACGGAGGGCAGCGTCTGGACCGGCGCGTTCCTCAAGGAGGACGGCGCGGAAGGCGGCAGCGCGACGCTCGTGATCGATGCGGGCTCGACGTGGATCGTCACCGGCGATTCCGTGCTGACCTCGCTCGAAAACCGCGGCACGATCGTCGATGCGGACGGCAACGCGGTCACGGTGCGCACGGCGTCGGGAAAGGTGCTCGCGGAGGGCACGAGCGCGTACACCGTCACCGTTTCCGAGGGATAAACCGCAAAAAACCGCTTTCCTCTTGCAAATCGAACGAGGTATGATATAATCCGTGCTAGAACGATCCCGTTTCGGAAAGCAATCAAGGAGAATCCGCGTATGAAACGTTATCTGGCAATTTTGCTTGCGTTTTGCCTGCTGCTTGCAGCGATCGCATGCGGCAATGCGAGCGATAAGACCGTTCCGGAACAAACCGAAGCGACGCCTGCGCCGACGGAAGCGCCTGCGGCAACGCCCGCGCCGACGGAGGAACCCGCGCCGACGGAGGAGCCCGGTCCGGAATTTACGATCGGCGATTACGGCATCATCGAATATCGCGTCGGGGAGTACAGCTTCAGCGGGGACCAGCTCGTCGAAACGGGCATCGTCAACACGACGCTTTCGCTGCAGCCGGACCACACCGGTCTGCTGGTGCTGATGGGACAGGACCGTCCGCTCGAATGGACGAATGACGGCGACCTGACGATCTCGGGCGTTCCGTATTATAAGATCATCTTCATCGACGCCGAAACGATTGACGTGAACATCGGCGACGCAATGCTCAGGATGAAGCTCGGCGTCGTACCCGCCGTTCCGGAAGAGCCCGAACCGGCTGAGGAACCGGAAGCGACTGCCGAACCGGAGAAACCCGAACAGGAAGCGGAAGCGCAGTTTCCCGGCGCGCCGTACGGCAAAAGCGACGGCGTGATCGACCGCGCGACGCTTGCGGGACTGTACCGCTGGATGAGCGACATGCCGTCCGGCTTCTGCTATGCGCTGACCTTTGACGAGATCGGCGCGGCGGCGGGCAAGGCGGGACGCGACAACGCGGACAACGACGGCAAGACGCATTCCGCAAACTGGAGCGACGAAGAGGGCGACAGCATCACCGTGACCTTCCGTGAAAAGGACGGTGTGTGGACCTGCGGCGCGATCGCGATCAAGGGGATCAAAAGCGAGGAATACAGCGCGGCGGACGTCTCCGGCTTCCCGAAGATCGGAAGCTCCGTGCCTGCGGGCACAAATCCGACCGCGCCCGTCACGATCGACGCAAAGGTGGGGTTTTCGTCGAAGAAGGTCGCCGTGACCGCCGAGATCCCGAACGCGAACTGGTTCCCCGAGGAACGCAGCGGCGCGATGCGCATCTGGTGCGCGCCGAGCGCGGAGAAGGCGGATTCCAGCCAGTCCTACATCGTCGTCGAATGCAAGGAATCGCTCGACAAGATCGATTTCTATAAGAGCAGCTTTGAAAACCTTGTTGAGCTTGATTCGCTGACGATCGGCGGCATCGAAATGCAGGGACGTTCCTACCGGTATATCGGCAAGAACTGGATCGAGTATTACGGCGAGATCGCCGAGGGCGTGTGGGTCAGCGTGAAACTCACGGAGGTGGACTTCTCCGAGGGCACCGAGACCGAAGCGATTGTTCATAGTCTCACATTCGAAGTAAAATAACTGCGAACAGGAATAAGAGAGTGTTCAGAAACACAAAACGGTTTCTGAGCACTCTTTTTTGGAATCCTCATTTCATGGATCCGCGAAAAGCGTCCCGCTTTTCTGCGTGTCCGCCTCATCCACCGCAAGCGGAACTCCACTCCGCTTCGCTTCGTTACGGCGGTGCCGTTGCACGCTCTCCGCGCATCGCCATGTCCCCCTTCCCCTCGAAGGGGAAGGCTTTTGGGTTGCGACATTCTTGCCAACGAACCCGTAGGGGCGGATATCATCCGCCCGCCGCAACAGCGGAACGGGAAGATACGATCTTCCCCTACGGCTTGTACGGCGTTCCGTATGCGCGAAGCGCAATTAAAAAGGGCTGTTCGGAAAAGAAACACACGCCGATGAACGACCACACGCAGTAGCCGATGTAGCCGAGCACCAGCAGCGCGCCCTGCACGCGGGAACCCTTTTTGCGGATCAGCATCGGCACGATCAGCCCGACCATCGCAAGCAGCGCAAGCGGCAGATCGATGTACAGCGACTGCGCCGTGAACGTGATGTTGCCGGTGATCGTTGCAGGCAGCCCGAGCACGAGCAGGATGTTGAAGAGATTCGCGCCGATGATGTTGCCGAGACCCACGTCGCCCTGTCCCTTGATGGAGCTGGTGACGGTCGTGACGAGCTCCGGCAGCGAGGTGCCGAGCGCGATCATCGTGACCGCAACGACGCGTTCCGGCACTTTCAGGTAGTCAAGCGCGAGCACCTGCCCGTTTTCGACCAGCAGATTTTTTTCGGTCTCATCGTATTCCGCTTCGCCGTCGCTGTCCTTGAGCTTGATCGAAAGGAACGAATAGGCGCAGAAGCCGAGCACCAGAATGATGCCGACGACGCGGCCGACCGAGCCGACAAAGTGCTTTGCCGTTCCGTCCGCGGCGGTGAAATCCTGCGCGGGGGAGAAGAGTACCGTGCAGAACAGCAGCAGAACGGTCGCAACGAAGAACAGCATGCGCCAGCTCACGGATTTGGATTTGACCTCGTGCGAAGGCCGCATGAGCTGTCCGATGCCGGCGATCAGCGCCGTGTTGCAGATGATGCTGCCCAAAGCGTTTCCCACGCTGATGTCGGGCGACTGCGCGCTGCCGACCGCGGCG
>CADAPG010000026.1:29355-38669 GCA_902789675.1 uncultured Eubacteriales bacterium
GTCGCGCCGACGACGATCTGCGGGATCTTGAGCCGCTTCGCGATCGCGACGGCGGCGTCGACGAACTTGTCCCCCGCGATGCAGATGAGACCGAGTCCGACGAGGAACAGAACGATCGTCCAGAACAGGGAACCGGGAACGGAAAAAGACATGGTATCCTCCTTTGTGCATAGAAAAAGAGACTTCTATGCATACGAAATACTGCATAAAAGTCTCGCGCATTTCGACCGGCAGCGGGATTCTCTCCGTGCTGACGCCGCAGGCCACGCTTTCGCGTCGGCTACTCCCTTTTACGCCGTTATTATATGTAAATTTTTATCAAACGTCAAGAACGAATTGTGGTAAAAAAGCGGATTATCTGCTATAATCAAAACTGGATCCTTATCTAAACAGGAAAGGAAAAGGGCATGGACGCACAAAATCCCATCTATGTCACGGGGCACAAGAACCCGGATACCGATTCGATCGTCTCCGCGATCGCATATGCCGCGCTGATGAACGCGCTGGGCGACCGCCGCTATACGGCGGCGCGGCTCGGCACGGTCAGCGACGAAACGGCGCATATTCTCGAACGCTTCGGCTTTTCCGCGCCGGAGCGGATCTATAACGTCCGCACGCAGGTCAAGGATCTGAACTTCGACCGTCCGCCCGTGCTTTCCGCGGCGGTCACGGTGCGCAGGGCGTGGGAAACGATGCTGAAGGGCGAGGGCGAAGCCACGTTCCTTCCCGTTGCGGAGGAGAACGGAAAGCTTATGGGCATGGTCACCACCGGTGATATCGCCGCGTTCGACCTCGAATCCTCGGAAAACCCGCATCTTCAGGACATCCCGCTTTTTAACCTTGTGTCGAACCTCGACGGGCAGCTGTGGGACAGCAACAGCGCGGTCACCGCGCTTTCGGGCGAGCTGAAGATCGTCGTGCCGCAGAGCGGCGGGGAATCGGCGTTTTCGAACGATATGATCGTCGTGACCGGCAGCGATCCGGCGGTCCTTTCGGCGGCGCTGCGGGCGAACGTCGTCTGCATCGTGATCTGCGGCGCACAGATCGATCCGGCGATCCTTTCCGAAGCCGCGGGCACGGTGATCATCACCACCCCGTACGACGCGTACCGCGCGGCGCGGCTGATCATCCAGTCGGTGCCGGTCGAGCGCATTCTGCCGGGGACGCCTACGGTGTCGTTCCGGCTCACCGACTATCTTGACGACGTGCGCGAGCAAACGCTGAAATCGCGCTTCCGGAGCTATCCGATCCTCGACGAAAACGAGCAGGTCGTCGGCACGCTTTCGCGGTTCCACCTGCTGCGTCCGAACCGGAAAAAGGTCGTTCTGGTCGACCACAACGAGGTCAGCCAGTCGGTCGACGGGCTCAACGAGGCGGAGATCCTGGCGATCATCGACCATCACCGCCTTGCCGACGTGCAGACCGGCGCGCCGATCTACATGCGCAACGAACCCGTCGGCGCGACCTGTACGATCGTCGCCTCGATGTTTCAGGAGCGCGGCATTATGCCGAACCGCCGCCTTGCGGGGCTGCTGGCAGCCGGCATCGTGTCCGATACGATCTTCTTCAAATCGCCGACGGCGACCCCGCGCGACCGTCTGATGGCGGAGCGCATGGCTGCGATCGCGGGCGAATCGCTCGACGAGCTGGGACGCGACATCTTCACGCCGTCCGCCACGCGCGAGACCGACGCAAGAAAGATGCTGCTCTCCGATTTCAAGCATTTCGTGATCGCGGGACACAAGCTCGGCATCGGGCAGATCAACTGCATCGACTCGGGCGAGCTCTTGAAGCGGCGCGACGAGTTCCTTGCGGCGATGGAGCAGGTGAAGACCGAACGCGAGTTCGACATCCTGCTTTTAATGCTGACCGACGTATTGAAGGAGGGCACCGTGCTGCTCTCCGTGGGCGATCTCGACACGGTCGAGGAGGCGTTCAACGCCAAGATCAAGGACAACACCGTCTTCCTTCCGGGCGTGCTCTCGCGCAAAAAGCAGATCGTCCCGGCACTATCCGTTCTTTGGGGGTAAAAACATGCAGATTCGAATCAACGGCATTCCGGCGGACGCGCGTCCGGGCGAAAGCCTTCGGGAGATCGTGGTGCGGCTCGGGCTCGACACAGAAAGCCTGAAGACGCGTCCGATCGCCGCGGACATTGCGGGCGAAGTGTTCACGCTGAACTATATTCCGATGCGCCAAAGGGAACAGGGCGACAACCCGACCACGTTCCGCATGCGCAAGGCGATCCGCAAGGGCGGCGGCGAAGTGAAGCTGATCCGCTACGGGGAGAGCCGCGGCAGAGCGATCTATGAGCGCACGATCATCTATATCTTCTTCCTTGCCATGCGCGAGCTGTTTCCGATGGCGCACGCAAAGGTCAACTACGCCGTCGGTCCGTCGCTCGACATCTCGGTCGACGTCGAGCCGCAGTTCACGCCGGACGACATGGAAGCGATCCGCACAAAGATGCGCGGGATCGTCGAAGCCGACTATCCGCTGATCCGGAAGCGTCTCGACATCGACGAGGCGATCGAGCGTTTCGAGAAGGACGGGCAGGAGGACAAGGTGCGGCTTTTGAAGTGGCGCCAGTTCACTTATTTCGACGTCTATGAGCACGGCGATTACGCCGACTATTTCTACGGCGAGATGCTGCCCAGTACCGGCTACGCAAAGGTGTTCGACCTCCAGTTCCGCCCGGGCGGACTGTTCCTGCTGCGTCCGTCGGACGCGGACGCCGACGTCGCAACGCGCTACGTCTATATGCCGAACCTTTCGAAGGTCTTTGCGCGGTCCGACAAGTGGGGCGATCTGATGCACTGCCGGTGTGTCGCGGACCTCAACGACATGGTCGAAAACGGCAGCGTGCGCGAGCTGATCCGCGTCAATGAAGCGCTGCACGAGCGGCGGTTTGCGGAGATCGCGACCGAGATCGTCAACCGCGGCGCGCGCGCCGTGCTGATCGCGGGACCTTCGAGCTCCGGCAAAACGACGAGCGCGAACCGCGTCGCAACGCAGCTTCGCGTGCTCGGCAAGACGCCGATCCTGCTGTCGCTCGACGATTACTACATCGACCGTTCGCTGATCGAGCCGGACGAAAACGGCGAGATCGACTATGAGCATATCAACATGATCGACGTGCCGCAGTTCAACATCGATCTCGAAGCGCTTCTGAACGGCGAACGCGTCGAGATCCCGCACTTCGATTTCAAGACGGGCTCCCGTCAGATGCGCGGGCATTTCGTACAGCTCAAAGAGGACGCGATGCTGATCATCGAAGGTCTGCACGGGCTGAATCCGCAGCTTCTGACCTCGCGGATTGACAAAAAGCAGATCTTCAAGCTTTACGTTTCCGCGCTGACGACCCTGAACCTCGACGACCACAACCGCATTCCGACGACCGACGTGCGGCTTCTCCGCCGCATGGTGCGCGACTATCTCACCCGCGGGGCGACGATCGAACGCACGCTCGGCATGTGGGACTCCGTCAAGCGCGGCGAACAGCGCTGGATCTTCCCGTATCAGGAGAGCGCGGACGAGATCATGAACACCTCGCTCGTCTATGAGCTTGCGGTGCTGAAAAAGCATATCTATCCGCTGCTGAACGACGTCGATTCCTCGAGCCCGAACTACGACGAGGTCATCAACATCATCAAATTCCTGAATTATATTTCGGACGCCGCCGTGGAGGACGAGATCCCGCCCACGAGCATTCTTCGCGAGTTTGTCGGCGGCAATACGTTTTACCGCTGAGGAGGGCGCATGCGCAATACCATCGGAAAGCTGTGCGTGATCTTTGCGACGCTGATTTTGCTGTTTTCCGTCGCATTTTTCACGGTCTCGCTGATCCTGAAGGACGGCGATTATTTCGAACAACTGTATAAGGAGAAGAACGTCAGCAATCAGACGGGCATCGGCACGCCGGATCTGTCCAGAGCGACGGATGCGCTTCTCCGGTATATGCGCGGCGAACGCGCGAACATTCGCATCGACGTGCGCAAAGACGGCGAGGAGGTTCCGGATCTCTTCTTCCGCGAAAAGGAAATCGTGCATATGGCGGAGGTGCAGAGCCTCTGGCTCGGACTGAACGGGTTCGCGAAATTCGGCTCGATCGCAGCGGCGGTGCTGCTGCTCGTCGGGATCCTTCTGATGCAGCGCGGAACGCGCCGCGCGCTGATCTCTTCCGGCATGTTCTGGGGAACGGGCGTCTTCGGCGGCGTGCTGGCGTTCATGGGGATCTGGGCGGTCCTGGATTTCGACAGCTTCTGGACCGTCTTCCATTTCATCATCTTCCCGAAATCGCTGATCCAATACCTGTCCGCGGGCGCGACGGTGGAGGCGATGAACAATCTGAACTGGGTGCTTCCGGCGGAAAGCGACATGATCCGGATACTGCTGCCGATCTTCCCGCCGCTGGTGTTCCGCTGCGCGATCTGCGTGGTCCTTGAGATCGCGTTCGTCGCGCTTGTCGCGGTGTTTGTCCGCTTTGCCTGGCGCAAGCAGGGCAAGCCCTCGCCGATCGCCGATATCGTGATGATCGAGCACGATGCAAACGAGCCGATGCCGGTCGAGGGACCGGATCTGGTGCTTTCGCATAAGCTTCTCAACGCGCCGAAGAGCCGCCGCGAGGAGATCCTGCGCCGCGCAAAGAGCGGCGAGCCGGAGGAGGAAAAACCGTCCACCCCGGTCAAGGAACATCTGATCGATCCGATCTATCCGAAGGAAGCGGCGACGGCTCCCGCGGAGGGCGACGCGCAGGAAGCGGAAGAAGCCGCCGTTCCCGAGCAAAGCGCTCCCGACGTCCCGGACGCCGCAAACGAATCCGAAACCAAGCCGGAGGCGGACGCATGAGTTACGAATCGCTTGCCGCCGCAAAGCAGGCGGCGCTGATCGAAGCCGGGCACGCAACGGTCCTTGCGATCGAAACCTCGTGCGACGAAACCGCCTGCGCGATCGTGCGCGACGGACGCGAAGTCCTTTCTAACGTCGTGCATACGCAGATCCCGCTGCACCGCAAGTTCGGCGGCGTCGTGCCGGAGCTTGCGAGCCGCAACCATGTGGAGCGCATCGGCGCGGTCGTCGAAAAGGCGATGGCGGACGCGGGTCTGACGCTTTCGGAGCTCGACGCGGTCGCGGTCACCTGCGGACCGGGTCTGGTCGGCGCGCTGCTTGTCGGCGTGAGCTACGCGAAGGGACTTGCGCTTGCGGGCAATTTGCCGCTGATCGGCACGAACCACATTCTGGGGCACATCGCCGCGAATTACCTGACGTTTCCGGACCTTGAGCCGCCGTTTACCGCGCTGATCGCGTCCGGCGGACACAGCCACATCGTGCGCGTGCACGATTACGACCGCTGCACGCTGATCGGCAGAACGCGCGACGACGCGGCGGGCGAGGCGTTCGACAAGGTCGCGCGCGTGCTGGGGCTCCCGTACCCCGGCGGACCGGAGCTTGAAAAGCTTGCGAAGGCGGGGGACCCGAAGGCGTTCCGCTTCCGTTCCGCGTTCAACGAGCGCGAGGACGAGTATGACATGAGCTTTTCGGGACTCAAGACCGCGGTCATCAATCTGCTGCACACCGCGGAGCAAAAGGGCGAGGACGTGAACCGCGCGGACGTCGCGGCAAGCTTCCAGTACGAGGTGATCTCGATCCTTTCGGACAAGGCGGTCCGCGCCGCGTCCGACACGCTGGTGCTTGCGGGCGGCGTTTCCGCAAACGCCGCGCTGCGGGAGATGCTCCGAAAGAAGGCAGGGAAGAAGGGGATCCGCTTCTGCTGCCCGGATTTCTTATACTGCACCGACAATGCCGCCATGATCGGCAGCGCCGGATATTATCTTTTGATGAAGGGACGCCGCGACGGGCTCGATCTCAACGCAACGCCGTACCTTTCCGTCGTATAACCGCATGAAACCGACACGCAAACCCAAGGATATGCAGATGCTCGAAGGGCCTTTGCTCGGCAAGGTCTTTCTGTTTGCGCTGCCGCTGATGGCGACGAACCTTTTACAGATGCTGTACAACGCCGCCGATATGATCATCGCCGGCATGTCCGGCGTGGAGGGCGCGATCGGCTCGATCGGCACCTGCGGCGCCATGATCAACTTTATCCTGAATATCTTCTCGGGCTTTGCAATCGGCACGAACGTCGTCGTCGCAAGGAACATCGGACGAGGCGACAGGGACGCCACGGAGCGTTCCGTGCACACCTCGCTCGTGATGGCGGCGCTGTTCGGCGCGATCTGCGCGGTCGTCGGGCTGTTCGTCAGCCGCCCGATCCTGAAGCTTCTGGGCGACGAGGGACACGTTCTGGAGCTTGCCTCGCTCTATACGCGCATCTACTTTGCGGGCGCGCCGTTCCTTGCGGTGTCGAACTACCTGATTGCGATCTTCCGCGCCAAGGGCGACACGCGCACGCCGCTCTATATCCTCGCCGGCACGGGGCTTCTGAACGTCGGCATGAACCTCTTCTTCGTGCTGGTGCTCGGTATGTCGGTCGACGGCGTTGCATACGCCACGGTCATTGCGAACGCGGCGAACGTTCTGATCCTGGGGATCGTGCTGATGCGCGATCCGGGCTGGTGCCGCCTGGAGCTTAAAAAGCTTCGCATCACCGGCGCGGCGATGAAGGAGATCATCCGCGACGGTCTGCCCGCAGGCGTGCAGGGCATGCTGTTCTCGCTCTCCAACATGCTGATCCAGAGCACGATCATCGGCATCAACAACGCGACGTGCCCCGGCGGTTCGGCGGTCATCGACGGCAACGCCGCGGCGACGAACCTGGAGGGCTTTGCGTACGTTGCAACGAACTCGGTCTATCAGGCGGCGGTCACGTTCACAAGCCAGCACCACGGCGCAAAGAAATACAAGCGGATCGGCACGGTCATGCGCTGCTGCTATTTCGTCACCGCGCTCGTTGCAATCACCTGCGCCGCGATCCTGCTGCTCTTCCGGCATCCGCTGCTTCGGCTGTACATCCAGAACGGCAGCGAGGTCGCGCTCGAAACGGCATACACGCGCTTCTATATCAATATCGCGCCGTACTTTACGCTGGCGTTTATGGAGGTCGGCTCGGGCGTGCTGCGCGGCTTGGGGCGTTCCACGCTGTCCACGGTCATTTCGCTGCTCGGCTCCTGCGCGTTCCGGCTTCTGTGGATCTATCTGATCTTCCCGCTTTGTCCCACGCTGTGGATGGTGTACCTCAGTTATCCGATCTCGTGGGCGCTGACGGCGCTCACCCACTTTACGGTCTCGATGGCGGTGCGGCGCAGATATATGCGCATGTACCCGGAGGATATCCCGGACGCGGAATAAAAAAACAGCCCCGGTTTTCCGATACGGGAAAGCCGGGGCTTTTCATATGTCCGTGCAAACGCGGCGGCAGATGGGCTGTCAAGAGAGCGTCGCCGTGACACTTTTGACACCTTGACTTTTAATAGTTAGTCTTGACACGATTAATGCCAATCTTCAACGGTGCGTTCTACACCGGTTTTCGGATCGCGGAAATAGTGCGTTTGCCCTTCAACACCGTGCTTGACGGTGCGAACATACTCCATCGGCTCTCCTAGGTATACCGGCCATTCAGGTTCTTGTATCCATACTGGCTTTTTTCGACTAATATGAAAGACTTCCTGTAGTAAGCGTTTAGCTTCCTTTTTCCGTTCTTTTAATGACAATCCTGAAGGAACAGCATTAATAATATCACGTGCGATTTTATCAGCCTCCATCCCTCCAATGCAATCCAAACCGATCGATTGTAGTAAATCAAACGAAGACATTGTGTATGGCATTTTTAGTTGAACCTCAGGATAAGCAAGTGACACAAGATTACCGATAATATCGTGAGCACGTGCTTGTCCTAAAGTGGAATCTAATCCAAATGTCATTACAGTAGACTTTACACGAAAAGAATTCGCTTCTAAAGCTTGACGAGAGTGGCACTTGCTCCAGAATACGTGATTCGGTTGTCGAATGATGTCATCCGATAATAGTGATTGCAGCCAAGACCACATTTCAGGGTGCATTGTCTGTTCAATATCGAAATCAGGAAAAGACATTTTACCTTCTGCAAATCGCTTTGCTACTAACATATATCGTTCTTCCATAATCAAATCCTTTCTACATAGAATAATCGGTGTCACGGGGACAACGTGTCAGAGGGACGGTTCTCCTGACACTTTTTGTTTTCTATCGGCTGTTGTCAAGAGAACCGTCCCCCTGACACCCCACCAGTGCACTGCCACACCATGGGCAATAGTTGATTTTCACATAAGACTGCCCTCCATCGTGAATAATAATGCCATAGATATTACTTTTCTCATCATATAAGAGTAACCAATCCGGACACTTAAACGGGGAATTATGAACCGGGCAATGATTAGAAGTATAGTAGCGCATTGCTTCACAACACATTGATTTCATCATGTTCTACCTTTCTTTATTATGTCAGGGGGACGGTTCTCCTGACACTTTTTGTTTTCTATCGGCTGTTGTCAAGAGAACCGTCCCCTTGACACCCTCACCTCTTTTGGTATTGACTCTTAATAGTTAGTCTTGTGTTTAGTCTTGACAACCGACAACTCATGCAAGATACCAACAATTTCTTTGACAATTTGACAATGAAATCATCTCCATTTCGGTATATAAACCTTTACATGCTTTGACAATACTACTAAGTAGCAAACTGTCTTTTGTATACACTTCGATCCACGTATTATCACATACATAAATAATAATCTCTCTATTAGTAGTTTCTATGGCACTAATCCTTTGCAGTCTTTCAATTACTTTCTCTTGCGTTATTGAAATCTGTGTTGCGTAAAATACCCCTGAAACGATTAGCAAATTATCAAAGTCAAATAGATCCTCAATTAATTCTGGTGTATATACTCCCGTTACATCATATGGCGCATTTCTTTGATAAATCTCATCATTGATTATAAACCAATTATTCGATTGCTCATCATTGATTGTTTTAATGATTTGTAATAATAGTTTAGATACATTTTTATTAGTTAATACAGTTCCAATATCCATTTCTGTTGTCCCCTTTTATGCCAATCCTGAAACTATGTATGTCACGGGGACGGTTCTTTTGACACAATCCCCTTGTTTTATATTCGAATTTGTCAACACAGAGGAACCGTCCCCTTGACACTCCTGTCAACACAGAGGAACCGTCCCCTTGTGTTCTTTACATCTTTTGGTCTTGACTTGTAATAGTTAGTCTTGACACTATAACGCATATTTTGATTATCATCGGAATCAATAGTATGATGATGAATCCAACCAAATAACCCAGTCCAAAGCATGTAGGCGGG
>CADAPG010000027.1 GCA_902789675.1 uncultured Eubacteriales bacterium
ACGACAATATGCTCGTCGACGATCCCGGAGCCGAAGCTGACCGAGGCGCAAAGCTCGGGCTTTCCGTCGCCGGTCACGTCCGTAAATAAGACGTTCCAGATCGGCATGCCGGTAAACAGCGTGCGTGTATTGCCGCTTTCTTCCGCAATGATCGAATCACCCCAGTTCTCGTCTTTCCACCGGAAAGAAACGTCGGGGAACAAGGACATATTAACAGATGCGCGACCGCTTGGATTGTTTTTTTTGTCCCAATGGTCAAACCACAATGTCGGGGAGCCGTCATAGGATAGGGTAACCGTTTTATCCTTTTTCGGCACGGTCAAAAAGCACACCGCCGTGGCGATGCCCGCAAGCAGCGCGACAAGGATGATCCAGAATGCGGGCTTTTTGTAATTCAGAACGGACTTGACGCGGCTTTTCACGCCGGTCTCGCCGAAGGCAAGGGGACAGGCGGCGATCGAACGACGGGAGACGCTGCTCTTTAGGAGCGCTTCCGAATAGGCGGCTTTGTTTTCGGCGTCGTATTCCTTCACGACCTTCTCATCACACGCAAACTCGATGTCGCGGCAGAGCAGAATATAGGCAAGCCACAGAAGCGGATTGAACCAGTAGACCGCAAGCAGCAGAAACCCGAGCGGCTTCCAGATGTGATCGAAGCGCTTCAAGTGCGCGCGCTCATGCGCAAGCACATAGGCGCGGGTTTGCTCGTCCATGCCGGAGGGAAGGTAGATCTTCGGAACAATCAGCCCGAGAATGAATGGATCCTTGATCTCGTCGCATACATACGCGCCCTTTTCAAGCAGAACGGACGCGCGGACGCGGTGACGAAGCCGCAGAAAGCTGATCAGCGCATAGAAAAGCATGCCGACAACGCCCGCAAGCCACACCCAGCCCGCAACGGTTTTCAGCACGGCAACGGTGTCGAAATGCTCCGCCGCTTCCTCGGGCGTCGGGTTGACCGCGCTGTTCAGCGTCGGGAAACCGGACTGCAGCACGATCTGCTCGCCCTGTACGTTCTCATAGAAAAACGAGACACCGTTGTATTCATTGACCGAAGTCAGAACAGGCGCAGTCACCGATTCGATTTTCACCGTCTCGGCGCTCGGGACAAGGCTCGTCACGCTCTCGATCGACACCGGCAGAATGAGCCGAAGCGCCACCAGTCCCCACAGCACGACGCGCGTCCATTTCGGCGCCTTTTTCAGCACAAAGCGCAGCAGCACGACGACGAGCACGATCCAGCCCGCGGTGATGCTGATGTTCAGAAGATGTAAAAACAGCTTGCTCATGATTCATGCTCCTTTCGGTACGATGCGATCATGCGCATGATCTCGTCCGCCTCGGCGTCGGTTAAGGGCTTGTTTGCCGTAAACGCCGCAATGAACGCGGGCAGCGAGCCCGAAAAGCTCTCCTCCACAAACTGCTCGCTCATGCTGGAATAGAACTGCTCGCGCGTGATTTTCGCCCGCACAAGCCCGTCGGCGTTCGTAAACAAACCCTTTTCGCAGAGCTTCCGCAGCACCGTATAGGTCGTAGGCTTTTTCCAGCTGAGTTCTTTTTCGCAAAGCTTCACGAGCTCTCCGGAGGGGATGGGCGCGTGCGCCCATACGATGTCCGCAAACTTTGCCTGCACTTCGCCCAATTCGATCATCTGCAGACCTCCTTTTGGTTTACTCTCGATAAACCTGCGTTTAGTTTATCATGGATAAACCAATCTGTCAAGGGAGGAGATTTCTTGCCCTCCCTGTGCAAGGGAGGGTGGCACGACGAAGGCGTGCCGGAAGGGTTGTCGCTTACGCGGATCGCCGGTTTGGCGGAGCGTTCTCCGGATGCACAGCCAAGTATCGCGGCGTTCCTGCGTCGCTGCTTTTCGATCCGGT
This sequence comes from uncultured Eubacteriales bacterium, assembly GCA_902789675.1. Lineage (GTDB taxonomy): Bacteria > Bacillota > Clostridia > Christensenellales > CAG-138 > UBA3792. The sequence goes on from CADAPG010000027.1 coordinate 1,881, forward strand.
CAATCGTCTGATCCCATCGGACAGGACCCTTTTTCCCGAAATTCGTCTCAGATCGATACGTTGTCAGAAAAATATTTAGGAAAGCATATTTCATTTGTGACGAATCCGTGACATTTCGCGTCGGCACATTGACCGAAGGCGGGGGATCGTGTATAATTATACCGGAGAAAGGAAAGGAGATTCGTATGAACCTGTTGTTCTTTCTGACGCCGAAGTGCGACGTATGCGTGATGCACAGCGACTATACGCTCCGGCAGGCGGTGGAAAAGCTCAAAGCATCGGGACGCAGCGCGATCCCCTGCGGGCGGTGCTCAAGGAGGATACGCAAAAGGACTGGGAGCACGTCAGGCTTATGAACATCATCCGGAAGGATTTCAACCCGCCGGTCAGCGCGTTCGCTTCCATCGAGGACCTATTGCAGCGTTCCATGGAGCAGAACTTCGTTCCGGTGGTCGACGACCGCGGCATGTTCATCGGCATCGTCACACGAAAGGCGATCTTAAGACACTTTATCGGAACCCTGCAAAAACAAGCTTGAACCAAAACAAGAAAACCGCCCGAACGCTCGGGCGGTTTTTGCTGCAGACAGAATCTCTCGTTTGACGAGCAGTTCTAAAAAGCCTGTCGAGGATGAAAAACTACCCTCCCGTCGGTCTTTGTCCGCCACCCTCCCTCACAAGGGCGGGTCAATTACCTTTGCACAGACGCGTCACGATGCGGAGGGGGCGTCGACCTCCACCTGATGGGGAGGTGGCTGCCGTCAGGCAGACGGAGGGAGAGATGATAACGTGCGTTTTACTTATGTAACGAAACAGAGAGTCCCATGAATGGAAGCAAAAAGCAGGGGAGGTCGACTTGTCGACCTCCCGAAACATTGCACTCACGTGTATCAGACATTGAAGAAGAATTCGACGACGTCGCCGTCCTGCATGACGTATTCCTTGCCCTCGGAACGGACGAGTCCTTTTTCCTTGCAGGCCGCGATCGAGCCGTGCTCGACGAGCGTTTCATACGGCACGACGGAAATCGCTGTGGATCTTGCCCGCCGCCTGCGGTGCTTTTGTGCCTTTCTGGATCGTCCATGCGCGGACCTCCTTGGGACCCGCGGTCAGAAAGCTGATCAGACCGAGGAGCCGGTAGCATGCCTTGACGAGCTGATCGAGACCGGATTCGTGCACACCCATTTCCTCGAGAAACGCCTGCTTTTCGTCCGGATCGAGCTCCGCGACCTCCTCCTCAAGCTTCGCGCAGACGGTCATCGCCTCGGCGCCCTCGCTCTTTGCGATCTCGTAGAGCGTCTTGACGTAGTCGTTCGGCTCGCCGGAAAGGTCGTCCTCGCTGACGTTCGCGACGTAGATGACCGGCTTTGAGGTCAACAGGAACAGACCTTTGATCGCCTCCTGCTCGTCCTTGTCCGCTTCGAACGTGCGGACGGGCTTGCCGCTTTCGAGATGGTCGTAGATGCGCTTTAAGAGGTCGATCTCGACGAGAAGCTTCTTGTCACCGCTCTTTGCCATCTTCTGTTGGCGGTCGATCCGCTTTTCGACGGTCTCCATGTCGGCGAAAATCAGTTCCAGATTGATCGTCTCCGCGTCGCGCGCAGGGTTCACGCTGCCGTCCACATGCACGACGTTGTCGTCGTCAAAGCAGCGAACGACGTGCACCACGGCGTCGACCTCGCGGATGTGCGACAGGAACTTGTTGCCCAAGCCCTCGCCGCGGGACGCGCCGCGCACGAGCCCCGCGATGTCGACGAATTCGATGACCGCGGGCGTGTATTTTTCGGGATGATGCATCTCGGCGAGCACGTCCAGCCGATGGTCCGGCACGGACACGACGCCGACGTTCGGCTCGATCGTGCAGAACGGATAGTTCGCCGCCTGCGCGCCTGCGCGGGTGATGGCGTTGAACAGTGTGGATTTGCCGACGTTCGGCAGTCCGATGACGCCCAGTTTCATATCCGTTCCTCCTTAATTGAGCTTATCCAGTCCGATGTGCAAACGCCGCATGGATTCCTCGCGGCCGAGTAAAATCGCGATCTCGATCGCGCCGCCCGGCGTGACCTGCTTGCCCGCAAGCGCGATGCGCACCGGCCAGAGCATCGTTCCGTTCTTCATGCCCTCTTTTTCGGCAAGACCGAGGAGCGTATCGTGGATCGGCTGCTCCTCCCATGCGGGAAGCGCGTCGAGCGCCTCGATTGCGATCTCCAGGACGTGCTTTGCGATCTCCGGGTTCGTCTTGCTCTTCTTGTTCGTGAACAGCTCGGCGTCATAGTCCGGAAGCTTGGGGATAAAGTCGAGCATTTCCGGGATCTGCGTAAAGACCTCGGTGCGCTGCTGCAGGATCCTTGCAAGCAGATCCGCGTGCTCGGCGGAAACGCCCGCCTTTTCGTAATACGGCAGCGCGTGCTCGGTGAACTGTTCCGGCGTGAGACGGCGGACGTACTCCGCGTTCATCCACGTCAGCTTGTTGACGTCGAAGATGGCGGGGGACTTGCTCATCCCGTCCACGGAGAACGCCTTGATGAGCTCGTCCATCGTGAAGAACTCGCGCTCGTCGCCGGGGTTCCAGCCCAAAAGCGCAACGTAGTTCACGATCGCTTCCTTGAGATAGCCCTTGTTGATATAGTCTTCAAAGTACGCGTCGCCGTCGCGCTTCGAAAGCTTATGCGTCGCGTCGCGCATGATCGGCGTCATGTGGATGTAGACCGGCTTTTCCCAGCCGAACGCTTCGTACAGCAGATTGTACTTCGGCGTGCTCGAAAGGTACTCGTTGCCGCGCATGACGTGCGTGATGCCCATCGTGTGGTCATCGATGACGTTTGCGAAGTTGTAGGTCGGCATGCCGTCCGCCTTGATCAGGATCATGTCGTCGAGATCGGCGCAGTCGACTGCGATGTGCCCGTAGAGCACGTCGTCGAACGACGCTTCGCCGTGCTCGGGCACGTTCTGGCGGATGACGTACGGCTCGCCCGCGGCAATGCGGCGCTGCACTTCCTCGGGGGAAAGGTGCAGACAATGCTTGTCGTATTTGAAGGTCTCGCCGCGCTTTGCTGCTTCCTCACGCCGCGCAGCAAGCTCCTCCTCGGTGCAGAAGCAGTAGTACGCCTTGCCCGCCTTCACAAGCTGTTCGGCGTAGGGCAGGTACATGTTCTTGCGCTCGCTCTGCACATAGGGACCGTAATCGCCGCCGATGTCGGGACCTTCGTCCCACTGCATGCCGATGCTCTTCAGCGTGCGGTAGATCACTTCGACCGCGCCGGGCACGTAGCGGCTCTGATCGGTGTCCTCGATGCGCAGAATGAATTTTCCGCCGTTCGCTTTGGCGTACAGGTACGTATAGAGCGCGCTTCTGAGGTTTCCGAGGTGCATATATCCCGTCGGGGACGGGGCAAATCTGGTACGAACTTCCATTACATTCTCCTTACTGAATCTTGAACGAATCCTTGAGTCCCACGACGCGGTTGAACACCGGATGATCCGCCGTGGAATCGGGATCCTTTGCAAAATAGCCCATGCGGACAAACTGGAACGATTCGCCGACGGCAGCGTCCTTGAGCGCCGGTTCGATAAAACCCTGCTTGATCTCGAGCGAATTCGGATCCAAAAGTTTCGTGAAGTCGTCGACCTCTTCGCCTTCATTCGCCTCGCGCATCAGCGGACCGTAGAGACGGAACTCCGCAGGGATCGCGTCATAGGCCGGAACCCAGTGCAGCGTGCCCTTGACCTTGCGTTCGCATGCGCCGCTCTTGGTTTCGGGATCGTAGGTCACGTGGACTTCGGACACGGTTCCGTCCGGCTCGGTCTTCCACGAAACGCACTTGACGATGTACGCGCCCTTCAGGCGCACCTCGCCGTCCGGCTTCAGACGGAAGAACTTCTTGACCGGTTCCGCCATGAAGTCGCTCTGTTCGATCCAGAGCTCTCTGCCGAAGCGGACCGTGTGCGTGCCCGCGTCCGGATCGTTCGGATTGTTTTCGATCTCGACGGTCTCGAAGCGGTCGGGCTCCCAGTTGTCGATGATGAGTTTCAGCGGTTCGATGACCGCCATGCGGCGCAACGCGTTCGCGTTCAGGTTCTCGCGCACGCAGTGCTCGAGCATTGCGGTGTCCACGACGGAATCCGCCTTTGCCACGCCGATGCGGGCAAGGAAGTCGCGCACGGCGGCGGCAGGGTAGCCGCGGCGGCGCATGGCGCACAGCGTCGGCATTCTCGGATCGTCCCAGCCGCTGACGAAATGCTCCTCGACGAGACGGCGGAGGTACCGCTTCGACATGATCGTGTTGGTGAGGTTCAGCCGCGCAAACTCGATCTGCCGCGGCTTCGGATCGAACCCGCAGGCGTTCACGACCCAGTCATAGAGCGGCCGGTGCGCTTCGTATTCCAGAGAGCACAGCGAATGCGTCACGCCCTCGATCGCGTCCTGGATCGGGTGCGCAAAGTCGTACATCGGATAGATGCACCACTTGTCGCCGGTCTGATGGTGCGAGGTGTGCAGGATGCGGTACATCGCGGGATCGCGCATGTTGATGTTCGGGCTTGCCATGTCGATCTTGGCGCGGAGCGTCTTTGCGCCGTCCGGGAACTCGCCGTTCTTCATGCGCTCAAAGAGGTCGAGGTTTTCCTCGACGGAGCGGTCGCGCCACGGGCTGTTTTTGCCCGGCTCGGTGAGCGTGCCGCGATATTCGCGCATCTCGTCCTTAGAAAGGTCGTCGACGTACGCCTTGCCGTCCTTGATGAGTTTCACGGCAAGCTCGTAGCACTGATCGAAATAGGACGAACCGAAGCGGAGCTGATCCCAATCAAAGCCCAGCCAGTGGATATCGTCCTGGATCGCCTCGACATACTCGACGTCTTCTTTGGTGGGGTTCGTGTCGTCGAAGCGCAGGTTGCAGGTGCCGCCGTATTCCTCGGCGATGCCGAAATCGACGGTCAGCGCCTTTGCGTGACCGATGTGCAGATAACCATTCGGCTCGGGCGGGAACCGCGTCTTGACCGGGCGGTTCATGGTCTTGAGGTCTTCTTCGACAAACTCTTCGATGAAGTTTTTGCTCCGTTCTTCCATATTGCATCCTTTCCTCGGAGGGATCTCCGATCGGGTTTTCAAAATAATATCTAATTATAACGCGTACGCGCGCGAAGGGCAAGACGCGATTTGCGTTTTTTTCGCGTTCTTTACATAAGAAACGCAGGAAAGGACACAATAGCATTGCCGGGCAAACCGACAAATTCCAAACGGAGGAACTTTCATGACCATGAAAAACGACAAACGGCGCGAGAATGACGAGCGCAACCGCAGAAGCAATCCGAACGAGCGCAAGCGCGCGGACACGAACCGCGACGGCGACAGCCAGCGCAACCGCAGCGACGACGATCTCTATGGCGCGGACGAATACTGACGGACGATCGGGCAGACGCGGGAAGTTTTGCTATGTCCCGCGAAAAACGGTCCGGATCCCGTCCGATGTGGACGGAAGCTACACCGGAATGCCGATGACAAACGAGCAGTTTTCGCAGGGGATCCCCAAACCCGTGCAGGACGCGGACGATCTGTGAAAAACAAAATACCCCGCAAGAGGGCTTTCCGTAAGGGAAAGTCCTTTTTTGTTGACATAACCGGGGGTTATGTATATAATATTTCTGTTATAAATAATAACATCGTAAAATCGGAATCTTTGAGCAGGAGGGAAAAAGAACCGATCAGCGCCGGGCCCGTAAAGGGTGACGAGGATGGCAGTTTATCGAAAGATTCGGCGGATGCTGCCACGGCTTTGCGGAGGGTCGAGAAGGGAACGACAAAAAGCGGAATCAAAACCGTAACAGAGCGATCCCGGATACCGTATAGACAACGGATCTTTGCGCATAGATTGAATCGCGGGATCCGACAGTACAGTAAGGAGAATCAAAAATGAGAGTCGTTATTCAGGACAATTACGAAAAAATGAGCCTTTGGGCGGCACACTATATCGCCGGCAAGATCAACGCGCACAAGGAAGCGCGTCCGTTCGTGCTCGGTCTTCCGACGGGTTCGAGCCCGATCGGCGTCTACAAGGAACTTGCCCGCATGAACAAGGCGGGGGAAGTGTCTTTCGCAAACGTCGTCACCTTCAACATGGACGAGTATCTCGGGCTTCCGCATGAGCACGATCAGAGCTATTGGTATTTCATGCATGACAATTTCTTCAACCATCTGGTCGATATGAAGCCGGAGAATATCAATATTTTAAACGGCATGACCGACGATCCCGAGGGCGAATGCGCCCGCTACGAGGAGAAGATCAAGTCCTACGGCGGCATCGACCTCTTTATGGGCGGCATCGGCGTGGACGGTCATATCGCGTTCAACGAGCCGTTTACCTCGCTTTGCTCGCGCACGGGCGTCCGGAACCTCACGACCGATACGCGCATCGTGAATTCCCGCTTCTTCGGAAACGATCCCGAGAAGGTGCCGAGTCAGGCGCTTTCCGTCGGCGTCGGCACGGTCACGGACAGCAAGGAGGTCCTGATTCTGATCAACGGACATAACAAGGCGCGCGCGCTTGCGGCGACCGTCGAAGGCAACGTCAGCCACAAATGGACCTGCTCCGCGCTGCAGATGCACAACGGTGCGATCATTGCGTGCGATGAAGCGGCATGCGGCGAGCTTACCGTGGACACCTACAAATACTTCCTCGACATCGAGAGAAACGAGAGACTGTAAGATGTATACGATCAAGGATTTATACGATTTGGATCATACGCTTGCGAAGGACTATCTTTCGCAGTTTACCTATCCGTGGGAAGCGCTGAAGGGCATCAAGGAGTTCATTCTGCAGCTCGGTCCGACGCTCGGCGAGGACTATGAAGAGGTCTCCGAGCACGTCTGGGTGCACAAGACCGCAAAGGTGTTCCCGTCCGCGTATCTCGGCGCGCCGTGCATCATCGGACCCGAAACCGAAGTCCGGCATTGCGCGTTCATCCGCGGTTCCGCACTCGTCGGCGCAAACTGCGTCGTCGGCAACTCCGTGGAGCTCAAGAACGTCATTCTGTTCGACAATGTGCAGACGCCGCACTATAACTACGTCGGCGATTCGATCCTGGGCTATAAGAGCCACATGGGCGCAGGGTCCATCACCTCGAACGTCAAGAGCGACAAAAGACTCGTCGTCGTGCACAACGGCAGCGAGCAGATCGAGACCGGCATCAAGAAGTTCGGCGCGATGCTCGGCGATTACGTCGAGGTCGGCTGCAACGCGGTCTGCAATCCCGGTACGGTGATCGGTCCGCACAGCAATGTGTATCCGACGTCCTGCGTGCGCGGCGTGGTGCCGGCGTACAGCATCTGGAAGGACAACGGAACGGTAGCGACGAAGGAGGAACGGTAATGGGAAAGTATTTCGGAACGGACGGCTTCCGCGGCGAAGCAAACAAGACGCTCACCTTTGAGCATGCCGTCAAGATCGGACGGTTTCTGGGCTGGTATTACGGCGCGCGGCTCGACAAGAAAGCGAAGGTCGTGATCGGCAAGGATACGAGACGGTCGAGCTATATGTTCGAGTATGCGCTCTGCACGGGGCTGATGGCTTCCGGTGCGGACGCCTATATCATGCACGTCACCACCACGCCGTCGGTCGCGTACATCACGCGCGTCGACGATTTCGACTGCGGCATCATGATCTCCGCGTCGCACAATCCGTACTACGACAACGGCATCAAGCTCTTAAACGGCTACGGCGAGAAGATGGATGAGGAAACGATCCTGATGGTCGAGGATTATATCGACGGCAAGATCGAGGTCCCGGTTGCCGGACGCCATGAGATCGGCAGAACGGTCGACTACGTCGCGGGCAGAAACCGCTATATCGGCTTCCTTATTTCCATGAGCAAGTACAGCTTCAAGGGCATCAAGGTCGGTCTGGACGTTGCAAACGGCGCGGCGTGGCAGATCGCAAAGGGCGTATATGAAGCACTCGGCGCAAAGGTCTATGTCATGAACGACAATCCGGACGGCTACAACATCAACACCGACTGCGGCTCGACGCACATCGAGCATCTGCAGAAGTTCGTTGTGGAAAACCGCCTGGACATCGGTTTTGCATACGACGGCGACGCGGACCGCTGCCTCTGCGTGGATGAAAAGGGCAACCTCGTCACTGGCGACCATACGCTGTATATTTACGGCTTGTACATGAAGGAACGCGGCAAGCTGCTGAACAATAAGGTCGTCACGACGGTCATGTCGAACTTCGGTCTTTACAAGGCGCTTGACAAGGTCGGCATCGAATACGAAAAGACCAAGGTCGGCGACAAGTACGTCTATGAGAACATGGTCAAGACCGGAAACCGCATTGGCGGCGAGCAGAGCGGTCACACGATCTTCCTGAAATACGAGACCACCGGCGACGGCATCCTGACGAGCCTGAAGCTGATGGAGGTCATGATCGCGAAGGGCAAGCCGATGAGCGAGCTTGCGGCGCCCGTCGTATTCTATCCCCAGGTGCTGAAGAACGTGCGCGTCAAGTCCAAACCCGATGCGCAGAACGATCCCGACGTGCAGGCGGCGGTGAAAAGGGTTGCCGACGAGCTCGGCGATACCGGACGTATCCTCGTGCGTGAATCCGGCACCGAGCCGGTCATCCGCGTCATGGTCGAGGCGGGCACGAATGAGATCTGCGAGAAATATGTCGACTCCGTGATCGAGGTCATCAGAGCAAAGGGACATATCGCATAACAGGAACACAACACCGATGCAGACCGTCCGACATGCGGGCGGTCTGCTTTTTCGCTCCGAAAGGAGCTTTTTTGATGTATTTTGAGCGTTTGACACAAAATCGAAACAGATTCGGGGAAAACTGTTCACAAAGATAACGCAGATTGTTCAAATCGGGGTGCTATGATAAATACGATGGAAAGGAATATGGTGATTGATATCCGCGTATAAAATGCCGATTTGGTCCAAGATATAGGCAAAAGAGACCGGGCGGCACGCAAAATACGGCAGACGGATCTGCAGATTCGATCCCGTTTCCGATCGACCTTGAAAAAATGCGGTAAAATTTGGCTGCCAAAAGATGCGCACAAAGTTGTATGTTTCTGCATGCCCGGAAAATTCCGAAGGTGCAAAACCGGCCTTTCGGGCATGATGCGGATCCGCAGCGTCAGGCTGCGGGATATATCTCAGGAGGAGCTATGGCACAGCAAAATAAAAAGAAAAGAAAGAGAAGGGTACAGCCGCGGTTTTATGTGATCATATCGATCTTCACACTGCTGATTCTGGTGCTGTTCTTTTTGATCGCAGTGACGATCGTCGGATGCGTTCATGAAAACCGGACCCGCGAACAATTCCGGATCGAGGAAGAACGGCTGCAGGCGGAATATGCGGACGAGGTCAACAAGAACCCGGATCGCTATGTGGACGTCGTACGCCCGACGATCTCGTATGAGGAATTCAAAAACGGTGCGACGATCCCTCCGGTACCGACGCCGATCCCGACGCCGACGCCGACGCCGAGGCCCACGCCGCACATGGTTGCGGACTCCAACCCCGAACAGTACGGATTTGTCCCGCATCTGCAGGTGAACGGACAGGACTTCGTGGCGAACAGCTACGTGAGGGAGGAGCAGATCGAGTTCCCGCCCGCAGACGAGTACAACGTCGAAACGGTCAAGGGCGTTCTGACCTTCCGCGGAAACAACTGGAGAAACATGTCGAGCACCGATACGGTCAATCTGACCGAATATAAGCTGACGCAGATCTGGGAAAAGAAGATCGGCTCGCTCACAAAGGGCGGCGGCAGCAGCAGCTGGTCCGGCTGCGGATGGACCGGTCAGCCGTTGATCGTACAGTGGCCGAAGGAAACGCGGAAGATCATGAATCTGTACGACTGGGCAAAGGAAAAGGAAAACCTTGTCGAAGTCATCTATCCCACCGAGGACGGCAATATCTACTTCCTGGATCTTGAGAGCGGTCAGCAGACGCGCGATACGCTTGTTATGAAGGTCCCGTTCAAGGGAACCGGCAGCGTCGACCCGCGCGGCTATCCTTTGCTGTACTGCGGTTCCGGGGATCAATATGAGAACGACAGCCAGAAATCGCGTGCGTACATCATTTCCCTGATCAACTGCCGCGTGCTCTACGAATTCGGAAAACAGGGTACGGACAGCTTTGCAAGACGCAAGTGGTATGCGTACGACTCCGCTCCGCTGATCGACGCCAAGACCGATACACTGATCTATCCGGGCGAAAACGGCATCGTCTATACGATGAAACTCAATACCGAATACAATCCGGAGATCGGTTCGATCACGGTCAATCCGTCGAATATCGTAAAGTTCCGCTATGACTGCAACAACATCTACGACGACATCGACGTGGCGGATTCCACGCATAAGTGGCAGGGGTATGAAGGCAGCGCGGCGGCATGGAACGGATATCTGTATCTGTCCAGCAACGACGGCATGTTCCAGTGCATCGACCTCAATACGATGCGCGTCATGTGGATCGCGAACACGGAAGACGACACGAACGGCAGCCCGGTTCTGGATGTGATCTCGGAGAACGAGGCGTATCTCTATGTCGGCACGTCGCTGCATTTCAACAAGGACAAGAACAACAAAGGCATTGCGCCGTTCTTCAAGATCGACGCCATGACCGGCGAGATCAAGGGCAAATACGGGCTGACGGTATTCACGGTATCGGGCGTTTCCGGCGGAATTCAGGCGACCGCGGTCGTCGGAAAAGCCGGCAGCAACATTTCCGATCTGGTGATCGTCCCGATCGCTCGTTACGGCGACAAGGACGCGGGCGTGCTTGTGGCGCTCGACAAAGAGACGTTCAAGGAGAAATGGACCAGAACGATGGATGCATATTCGTGGTCCAGCCCTGTAGTCGTCTATGATTCGAACAACAGGGGTTATATCATCCAGGCGGACTCCAAGGGTTATATCTGTCTCTTAGACGCCGCAACGGGCGAGCAGCTCGGTACGCTTCGACCGACCGACAGCAACTTTGAAGCGTCGCCCGCCGTTTTCGGCAACATCCTCGTTGTCGGCTGCCGCGGCGATCAGACGATCTTCGGGATCCGGCTGTCGTAAAATACGGTACGGCACGATCCCCTTTCCGCAGAAGCGGGGAGGGGATCTTTTGTATATTAACGGAAAAGTTGAAAATAGTTTGCATTTTCGGCGTTGCGAAGAAACGCGGAATACGTTATAATACAAAACATGGCAAGGAAAAAGGAACGGACCATCGGTCCGAAGTTCATAATGTTCTGCGCGTCGGTGTTCATTCTGGTGATCGCCGTTGTGATACTGATCTTCGCTGTCGGGATCAACAGCGCAGCGCCGAGAAAAAGCGGTTCGTCCGGATGCAGCAGATCGCAGGACGCGCTGTCGTTTGCTGCGGAAATCGATACCGGTACGGTCGGCGCAACGGCAAAACCGCAGCAATCGGAGCCGGACGAGCCCTCCGAAGCGTCCGTCATTCCGGATCCGCCTGCACTGTCGTCCGACACGGCATTCAACGTGAACCCTGTCGACGCGGCAAAACCGGCAGCTTTCGGCTTTACCTATGAGATTCGGAAAAACAATCGGGAAGACAGCTACACTTCAAACCCCAACGAGAATACCTTTTCTTTCGGCAAAGCGCAGGACTATACAAACGTAAAAGGCATCACAACGTTTGCCGGGAATCATTACCGCAGCGGCTTTTCCTACGGCACGGCGCGCGTGACGATGCAGACGATGGAGCAGGTATGGTCCTTTGCGGTCGGTTCCGCAAACGGCTTTGCGGGCGCTGCATGGACGGGTCAGCCGCTGATCGTCACCTGGGAAGGACAAACGCTGAAGACGCTCGGCGTTCGCGACGAATTCAAGAATAAGGACAGCCTGAACGAAGTGATCCTTTGTTCGGCGGACGGCAATATCTACTTCTACGAGCTTGAGACCGGCAACCGTACGCGCGATTCGATTGCCGTCAACGCGCCGATGTTCGGCACGCCGACGCTGGATCCGAGAGGGATCCCGATGCTCTATATCGGCCAGGGTACGCTTTCCGAACCCAACAGCAACCGTTCGGCATGCTACGGCGTCAACCTTTGCAGCAATACCGTTCGCGCGATCGTCAGCGGAAAGGACTATACGGCGCGCCGCTCCGACTGGTGCGCGTTCGATTCCAGCCCGCTGATCATCGACGATACGCTGATCTGGCCGAGCGAGAACGGCGTTCTGTACATGATCGAGCTGCATACGAGCTACAATCCCGAAACGGGCGATCTCTGGATCGACCCGGGCGATAAGATCAAGTATCGCTATACAGGAACCGGTTATTCCGGTATCACGCAGGCGGACAAGCGTGCGTACGGCTTTGAATCCTCGGCAGCGGCATTCCGGAACTATCTGTATCTGACCGACAACGGCGGGTTCCTGCAGTGTGTCGATCTGAATACGCTCAAGCTGAAGTTCGTCACAGACGTCGGCGGCGATTCGGACGCCACGCCGGTGCTTGAGGAGGACGGCAGCGCAGGAACGGTGTACGTCTATACCGTATCGCAGACGGACCGGCAGGACCCGTCGCTGCAGAACGGATACGGGTATTGCTACGTGCGCAAGATCAACGCGCAGACCGGCGAGATCGTCTGGGAGAACAGGCAATTTGTTCAGATCCTCGACCCGATCACCGGCAAAAACATGAAGGGCGGGGGAAAGGCGACGCCGCACATCGGACACGGAACGATCGGCGATCTTCTGATCTGTTCTTTCTACGGATTGACGGTGCAGACGACCGATGCGGAAGGCAATGCGACATACGGATTCGGCGGAAAAATCATCGCATTTGACCGATCGAACGGCGCCGTGCGCTGGGAGATCGTGCAGACCGGAAACGCCGATTACGTATCCTCGCCGCTGGTCATCTACAATGCGCGCGGCGACGCATACCTCATTGCCTGCGACCGTGACGGCAACATCCGCCTCTATGACGCGGCAAGACCCGGTGAGAATTCGCTCTATGCGCTGAAGCTCGGCGAACGCATCGACGCGACGCCGGTTGCGTTCAACAACTATATTGTCGTCGCAACGACGGGCTCGCTGGAACAGACGCGTATCTTCTGTCTGAAACTGAGCTGAGAAAACCCGATCCGCACGATGCGGATCGCCTGACAGGTATCATAAATGCAATGCACCTCCGATTGCCGGAGGTGCATCGTTTTGCTTTTATGCTGTACTTTTTACCGTTCCAGATAAATCGTAACGGTCTTCTCCTCGTCCAAATACGGGACGCTCCATTCCTGCCCGTAGCCGCCGATCTGGTCCATATCCCAGTCCGGATCGAGAATCCGGAACTGTGTTGTGACGATCCCGGAGGCGGCGTCCATAAACCGGGTTTCCGATTGCTCCGCATTCAGACAGATCGGCTCGCCCTGACGGTTCAGAAGGAAATCTCCGAAGGAGTCCAGAATCCTGACGCCGGAGACGCGATACGATACGGTCACGATCCTCTTTTGTTTGTCGACGGAAAACGACGTCAGTTCCAGCTTTCCGCCTTCTGCCGGTTCGGAATCAAACATCGCGCGAACGGTTTCCGTTCGACCCGCATAGTACAGGGGCGTCAGCCGGATGGCTTTCATCCCTTCTCTGGGTGTGAAGAGGATCTCATTGACGGCAAGTCCCTGACCGCTGCTCCCGGTATAGTATTCCAGCTGCGGCATCAGGGAGATCCCGTTTTCATCCGTGACGGAAAAGTTGATGAACGGATCCCAGGAAACCGGATTCTCCTCGTCGTAAGCGATCTGCAGCGCCATGATTTCCTCATTTGTGAGGGGGCACGGGTTTTCCCGCAGGAACGCGTCCTGCGCGTTCTGCTCCCATTCCAGATCCGTGCTGCCGGGATGCGCCTTGAAGAAGGCTTCCTTTGCCGCGGTACGCGCTTCTGCCCAAGCCGCATAAGCCTCGTTTGTGTACGGACCCTGGGGAAGGATCGGTTCGGACAGTGTGATGCAGCCGCCGTCCCGATCGATCCGGATCGATTCGATTGTCACCGTGTGATCGTGGTACGGTCTGTAGGGCGGATCTGTCGGTTCTTCCGAATACGCGCCTTTGATCTGTACGGCCTTTCCGGACAGGATCAGAACGCTGTCGTCCCTGTTCTGCGTGAGATCGACCGTATAACCCTTCGCCGAAAGCAGCGTTCCGTCCGCATCGGTAAAGCGGACGGTCATCGTGCAGCTTTCCGGAACGCTTGGGAAAACGAGGAAAGACGTCATCACGCTTTGTCCGTTTCCGACGTCGGTCCGTTCGCTGCGGACAGGCTGTCTTTCGTCGCCGCCGTTGATCGACAGGGTTATGGAAGGCTGATCCCGCTTGTTCTCCAGACTGCAAAAGATGGAGATCGTGTCCTTATGGATCGCGATGTTCTCCACGGTCAGGATCTTATTGCCGTGTTCATCCAGTACTTCGTCCCGAAGCGCGTCGCTGTGCCGTTCGTAATAGTCCTGCTGCGCCCGGATCGCAGACGAATCGGTATCGGAGAAAAAGCCGATCCTGCTTCCGCTTCCCGTGAGCAGAATACCCGCCGCGACGGCGACCGCGCATCCCGCAAGCAGCAGCGCCGCGGCAAGAACGGCGATCCGCAGCGCTCTGCGGCGCGGCTTCCTCTGTATGGATTCTTCTTGTTCCGTTTGGCGAATCACCGCATCGACCTTTTTGTAGCAGCGGCTTCCGCTTAAGAGACCGTTTTCCAACGCGTCCCGATAGATCAGTTGTTCTTCTTTTGTATTCATTTGTCGTTCTCCTCTGCAATCAGCTGTTTCCGAATGGCGTTTCGTGCACGGAAAAGCCGCACCTTGACGGTATCGCGCCCGATGTTCAATTCCCGGGCAATCTCCGCAGTCGACAGTCCATAACCGTAATAGAGCACAAAAGCCCGGTAGCTCTCCGCCGGCAGGGATTGCGCGGCGGTCAGGATCGTATCCGTCATGTTTCGATCCAGTGCAAGATCTTCAATCGAAATCTCCGGTTCCCGGTATGCTGCTTCCTCTTCGGGCGAATCCGTCGGCATTTCCTTCTTTTGGATTTTCTGCACACGTGAGATCTCTCTTCGCAGCATCCGGATCAGGTATGCCTTCGGAACCAGAATGTCCAGATGTCCGAACCGTGAGATGTGCCGGTAAAACGCGGTGAACACATTCTGAAGCACATCCTCCGCATCGGCGGGCCGATCCATGTGGATGATCGCATATCGCAGGAGATCCCGATACACCGATTGATATACTTCGTCAAAATAACTTCTTTGATTGCTCATGTTTCAACTTCCTTCTGTAAGCGCTTACATATAAACAGACGCGGAGAAACCGGGATCGGTTACAGCTTTCCGAACTTGCGTTCCGAAAAAGGATTCGGGTTCACACAAAAAAAGGCCCCGATCCGGATCATGCCGGGGGCGGGGCCGCAGTGTCGACAGAAGACAGGGGGAAAGCTTATTTGATCGGCGTGATCGTACCGATGCGTCTTGAACTCGCGTACAGATCCTGCAGATGCGGACGGAACCGCGCAATGAGCGTTCCCTGATAACGAGCGTCGATCCGCGTGGAATGAATGACGGTATTGCCGCCGAGATAGATCATGATATGACCGACGCGTCCGTGGCTTTCGTTCATCAGCATGATCAGATCGCCGCGCTTCAGGTCTTTAAAGCCATCCTTATCCTTGACGCCGGTATCGACGAACGTGATCCGGCTGGTCGGACTTTTCAGCTCTTCCAGACGGGAAAAAGCGGTCGCCGTGATTTCAAACGTCGTTTCCCGCAGATCCGCTCTCACGTAATCATATCCGCGCAAAAGCCAGCAGATGAGACCGGAACAGTCATAGGAGGCGTCTCCCGTGCGCGCATACGAATTGTACGGCGTACCGAGACGGTCATACGTTGCGGAGATCATGCATTCGACAAGATGCGCATTCTCGTCGACGACCTGCGTATGGATGCGGCGCGCGGAATCAAACGCAGCTGCCGCGGTCGGATCGATCTCGACTTCCGTAACAAAACCGTTTTTGACGGTCAACATACGTCCTTCGCCGAGATACAGTCCGCAATCGGTGACGTCGCCGGAATATTTACCGTGCACGACGACTTCCACCTGCGGAATCACGGCGCTGCCTTTTCCGGTTTCATCGGAGAAGAACAGAAGATCGCCGGGCTCGACGGCGTCGTAATCGCCGATGTATTCCCATTCCGTTTCCTTGCCGTTGCAGGTAACGAGATCGCCGGCGCTGTTGAACAGCTTGAACAGCAGCGTGTTGTAGATCGGCGTTACGTAAAGATGCTTCGGATAGAGCTCCTCGTCCTCAAGCGGCTTCTGATAGAAATCGTAATAGACCGCGTTGAACTTGAGCCCTTCCGCACGAAGCAGATCATAGAGGAACAGGGCGGCATTCGTATAGGCGGAACCGGCCATGTTCTGCGCATCGGAAACGAGTGTTTCGGGCGAGAACGAGCTTTCCGGCGCTTCGCACGACAGATGCAGATAGGTATTGAATTCTTCTTCGGACAGGAAGCGAAGCTGTCCGAGCTCCACGTAACCGGTCTTGTTATCGTCGGTCAGGATCGCGGCGTATCCCCGCACCGAGTCGATGCCGATCACGCGAACGACCTCATAACCGGCATGGGCGGCGACAGGAGAATCGGTTGTGCGCGCAGAATACACAATTCCGTTCGGACGAACCAAAACCGCATATTTGTTTTCCGGCTGTTCCAGCATGGTTTCGAACACGCGGCGCACATCAAGATACCCGTCGCCCTCCGCGCCGATGGGGCGCAGATGATAATACGTACGGGACTCGGTTTCAACCGTTCCGAGTACGATCCACTCGTGCATATTGACGCCATTTATGCGGGGATAAGGCGAGATACGTGTGCTGCTCAGGCTCGGCTCGGCAAGAACGGAGGGCACGCCGCTTCTTGTGGAAACAAACGTAAAGCTTTCCGTTTCAAACGCAAAAGCCTTCAGCTTCCGCGCCTGTTCGTCTTCACGGAAGGGGATCGGGGTAGGCGTCGGTACCGGCGTAGGCGTTGGCTCCGGCGTCGGTTCCGGCGTCGGCGTGGGAACGGGCGGCAAGGTCACCGCAACTTCGGTGGCAGAGACCGCAACGGGATCTTCAACATGGATCGTTGCTTCCGCAGCCGGAACGACCGTGTGTTCCGGAATAGGGACGGGCGTCGCCGCAGCGGGTTCCGTTTCGCCGCCGCAGGCGATCAGCAAACATATCATAACAATAATCAATAAGAACTTCTTCATGGCTTGTAGTTTATCGTTGAATCGTGCAAATGTCAATTGAATCCATGTAAATTCTTGTCGAACGCTTTACAAACAGCTTTTATGTGTGTAGAATACGGCAAGGGAGGAAGACAAATGAAGCAGGAACACATCGATCGGATCAACGAGCTTGCAAGAAAAGCAAAGACGGAAGGGCTTTCCGAAGCGGAGACGGAGGAGCGCGACCGCCTCAGAAAAGCATATATTGCGGATTTCCGCAAGTCTCTGGAAGCGCACCTCGAAAACACCTACGTTGTAGACGCGAAGGGCAATAAAACAAAACTGCAGAAGAAACACTGAAAAAACGATCCCGCACGGTTGTGCGGGATCGCTGCATATATCGGATCAGAATTCGGGCGGGGGAACGAGATCGTCGTCTCCGCGGAGCGCCGCTTCGCGCGCACGGCGCTTTGCTTCGGCGGCTTCCGCCTCCTTTTTGCGCTGTTCCTCGATCTGCGCTTTGATCTTGTTTTCGATCTCCTGGCAGACCTCGGGGTTGTCCTTCAGGAACAGACGCGCGTTCTCGCGGCCCTGCGCCATGCGCATATCGCCGTAGGAGAACCACGAACCGGACTTGATGATGATGCGGCGGTCGATCGCCATATCGAGGATGCTGCCCTCCTTGGAGATGCCTTCGCCGTAGAGCATATCGAACTCCGCGGTGCGGAAGGGCGGGGCGACCTTGTTCTTGACGATCTTGACGCGCGTGCGGGAGCCGACCGCTTCGTTGCCCGCTTTAAGCGTTTCGATGCGGCGTACGTCCATACGCACGGAGGCATAGAATTTCAGCGCCTTGCCGCCGGTCGTGGTTTCGGGATTGCCGAACATGACGCCGACCTTTTCACGGAGCTGGTTGATGAAGATCACGACGGTGTTGGTCTTTGCCACACAGCCGGTGAGCTTGCGGAGTGCCTGCGACATCAGACGCGCCTGAAGCCCGACGTGCGAATCGCCCATGTCGCCTTCGAGCTCCGCCTTCGGAACGAGCGCAGCGACCGAGTCGATAACGATCACGTCGATGGCGCCGGATCTTGCAAGCGCTTCCGCGATGTCGAGCGCCTGTTCGCCGGTGTCCGGCTGAGAGACATACAGATCCTCGATCTGCACGCCGAGATGTTCCGCGTAGACCGGATCGAGCGCGTGCTCCGCGTCGATGAACGCGGCGGTGCCGCCCGCCTTCTGCGCCTGCGCGACGATGTGCAGCGCGATGGTGGTTTTACCGCTGGACTCCGGTCCGAAGATCTCGATGACGCGGCCGCGCGGTACGCCGCCGACGCCGAGCGCAAGGTCAAGGTCGAGGCAGCCGGTCGGGATCACGGAAACGGGCACGCGGGATGCGTCGCCCAGCTTCATGATCGCGCCTTTGCCGAAGCTTTTTTCGATCTGGCTCAGTGCAATTTCCAATGCTTTTTCTTTTTCCAACATGTCGTGTTCCTCTCTTTCGCAATCTTGCGTGTTTATTGTATTATAACACCTGTCCGTTATTTCGTACAGAGTTTTCTGCGTAAAAGATCGAGCGCGTTCAGCATCGCCGAATGCCGGATACGGTCGCGGTCGCCGAACAGATTCAGCCGCTTTACGGTCGTTCCGTCCGCGCTTGCAAGCGCAATAAACACCGTGCCGACGGGCTTGTCCGGTTCGCCGCCGTCGGGCCCCGCATAGCCGGTCGTGGACAGCGCAAAGTCGGTTCCGGCAGCTTTGCGCGTGCCTTCCGCCATTTCTCTTGCGCATTCCTCGGAGACCGCGCCGACGGTGTCGAGCGTTTCCTTCCGCACGCCGAGACGGCGCATCTTTGCGTCGTTCGAATAGGTCACGTCGCCCTCGATGAAATATGCCGAGCTGCCGGGATAGTTGATGAACGCGTCGGCAAGTCTGCCGCCGGTGCAGCTTTCGGAAACGGCGAGCGTCTTGCCCGCTTCGATCAGCGCGTGATGACATACCTCCGCAAGCTCGCGTCCGTTCGTGTTGTATACGACGTCGCCGAGCGTCGCTTTGATCGTTTCAATCACAGGCAGCACGAGCGCTTCACCTTCGTTATCGTCCTTGCAGCGCGCGGTGACGCGCAGCGTGACTTCGCCGGTCTTGGCATACGGCGCAATCGTCGGGTTCGTCTGATGCTTGATGAGATCGTCGAGCCGATAGGTCACGTCCGATTCGCCCATGCCGAAGATGCGCAGTTCACGCGAATACAAGCGGTGTCCCGCCTTTTCGAGCAGACGGGGGAGGACGAGATTTGCGAACATCGGCTGAAGCTCGCGCGGCGGTCCGGGCATCAGGATCGCAGCTTTGCCGTCAGCTTCCATGATGCAGCCGGGCGCGGTGCCTTTGGGATTTTCGAGAATGATCGCGTCCGCGGGGAACATCGCCTGCTTCTTGTTGTTCGGCGCAACGGTGCGGCCTTTGCTCTCAAAATACGAGACGATCTTTTTCCACTCGTCTTCGTACAGAATGAGCTCCTTGCCCATGACCTTTGCGACGGTTTCCTTGGTCAGATCGTCGTCCGTCGGACCGAGCCCGCCGGACAGCAGCACGACGTCGGCGCGGGACAGCGCGGTCTCGATCGCCTCCGTGAGCCGCTTCGGATTGTCGCCGACCACGATTTGATGATACATATCGATGCCGGACGGCGCAAGCTCCTTTGCAATGAAGTGCGCGTTGGTGTTCAGGACCTGCCCCATCAGAAGCTCGGTCCCGACGCAGATCAGTTCAGCAATCATGGAAATCGATCACTCCTTTGTTTTTGATCATGTATTCAATGGCGGACACGATCGACAGCGCAAGCGCGACATAGACGAGCGCTTCGATCAGATACCTCAGATACGGGTTGAGGTACAGAAACGGGAATTCATCATAGAGCAGAAGCGCAATGACGATGATATCCTGAAACGTCGTTTTCCATTTGCCGAGCTTTCCTGCGGCGATCACAACGCCCTTCGACGCGGCGATCTGCCGAATGCCGGAGATCAGAAATTCCCGCGCGATAAAGACGATCGTGACGACCGGATGCAAAAGGTATTTCGGATGCGCGGCGTCGGTCGAGCAGGAGAGCATCACAAACGCGGCGACGATCAGGATCTTGTCCGCGGTCGGATCCATCAGCTTGCCGAAATCGGTCACGACGTTGTGCTTTCTGGCGTATTTTCCGTCGAGTATGTCGGTGATCGCAGCGGCGAGGAAGATCATTGCAGCAACCCAGTGCGCATACGGCGCAAACCCCTGCCACACGTTGGGAAGAAGCAGCGCGAGGATGAACAGCGGGATCAGAAGGATCCGCAGGAGCGTCAGCTTGTTTGCCGTATTCATACCCATTCTCCCGTCATATCGTAAGAATCCGCGCCGGTGAGAAG
>CADAPG010000028.1 GCA_902789675.1 uncultured Eubacteriales bacterium
GAGAACTTCTCGTGGATCGTGCCCTCGACGATCCCCCAGCTTTTATGCTTGACCGACTTTGCGCGGTCCCACTTGCACACCAAGGGGCAGTAGGCGATATCAGCCTCGCAGCAGGTCATGATGTGCCGCCCGGCAAGGAACGTATCCCTCGGCATGCGCATGTTGTTTGCGCAAAGCCCCTTATAGCGCACGGTCTTGCCCTCGTACTTTGCGGGTTCGTCGACGAGATCGCGATAGAACAGCGCATAGTCGCGGTCGGCGATCTCGACGATATCGGCGTTGATGTCGAACGGAAGCGGATCCTCGATGTCGTCCTCCACGCTCGTGCCGTCGGTGAGATCGTACACGATCTGCGCCCCGCGGGAGATCCCGCGCACGAGCTTGTGCAGCTCCATCTTATCCTGTTCCGGCTCGACGCGCGTAAAGATGACGAGCTCGGCGGTATTGAGCTTGTCCACGACAAGCTGCCGCATGTTCGCGTTGAACGCCGCGATCGTCGAAGCATCGACCATCATCGTCTCCTGCGCGATGCCCCAGTTTTCGGGCAGGCGGTCGAAGAGGTCGTTCATCTGCCACATGCCGTTGTACTCGATCATAATCCGCGACGCCGCCGCCTTGCGTCCCCACAGGATCATATTGCCCTGCGTCAGCTCGGACTGGTCCTCGACCTTCTGGATCGTGACGTTGTTGATCGAAAAGCGCGAAGGAACAAGCTCCTCCTCGCCGTCCTCGCACAGGATGACCAGCGTGCGCTGCCCTTCGTTGAAGCCGGGATCCTCGAGCATCGACTGTAAGAACGTCGTCTTGCCCGCGTCGAGAAAGCCCGTGAATAAGAAGACCGGAAGCATCATGGCGCTTACTCCGTAAAGAGCGCCTTCAGCGCTTCCTCGTTCATCTTGGAGCCGATCACGCAAAGCCGCCCGATCAAGCCCGCAGCGCCGCGGCGGATCTCGACCTCGCCGGGAACATGGTCAAAGTGGATCCACTTCTCACCGTCCGCAGCGGGCACCACGCCCTTTGCGCGAAGCACCGTGCCGTAGGTCGCCGTATCGTCGAGCTTCGCGATCTTATTACGGATCTCGTCCTCGGTGAAGCGGTGCATGGTCTCGACGCCCCAGCTAGAAAACACTTCGTCCGCGTCGTGTCCGTGGTGGTGATGATGGTGATGGTGCTCGTGCTCGTCGTCCTCATCGTCGTGATGGTGGTGATGGCACTCGCATTCCGGATCGTCGCACTCGTCCTCATCGTGGTGGTGATGATGATGGTGCTCGTGCTCCTCGTCCTCGTCATCGTCGTCATGGTGGTGGTGATGGCAATGCTCGTGCTCCTCGTCCTCATCATCGTCGTCATGGTGGTGATGATGGCAGCACTCGTGCTCCTCGTCCTCGTCATCGTCGTCGTGATGGTGGTGGTGATGGCACTCGCATTCCGGATCGTCGCACTCCTCGTCGTCGTGGTGATGCCGATGCTCCGCCTTCAGCGCCTCCATGTGCGCCTTCAGCGTGTCGCGGCTCTCGATCGCCTTGACAAGCTCGCTGCCCGCAAGCTGGTCCCACGGCGCAGCGACGACCGTCGCCTCCGGGTTCAGTTCGCGCACCATGTCGAGAACTTCCCTGAGACGCTCTTCGGAAACGTCCTGCGAGCGGCTCAGGATGACGCAGTCCGCGGCTTCGATCTGGTTCACGTAGAACTCGCCGAAGTTCTTGCGATAGACGCGCGCCTTCTTGGCGTCGACGACCGCGATGCAGCTGTTGATCACGACGTCGTCATTGAGAACGCCGCTGACCGCGCGCTTAACGTCAGAAAGCTTTCCGACGCCGGACGGCTCGATGAGGATGCGGTCCGGATGAAACTCGTCCAGCACCTTTTTGAGTGCTTTGGAAAAATCGCCGACTAAGCTGCAGCAGATGCAGCCGGAGTTCATCTCCGTGATCTCGATGCCCGCCTCCTGCAAAAATGCGCCGTCGATGCCGATCTCGCCGAATTCGTTCTCGATCAGCACGAGCTTTTCGCCGTTGAAACCGTCCGCGATCAGCTTTTTGATGAGCGTCGTCTTGCCTGCGCCTAAAAAGCCGCTGAAAATATCGATCTTTGTCATACTTCTTCCTTCTTTCCTTGGGGAACCCCCGTCGTTTGTTCGCCTGCTATCCTATCACGTTTTGCGGATTTTGCAAGCGTTATATTGTGGATTTTTTGTGAGAATCGTTTTTCATCCGCAAGCCGAACCGCACATGCAGCGCGTCGACCGGGCAGGAGCGCGCGCAGCGTCCGCAGCGGATGCACTCCGCCGAGTTGAATTGTGCTTTCGGGTCGATGCCCATCGGACAGACCGTTTCGCACTTGCCGCAGTCCACGCACTTTCCGGAAGCATAGTCGAGGTGCACGAGCGCGATCCGGTTGAACATGCCGTAGATCGCGCCGAGCGGGCAGAGATAGCGGCAGAACGGACGCGAAATGAGCAGCGAAAGCAGCAGAAGCGCCGCAAGCACGCCGACCTTCCACCAGAAATAGAAGCCGATCTGCGATCCGTACTTTGTGATCGCAAGCGGGATCCCGCCGAACAGTGTCCCCGCCGGGCACAGGATCTTGCAGAACCACGGCACGAGCACGCCCTTGAACGCGGAAAGCAGCGGCAGCCCGATCACCAGCACGCCGAGCACGGCGTACTTGAGCCACCGCAAGAACCGTTCATACGGAAATGTCCGGATTTTTTTGAAGAACGGGATGCGATAAACGAGGTCCTGCACCCATCCGAACGGACAGAGCCATCCGCAGATCCAGCGCCCGAGCGTCAGCCCGAACAACAGCAGAAACCCAAGCACATAGAACGGAAACGCAGGCTTTTTATACCCGCCGGAAAGCGACGCCTGCAGGGAACCGATCGGACACGCGCCGATCGCCGCCGGACAGGAATAGCAGTTCAGCCCGGGTACGCAGACGGATTTGGTTTTGCCCTGCTCGATCGTGCCGAGAAAGAACCGATGCAGCTTTGGATTCTGCAGGAGGAACGCCGCCGCCTGCACAGTGAGCCGCTTCCATTCCCCTTTTACACGTTTTGCCTTAGCCAATGCCGATACACTCCAGACAGATATGCGTCGCTTTGTTCAATACGGACGAGACCTGGTTTAAATAGATTCCGTACAGCAGAAAAGCCGTGCCCGCAAGCGCAAGCACGGTAAAGATGCAGATGCGAACGGTGCGCTTCACGGGAGCAGATCCTCAATGATCGCTTTCCATTCCTCGTAGCTCCGGCTGCCGATGACCGGGTCCGAGATCTCTTTCCCCGTGTTGTCATAGAACACCGTCGAGGGGATGGCGTCGAACCGCTCCAGCAGCTTCACGAGCGTACCGGCGGGCAGTATCACGGGATAGGTCACGCCCGTGTCGGAAATCGTCGCCTTTGCGCCGTCCACGTTATCCGAGAACGACAGCATGCCGATCAGCAGCACGTTCGGATATTCCTGATGGATGCGTTCGAGCTCCGGCATTTCGCCGACGCACGGACCGCACCACTCCGCCCAGCAGTTGACGATCACGAGATCGTATTCGTGCAGGTTTTCCGTGCTGATCGGATCGCCGAAGACCGTTACCGTATCGAACGAAAGGCCCGCCTCGCCCTGCGAATCCGCAGACTCCGACGCGTTCTGATCCGTCTGAGAATGAGCGCATCCGGCGAACATCAGCAGCAATGCCGCAAGCAGGAAAGCAAACCATCGTTTCATGATGAAATCCTCCGTTGTTTTATTTCAGTATACCGCACTCCGCGGTGTTTGATGCCGGCACGACAATCGATTCACAGGTTCGCGTTGTACCGATTGACATTTTTGATCTTGCGAATACCGAAGGCAAGCAGCAGCACGCCGCCGGCAAGACAGGTCAGAATGAGGCTCAAGATCCCCGCCACCGTTGCCTCGTCGCTCGCAAACATACTGATCACACCGCACAAAAAGCTGAAGATCAGGATCGAACCGAATACGATCATCGTCACGCCGCCGCCCTTGCCCAGCGGCCGCTTCGGCACATAAAACGTCTGCGGAGCGGTACCGTTCGTCTGTCCCGGCATCTGTCCCACATATTGCGCCCAAACGGGCTGTACAGGCTGATCTGCCGGCTGTTTCTCCTCCGGTAAATCCGTCAACTGCCGGACCGGAACCGGTGTTTCCGAACTTACGCGCGCCCCGCATTCTCCGCAGAATTTGACGCCGTCTTTCAGCTCGGCGCCGCAGTTATTGCAAAATGCCATTGATCCTTTTCTCCTTTTGTTTCTTTTTTTCGATTATATAAAACACACGGTAAAAAGTCAACGAAGTTTTTTTGAAATACCTCTTGACAACCGTGTATAAAGCGTTATAATTGTGTATGCACAGTAAGCACAATTAAGGAGGGCATATGAAGATTCTTGAAATCAAAGATCTCCGCAAGCAATATCCGAGCTTTCTTTTGGACGGCGTCAGCTTTGACGTTGAGGAAGGCAGCATCATGGGCTTTATCGGACGCAACGGCGCGGGCAAGACCACAACGATCAAGAGCGTTTTAAACCTCGTCCATGCGGACAGCGGCACGGTGCTGTTCGAGGGACAGGACCTTTTTGCGAACGAGACCGCCTGCAAGAAGAAAATCGGTCTGGTGCTCGGCGAATTCAACTATTACAAGCGCAAAAAGCTCAAGTCGATTGCCGCGGTGACGAAGGCATTCTATGAGGAATGGGACGAGGAAACGTATCAGACGCTTCTCTCTCGCTTCGCGCTCGATCCCGAGAAGAAGGTCTCCGAGCTTTCGCAGGGCATGCGCGTGAAGTTTGCTCTGGCGCTGGCGCTGTCGCACAAGGCGAAGCTGCTGATCCTCGACGAACCGACGAGCGGGCTCGACCCCGTCTCCCGCGATGAGCTTCTGGACATCTTCCGCGACATCATCGAGGACGGCGAGCACAGCATCCTGTTCTCGACGCACATCATCTCGGACCTCGAGAAGTGCGCGGACTACATCACGTACATCAAGGGCGGCAGGATCCTGACCTCGACCGACGCGGACAGCTTCAAGGACGCCTACCGGCTTGTCTCCGGCGAAGCGGAACAGCTTGAACAGTACCGCCATGATCTGATCGGTTATCGCGCGCATGCGTTCGGCTTTACGGGGCTGATGACGCGCGGGAACGCCGAACGCGCCGAAGGCTTAAAGATCGCCCCGGCGGATATGGAATCCATTATGATCTACATGGAAAGGGAGGACGGCCATGAAAGCGCTGCTGAATAAAGAACTCAAGCTCTGTCTGCACCCAACGGTGTTCATCTATCTCGGGCTCATTCTGATGCTGCTGATCCCGAACTATCCGTATCTCGTTTCCTGCTTTTTCGTCTGCAACGCGATCTTCTTCATCTTCCAGACCGCGCGCGAAAACGGCGACGCGATGTACACCGCGATGCTGCCGGTGAGTAAAGCGCAGGCGGTCCGGGCGCGCGTGCTTTTCGTCGTGATCATTCAGGCGATCGACCTTCTTCTGATGGCGGGCATGTGCGCGTTCGCGCTCGTTTCAATGCCGGAGCACAACGCAGGCGGCACGGATCACAGCCTTTCGCTCCTTGCCTTCGCGCTCGTGCTGTTTGCGATCTTCAACCTGATCTTCCTGCCGAGCTTCTATAAGACCGGCTACAAGGCGGGTTCGTCGTTCCTGAAGGGCGCGATCGGCGTGTGGATCTGGCTGATGCTGATCGAAGGTCTGATGATCGCTTCCGGCACGATGGCGGGAAACGATTCGGCGCCCGCGTTCTTCCGCTTCATCAGCGAGAACATCGACTGCTTCCCGCAGACCGCAAAGGCGTGGACCGTACAGGGCATCCTGTTCGGCGCGGGACTGCTGATCTATGCGGTCTGCACATTCCTTGCGGCGCGCATCTCCGTGAAACGTTACGATAAGGTTAACGTACAATGAGGCTTTCCGTCAATCCGAACGACAAAACGCCGATCTACCGGCAGCTATACGATCAGATCGCAAGCGACGTGCTCTCGGGGGTGCTTGCCCCCGGGACGCCGCTGCCGCCGATCCGCACGGTATCGAAGGAGCTCGGCGTTTCCATGATCACCGTGCGAAGCGCGTGGGAGATGCTCGAACGCGACGGATACCTTCTGACCCGCGCGGGCAGCGGATGCTTCGTCGCGCCGATCAACGAAACGCACCGCCAGAACAAGGTGGACGCGCGGCTTTCCGCCGCGATCGACACGCTCGTCGACGACGCAAAGGCGCTCGGTGTGGAAAAGGAAACGCTGCTCTCGATGATCGAATCGCGCTTCCTCTGATCCCAAAACCGATAAAGGAGACCGCTTTTTATGCGGTCTCCTCAGCTTGTCAAAAAACCTTTTGACAAGCTGAGCAGGCTGTTGGGAAGGGTGGCAGAATTCGTGTTTTCACGATGGAGCTATACTAAAGTATGCGACTGAGTGAAAACACGGATAGTTTGCGACGAAATAATAGAAAGAAAGGGCATTTTTGTGCCCTTTCATCCTGCAAGTGTTCATTCGAAACATATCGTCGCAAACGGTCTGACCCCTTTTACGACAGCCTGAGGAGACCGCTTTTTATGCGGTCTCCTGTTTTTTTATTGTTATCTGACGATCGAATGCTCCTCCGCGCCGACCAGTCCGGTCGCGCGCATCAGGCGGTCGAGCGCGCGGTTCTGATCCGCCGCGGCGTAAGCGGTCTGCATGCGTTCCGGCATTGCCTCGGTCGGGATCCAGTAGGTCTGCCAGAAGCGATTCTTCGCGCTCAATCGCCCGGTGTTGTGATAGAGCCCGTCCATGTTGAAGAACTCTCTGCCGCGCATCGTGCGGAACGTCAGGATCAGAAACGTCAGATGCGGCGCGCACATCTCGTACAGCAGGTATGAATCCGCTTCGCCGTCGCCGTTCGTGTCGAGCCGGTCCACGACCAGCTCATAATGCGCGTTGACCTGCACAAAATCTCCGCTCCGCGCTTTGTTGTACTTGATCTTGTTGTCGTTGCCCCGGTTGATCGCGCCGAGCTGACCGATCTTCCAGCCGGTGGACGCGTTGTTGGTATTCAGCCCCGCCTGCTTCATCGCCCATGTGATCGAGCCGACGCACTGCATGCCGGAGTAATAATACTTGCCGTTGCCGTCCTTGGTCGGATGGTCGAGCTTCGATCCCCACGCGGGATTCAGCCCCCATTCGTGCTCGTCCTGATACTTGCCGCCGCCCTGATACGGGATCGAATATCCGAGCTCCGCCATGTGCGAAACCGCCGAGACCGCCGAGGTCACGCCGCCTTCACGCGTATAGAAGCCCGCTTCGGCAATGTCCCTTGTGATCGCGTCCTCCAACGCTTCCACCGAGCTGCCCGCCGCTTCGACCGTTTCCTTTAAAGGAGTCTGCAGCCACGTCAGTCCCTCGGAGCGGATGTTGTACGTATACCCGGAATCGACCCGGATCGGATACGGCGCGCTGACGTTCCCCTGTTCGTCGCGCACAAAGATGTTGTACGCGCCGTCGTACTTGAACACGCGGAACACCGACGCGTGCACCGAAATCCAGTCGGCTGACTGTTCGGACGGCGGCGTCGAAAGGCACGTAAAGCAATAGTCCCCCGCGATCGCGCCGTTCCGCATTTCCACGGTGACGATCGCCGCATTCACATACGCAAACGCGATCTCCGGCGCTGCCGCCGCATCCGGCGCATAGGTTCCCATCGGTTCCGCCTCGACCGCGAACGCGTTCCCGTCCGCCGCCCGGAGCGTCAGCGGGATCTGTCCCGGAAACGCCGCGGTCAGCGTCAGCCCGTCCATGGTATACGGTACGGTATCGGCGCGCCCGTCCCGGTCGGTAAAGGTCAGAAAGCCGTCCTTTGCGGCATACGTGCCGGTCGCTTCCCGATCGCCGTACGCTGCCCGGTAGCTTCCGTCCGGATCAAGCCGCAGCGAAAACGCGCCGTCCTGCGCGATCCATTCCTTTGCGATCGGATCGGGCTCCGGCGTTGGGGTTGGTTCCGGCGTCGGCGTCGGTTCCGGCGTAGGTTCGGGCGTCGGCGTCGGCGCAGGCGTCACGATCTCCGGCGCCACAAAATCGACGGTCTCCGCCGTTTCCGCTTCCGCAGCCGCAGGCGTATTCCCGGTTAAAACCGGCGCCGCGGAAGCGGCGGTCTGTTCCGTGCGGTCCTGTGCACAGCCCGTACACAGCAGCAAAGCGGCAAACAGCAGCGCAGCGCAGCGTTTTCCGATTCCTTTTCCAATGAATTCTTTGATCTCTTTACGCATAAATCCTTCTCTCACACAATGCGTTTATCCCTCCGGCGTTTCCTCCGGGACTTCGGTATCGACCGGCGACGCAGTCTCCTCCGGCTGTTCGGCTTCCGGAAGGATGTAGATGATGTCGCTGACCGTGCGACCCTTGTTGCTGCACTTCGAAATGATTCCGTCCACCCAGTACATGACCGCCGACGCGCCGCCGTCCAGATTGTACGCGACCTTGCAGCCGAGCTCCTCCATCAGCTGACTGAGCCGGTCGAGCGTCATGCCGTCCGTCATGCCCTTCAGCCGTCCCTCGACGATCACAAAGCAGTAGTGCCCCGGTTCGTAGTACCCGATCGCACAGCGCGGATTCTCATACGAAAGCTGATGCCGGATCGTCTTCGCGTGCCCGTCCTCGTCGAGCAGCGCGGGTCCGAAGCTCCACGCCTGCCACGGATCCTCCGCAAGGATCTCGTCGATCGTAAACGTGCCGTATTTCTTCGTCTCCATACGTCCGTCGCGGTACAGCACGCAGATATCCGTCTTTTTGGTCAGCTTCTTCCGGTACAGTTCGCCGTTCCGGATCACGATGCCGTCCTTGAGATGCGAATACGTGTCGCCGTCGATCGCCAGCAGCGCCCCGACGTTTGACGCGATCTTCTCGACCGTCTTCGTGTACCGCCTCGAGAAATCGTCGTTCGCCGCCGCCGTGCGCAGCAGCGTCACATCCTGCAGGTAAATGTCCGCGACGTACCAGGTCGTCGTTTCCTTCTTTTTATTGGTCTCCGTAAAGCTCTCGATTCTGATGCCGATCGATTTGCTGCGGTAGCTCCGCTCCTCCAGCACCGGCGTTTCGGAGAACATCTCCGCAAACCGTCCGCCCAGAAGCCCGGTGGGCGTGGGCGAAGGCGTGGGCGTCGGTTCCGGCGTGGGCGTGGGTTCCGGCGTGGGTTCCGGCGTCGGCGTCGGTTCCGGCGTCGGCGGGAACGTCGGCACGGGCGTTTCGACCACGGATACGACGATCTCCTCCTCTGCCGCAGGCGCGGTCGGTTCCGGCGTCGGCGCGGGCGCCGTTTCCGGAACGGCAGCCCCGGTCCCGCTGCCCGGATCGCACGCACAAAGCAGCAGACAAAGGATCAGGATGCAGACAATCCGTTTCTTCATACTCAGTCTTCCGCGATCGAAGGGCTGTAGACGATCCCCGTCACCGTGCCGTCAACGAACGTGACAGTCAGCTTCGCGGATCCGTCGGTCAGATTCCATCCGGCGTCGCGCAGCGCGGGAAACGCCTCCGCGGCGTCCGCTTCGGTCATGCCGATATACAGTCCCTGCGGCGTCCTGACCGTGTCGTCCGCAATCGAAATCGACGTGATACGGCTGACTCCGTCGATCTCGTTCGTCAGGATCTGGTATCCGGCGTAATAGTAATAAACGTCCGCCGTGTCGAAGGCGCAGGTCTCTCCCGTGAAGGTGCTGCGATAGGCGGGCAGCGCGGAAAGGACCGTTTCCGCCTCGTCATAGATGCCGAAGCGCACGCCGTTCGCTTCAAAATACAGATCCCCGTACTCGCCGCCGCGCACCGCGTTCGGATCCACGAAGACCACATTCGGATCGTCCGTCGACTCGTTCATTCCGCCGCAGCCGAGCGCCGCGAGCAAAAGCACGGCAAGCATCAGGATCGTCGCTCGTTTCATATCAGTGTTCCTCCGATCGTAACCGTTGTTTTTCCTGTTCATAGCGTTCGGTAAGGCGCGCGTAATCCGCGTCGTAAACCGCTTCGCCCCGATGGTCCGTAAGACCGTATGCGTCCCGCAGAACCGCGCCGAACCAGCGCGACAGTTTCTCCGCGCCGTCCACATTCAGGTGCTGTCCCTGATCGTACGTGTCGGTCTGCAGATCGACGCCGATCGCGTCGTTTTCCGCGATCATATTATCATACCGCAATCCGCGCGATTTTGCAAACGCTTCGATCTCGGCGTCCCATTCCGGATGCCACACGGGCCAGATCGACGGCGATTTGATCAGCACGAGCGAAACGCCTTTTTCTTCGCACAGGTCCGCCATCTTTGAAAGCCATTCCATGCTGCTTCCCGGAAGCTTCGGATCGTACCGCTCCTGCGGCGTTTCCGTCGCCGGGTTGACGCCCGTGTGCATCACATAGCCCTTGAACGAGACCGGCTCGCCGTCCGAGAACCAGTACGCAAGGTCCTCCTTCGTCAGCTTGTCGATGCGGTCGTGATACCGGAGAAGCGGGAATACATAGCTCATAAAATCCTCGCCCTCGGTCATGCTCGCCCCGATCGCGCCGATCTTCGCGGCGCCCCAGCGCATGCCGTCCAGATTCAGGCGGTTGTAAGCCTCCGACTGCGGCTCGCCGTACTTCAGCGCAAGCACGTTGTAAACAACGACCTTCGGCGTTTCGGTTTTCAGCGCGTCCTCCAGGAGGTAATACGAATGCCAGACGAGCTGCTGCGCGCCGCCGCGAATAAAGGACGTGATCCCGTATTCGTTGTACAGCGTGACCGGCGAGAAGTGCTCGAACACCTCGCAATCGCCGATGAACAGCACGTCGTGATCCGTCGTCTCGCGGTAATACTCCCCCGTCAGATGCCCCTCGGTCAGCGTGTCGTGATATTTGGGCGCAACGAGGCGCGAAGCCGCGTAAAGCGCTCCGAAGAACACGATGCAGGCGAGCAGCACGCCGCCGACGGTCAAAAGCTTTCGTTTCATATCTCAGAACCGGTTGTAGATGAACTGCGAGGCGTCGAAGCCGAAGCCGTAGCGCCCGAACAGCAGGATCGTGCCGATCAGCACGAGCAGCACGCAGACGGAAAATACCGTTCCGCGTTTTAAGATGCGCGGACGGATCGCACCCTTCCGCTGCACCATGGAAAGCGTGAACATCGCGAGCACGCCGAACGCCGCGATCGCATAGTCGGTATAGGTCAGACCGAGCGACTGCACGCCGCCGCGAAAGACCGCGCCCCAGTTCCATGTCGTGAACATGGAGAAGAAGGACGAGAACGCCTCCCGCACCGTTCCGTAGCAGTCGAGGATGCGCAGCGACGACAGAAGCAGCACCGTGCGGATCACCGTGAACCCGCGGTAGAACGTGCTTTCGGTGAGCTTCGGGAACCTTGCGTGAAACCGCGCGTACAGCGGCTTCAGCTCCTCGGAAAGCAGGATCACGACGCCGTTCAGAATACCCCAGACAAGGAACGTCAGGTTGCTGCCGTGCCACGCGCCGGTCAGCGCCCAGACGAGGATCGTTGCCAGATACACCGGCACCCGCCGCGAAACGCCGGCGCCGAGCTTTCGCGTCGCCTTGGAAAGATCGCGCATCGGCTTTGAAACCGACAGCGGATAGTAGACGTAGCGCTTGAACCATTCGCCGAGCGTGATGTGCCAGCGGCGCCAGTATTCGGCGATGCTCTTGGAGAAGTACGGACGGAAGAAATTTTCCTCGACCGTGACGCCCAGCATCTCGCCGACGCCGATCGTGATGTCGATGCCGCCGGTGAAATCCGCATAGAGGCACGCGGCGTATAAGAGCATCTCGACGAAGATGAAATCGCCGCGGTATACGTCCGGCTTTGCGCAGAGCGCTTTCACCGCAACGAGCAGCCGGTCTGCGACGATCAGCTTTTTCCAGTAGCCCCACGCGATGCGCAGGGACGCGGACAGGAACCGTTTTCCGTCGAACGAATGCGGCGCCGTAAGCGATTTGCCCACCGTCTCGAACCGCGTGATCGGTCCCTGCACCAGAAGCGGGAAAAACGAGGTGAACAGCGCAAGCTTCAAGGGGTTCCTTTCCGCCGGGATCGACTCGCGGTACACGTCGAGCAGGTAGCCCACCGTGGAGAACGTATAGAACGAGATCCCCATCGTGAGCGCAAGGTCCTGTCCGAACGCCTTGGTACCGAAGATCCCTGCGGTAATCCTGCCGATCGCCGCGCCGTATTTCAGCACGAACAGGATGCCGATGTTCACGACCAGCGCCGCGATCAGCACAAGCCGCCTGCGCCGTTCAAACGAGAGCCGTTTCCGTTTGCGCTCCTCCTTCGTGTGCGTCGCCTTCATGGCGGCAAGCGTTTCCCTCTGCCGGGCAAACGACGCGTCGAAAAACCGCGTCGCGCCGTACACCGTCGCAACCGTCACGGCCATAAAGACCGCGCCCAAAAGACCCGCAATGCAGACAAAGACTGCATTCGCGATCAGCAGCACGATCCATTGGATCCGTTTCGGCACGAGGAAGTACACGGGCACGAGTACCGCCAGAAACAGAAGAAACGCCCACGAAGGAAACAGCATCAGTCGTCCTGCTCCGCGATCCTTGTGATCAGTCGATACAGCGCCTCGGCGGAATTGAAGTGTTCGGGCACGATGTCCTTCGCCGGGATCACGACGTCGAATTCCTCCTCGATCCGCGTGATCAGCATGACGATGTCGAACGAGGCGAGGATGCCGCCGTCGACAAGGCGCGTCTCCGTTTCAAAATCCGTTTCGGGATGCAGCTCCCGTAAGATGTCCAGCAGTTGTTCCATCGTTCCTCCTATCGGAATAAAAGTGTCGTTGCCGCCTTGCGGTCGGTCTTGCCGTTCTCGGTGAGCGGCAGCGCGTCCACGCACAGCGTCCGCTTGGGCAGCAGATATTCGGGGACCTTTGCGCGAAGCCCGTTCAGGATCCCCGCCCGGTCCGCCGTTCCGGCATAGACCAGTCCCAGCACGCTGTGCGCGCGGTCGAACACCGCGCATGCCGCGGTCACGCCGTCGACCGTCCTTGCCGCCGCCTCCAGCTCGCCGAGCTCGATGCGGTGACCCATATGCTTGATCTGATCGTCCTTTCGCCCGATGAACTCAAGCTCGCCGCGTTCGTTGATCCGTCCGAGATCGCCGGTGCGGTAGACCGTTTCCGGGTAGTCGGGATTCAGCGGATTTGGCACGAACGCGTTTTTCGTGCGCTCCGGATCGCGGTAGTAGCCGTGACACACCGCCGTGCCGCGGATACAGATCTCGCCCTCGGAAGCGCGCGCGCCGTTTTCGTCGATCAGAAAGATCTCGGTGTTGTCGAACGCGTGTCCGATCGGAACGCGCTCGTCGTCCGCGAACGTGCGGTCGACCTCATAGAAGCACGACATGCCGGTGCACTCGGTCGGTCCGTACAGATTCAGAAACCGCGCGGGAACGTTCGCCTGCCAGATCCTGAGCTGCTTCGGCGGCATGACCTCGCTGCCGAACGCAACGGTTTTCAGGTACTGCGGCTTTACCGCGTCGAAGGTGTGCAGCGCGGAGATCAGCGTCAGCGCGGGCACGACCCAGCACAGCGCCGTGATCCGATGCGCGTTCAGAAACTCCACGAGCGGCACCGGCGTCATGAACAGCTTTTTCGGCACGAGCACGACGCTTGAACCGCATTTCAGCGCGGACAGGATCTCTTTGAGACAGGCGTCCACATACAGCGGCGCCTGCATGCCGAACACGTCGGTTTCGTCGGCGCGCAGCGCATTTGTGATCTGCTCCGCGTAGTCGAGCACGGCGCGGTGCACGCCCACGACGCCCTTCGGAGCGCCGGTGGATCCGCTTGTGAACACCAGATATGCGGGATCGGAATCGAGCGTTTTCCGCGCCGCCGCTTCGAGAAGCTTCGTGTCGGCAGGCTCCGAAAGCAGCGCGGAAGCGTCCAGCGCTTCGCCCGTGAATCCGCAGGCAGACAGCAGCGCGTCGGCGGATTCGTCCCGGATCGCAAACCGCGGCTTTACCCGTTCGAGGATCGAGCGGATGCGCGTCTCTCCCATCTCGGCGTCGACCGGCACGTAAAAGCAGTTCGCCTTCCATACGCCGAAGAACGCTGCGATCATGGCGGCGCTGCGTTTCATAAAGACAAGGATCGGCTCGCGGTCCGCGCCGCGCTTCAGAAGCGCGGAACCGATCGCCTCGGCGCGCGCATGCGTTTCGGCGAACGTCAGCGTTTCCCGCTCATCTTTGAGCATCGGCTTTTCCGGACGGTTCCGAAGCTGACGATCCAGAAATCCAAGGACCGTTTTCATCTCATTTCCCTCCGTTGTACGGTTCGGTTGCAACCGGCGGATACAGAGACTCGTTGAATCCCCAGTAGGTTTTGCTGACCCGTCTCGTCTGCTCGGTCGTCCACATAAAGCAGCGCCGTCTGGAAGCGCCCACGCAGCTCGGATCGAAATGATACCAGCCGGTACCGATATTGACGAGCAACCAGTAGTGATGCGTATTGGCGCCCGCGCGCTGCACGCTCAGAAACTGCGCGTCCGTCTGTTCAAGCAGCAGCCGCGCCGCCGAATAGGATGTAAAGCAATCGCCTTTGCCCGTGGTCAGACCGCGTACCGCTTCGCTCCGCCAATCCTGCTTGTTGGACTTCGGATTATACGTTATGTGGTTGTGCACATAGTTATAGATCGCCTCGATCTGCTCGGCAAGCGTCATGTCGTCCGTCAGGATCTTGGCGATGATCTTATCCGCGATCTCCTGCGCCTCGTCGTCGTCGACCTTCGCGCGAATGAACTTGAACGTGACCGTCTTTCTGACCGTGTTGCCCGCACGGTCCGTCGCCGAATACGTGACCCTGTAATTGCCTCTGCGCGAATCGTCGACCTCCGAAGCGTCGACCTCGATCTTGACCTCCTCGTCGCAGTTGTCCGTTGCGGACACCTCGGCAAGATACGACACCGGCTCGCCGACGTAGCAGAACCGGTTTTTGACGCCGTACAGCACCGGAGGTTCCGTATCGGGCTTCAGCGTAAGCGTGAACCGTTTCTCGCTGCGGTTTCCGCATACGTCGACCGCGGTCACCGTTACCTCCTGCGATTCGATCGACCAATCCGGCTCATCCGCGTAGCTCAGGACCGTTTCCGTGACGTCTTCCGCAGACACCAGCGCTTCGGGCGGAAGCGGCGTATTTGTGAAGCCGTCCGTTTTCTGCACGGCAATGACCGGCGGCGTCGTATCCTCGACCTCGACCACCGCAAGGTTCTGCTCTCCGCCGACCGTCACCGGGATCAGGTATGTGCCGGGAACACTCGGCACAAACGTCTCGGAAAGCGCGGCGTCGGCCGCATCCCCTCCCGCGATCAGCTCCGTCACCTCCAGCGGCGATCTGCGCGCTTCGATCTTCACCGGCGCAATGCTCGAGTACAGCACGGTCGAAGTGACCGTCGTTTCGTTGCCGCCGCGGTCGACCAGCTCGATCCCGATCGTCTGCGGCGTGCGGACTTCGGGATCCGGCGCCGATACAAACGAGGCTTTGACCTCGGTCTCGTCAAACAATCCGCTCACCAGCATGTCGGGCGTGACCTCCTCGCCCGGCAGAACGACGCGCGTCGTTCCGTTTGCCGTCGGCGGGACCGTATCGCGCACGACAAGCCGGCTTCCCGTTTCCGTGCCGTCCGCCGTGATGCCGATCGGATACTCGCCCGGTTCGTGCATCATCGCTTCCGTGATCTCGGTCATCTCCACGGTTTCATACGTGCCGATCAGAAACGTCCTCTGCTCCGGCACGGGATCTCCCGCCTCGCAGATCACTTCGTCGACCGCGGCGCGCACATGAACGGGAACGTTCACGCGCGCGGTATTTCCGCTTTCGTCCTCCAGAAGAACGACCGCATCGTAATCGCCGATCGTACCGAATGCCGGCGCGTTCTCAAACGAGATCTTCACAACGCTCTGATCCTTCAGATTCCGGATCAGCTTGTCCGGAGTCAGTGTCCGGTTCACGGGGACGGTCGTTTCCGCCGCATCCGCCGCAGGGGATACCGTATCCTTCACCTGCAGGCGTACGGGAACGCTCATATTCCCCGTCAGAATGTACAGGCGGTAATCCCCCGCCTTTTTATACCGGATCTCCGGTTCGGAACGGTACCGCGCGTCGAAGGCGTCCGAGCGCAAAAACGCGCTTGCCTCCGGCGAATTCTCTCCCAGTTCGATCGTGACGATCGAGCGCACTCTGCCGTATGCGACGCAAACCAGCACAAAGAGCGCGGC
Source organism: uncultured Eubacteriales bacterium (assembly GCA_902789675.1). Lineage (GTDB taxonomy): Bacteria > Bacillota > Clostridia > Christensenellales > CAG-138 > UBA3792. Next base: position 16,247 of record CADAPG010000028.1, read on the forward strand.
AATCATCGCCGCAAACACAGGCAATCCGAATTTCAAAACGGTAAACCAAAGCGCATGCTCGCGCCTCTGCCGATCCGCTTCCGTTCTTGCTTGTTTCATACCCTCATTTCCTCAGAAAAACGCCGTTCATATGCCTGCAGGATCCTCTGATACCGTGCTTCGTCCCTGCCGCCGACCGCGATCCCGTCGATCGTTTCCGCGCGGCGCACGCCCAGCGTACTCGATGTGATCAAAACCTCATCCGCCGAAAACAGCGCATCCTTTGCGAACGCCTGCTCCGAAACGGGGATCGAACATCCTTTGCAAAGCCCGAGCAGGATCGCGCGGGTGACGCCCGGAAGGATGTACCGGTCGGTCGGATGCGTACAGAGAACGCCGTCCTTCAGGATATGAACGTTCGTATGCGATCCCTCGGTCACAAACCCGTTCCGCACAAAGACCGCCTCATCCGCGCCGCATTCCTTTGCGCGCTCGTTTGCGAGCACGTTCGGGATCAGGTTCAGCGTCTTGACGTCGCACATCGCATAGCGGACGTCCTCCGCCGTGATCAGCTTCATCGGCGTGCCGGATGCCGATCGGGTTTTCGGCGTCACCATGATCAGAAGATTCGGCTTTGCCTCCCCCGCCGGAAACGCGTGCATTCGCTGCGCCGTCGCGCGCGAGACCTGCCAGTACAGCGCCGCACACGGCTCGTCCGCCGCCGCAAGGCAATCCGTAAGCGTCCGGACAAGCGATTCGCGATCCATGCGGAACGGGATGGACAGCGCTTTGAGACTCCGCTCAAACCGATCGAGATGCGCCTCAAGCGCAAACACGCGCAGACCGGTCGCAAGACAGGCTTCATAACAACCGTCGCCGAAATACACGGCGCGGTCGTTCATCGGAACCGTCATTTCCGAAAGCGGACCCATCGTTCCGTTGTACCATCCGATCGCAGGCATACAGCCCTTTCCTCCCATTGTCCATAACCGTACAGATTATCATACCTCTTTTTTCGACACGGTTCAATAGCAAAGATGTAAAATTCTCCCTTTTTCGCACTTTTGCATGCAGTATGCCGTTTTACAGGGGCTTGCAAAACGGCTGTGCTGCCGTTATAATATATACAATATGTCGCCGGTCATTTCGGCGGGAGAGGGGTGCGGAATGAAAAAGCGAGCGCTGTCCGCCGCGCAGATCGTTCCGATCGGGTTCTTTGCTCTGATCCTGGTCGGCACGGGGCTTCTGTCCCTTCCGTTCGCGACGGCAAGCGGAAAAAGCGCGCCGTTCCTCACCGCCCTGTTCACCGCGACGACCTCGGTCTGCGTGACCGGTCTCGTCGTCGTCGACACGTTTTCCTACTGGTCCCTGTTCGGCAAGATCGTGATCCTTGTGCTCATCCAGACGGGCGGTCTCGGCATTGTCGCCGTCTCCTCCTCCCTGCTCTTTCTGCTGCGCAAATCGTTCACAATCCGAAACCGCACGATCCTGCGCGATTCGTTCGATCTGGATTCCCTGCAGGACGTCCTTCGGTTTCTGCGCAAGGTGATCATCGGCGTCATCCTGATCGAGGGCGTCGGCGTGCTCCTCTATGCGATCGCGTTCGTTCCGCGGTTCGGCCTGTTCCGCGGGCTTTGGTACGCGGTCTTCCATTCGATCTCGGCGTTCTGCAACGCCGGTCTCGATCTGCTCGGACCGGACAGCCTGATCCCGTATCAGAACGATCCCTTTGTGCTGACCGTGACGATGCTGCTGATCGTCGTCGGCGGTCTCGGCTATATCGTCTGGTTCGATTCCTTTACGACCGCAAGGGAAGCCGTCAGACGCAGATTCGGCGTCCGCTGGTTTTTCCGGCATCTCGGCGAGCACACCAAGCTCGTCCTTCTTGCGACTCTGTTCCTGATCGTTTCCGGCACGGTCATAACGCTGCTTCTGGAGCGGAACAACCCGGCGACGCTCGGCGCCATGCCGTGGGGAACGAAGCTTCTGAACGCGACGTTCCAATCCGTCACCTACCGCACCGCGGGCTTTGCCGCCGTGCCGCAATCCGGTCTGACCGACGGTTCCGTTCTGTTCGGCTGTACGATGATGTTTATCGGCGGTTCGCCGATGGGCACGGCGGGCGGCATCAAAACGGCTACGCTCGCAGTCCTGCTTCTGAGCGCGTTTTCCTATGTGCGCGGCCGCTCGGATACCGTGGTATTCCGCCGCAGCATTCCCGAAGGGCTTGTGAAGAAGGCGGCGGCGATCCTGTTCTTCAGTCTTTCGCTGTCCCTGCTTTCGACCGTGCTGCTGGTCGCCGCGGACGGCGTGCCGCTTTCGGATGCGATCTTTGAGGTGTTCAGCGCAACGGGTACGGTCGGTCTGTCCCGCGGGCTGACGCCGCATCTTTCCGTCTTCGGACGGATCCTGATCATTCTCTGCATGTATCTCGGAAGGATCGGCCCGATCTCGCTCGCGCTGTTCTTCCATACCGACCTGTCCGGCGGAAAGAACATCCGCTTCGCGCAGGGACGCTATTACGTCGGCTGATAAGGAGGCTACTATGAAAAATTCGATTGCAGTTTTGGGCATGGGACGGTTCGGACAGTTTCTGACCGCCGCGCTTTCCAGGGACGGCGCGGACGTGCTGATCGCCGATAACGACGAGGAGACCATCCGCAAGTACGCGAACCTCGTGAGCTGCGCGGTCAAGGCGGATCTCAACGATCCCGAGGTCATCCGCGAGCTCGGGCTGTCCGGCGTGGACACGGCCGTCGTTGCGATGGGCAGCAGTCTGGACGCGAGCATCATGTGCGTCATGGTGGCAAAGGAGCTCGGCGTGCCGCGCGTCATCGCAAAGGCGGCGTCGCTGCGCATGGGCGAGATCCTGCGGCGCGTCGGCGCGGACGAGATCATCTATCCGGAAAAGGAGAGCGCGGAGCTGACCGCGCGCAGGCTCATGTCCTCCGACTTCCTGGACTTTTTCAATCTCGGCTCGGAGCTGTGCGTGTTCAGCATGAAGCCGAAAAAGGACTGGATCGGCAAATCCCTGCGCGAGCTGCGGCTGCGCGACCGCTACCATCTCAACGTCATCGCGATCCGCGAAAACGGACGCACCAGCGCAACGATGGACCCGGATCAGCCGATCGACGCGACCTCGGAGATCTTCGCCGTCGCAAAGCAGGACGATATGGACCGCATCCTGCACTGAACGGAATACAGCAATAAAGGGGCGAAGCCGGATGGCTTCGCCCCTTGTGTTGGCTGTTTTTCAGTTCTGGTTATTTAGGTTGTATGCCGCAGTCGCGTAGCCGAGGATCGCCGACGCCGCGTCGCGTGCGAGCGTCCCCTCGTTGGCGTTGAACAGCAGCTTGATGTAGGAGAGCGCCGAGACCGTGATCGTTGCCGTGCCGCCTTCCGTCGTGACCGTGATCGTATAGGTCTT
>CADAPG010000029.1 GCA_902789675.1 uncultured Eubacteriales bacterium
TCGACGATGATCTTTCTGCCGGTCAGCCCCGAATCGCCCTGCGGTCCGCCGATGACGAAGCGTCCCGTCGGATTCACGAGCACGCGCGTCTTCTCGTCAAACAGCGCCGCGGGCAGCGCCGGGCGGATGACGTATTCGATCATATCCCGTTCAAGCTGCTCGTGCGTGACGTGCTCGTCGTGCTGCGTGGACAGAACGACCGTGTCGATGTGCACGGGTTTATCGTCGTCATACTCCACGGTGACCTGCGCCTTGCCGTCCGGGCGGAGATAGGTCAGCACACCGTTTTGCCGGACCTTGGTGAGCTTTCTGGTCAGCGCATGCGCAAGGTCGATCGGCAGCGGCATCAGGATCGGCGTTTCGTCGCAGGCATAGCCGAACATCATGCCCTGATCGCCCGCGCCGGTGTCCATCGGATCCGCATCGATGCCCTGCTTGCTTTCAAGCGAGCGATCGACGCCCAAAGCGATGTCGTCCGACTGCGCGTCCAGCGCGACGATCACGCCGCAGGTGCTGCCGTCGAAGCCGAACTTCGCGCGGTTGTAGCCGATGTCGCAAACGGTCTTTCTGACGATGCTCTGGATGTCCACATAGCATTCCGTGGTGATCTCGCCCATGACGAGCACAAGCCCGGTCGTGCAGGCGGTTTCGCACGCAACGCGCGCGTTGGGGTCCTGTTCGATGATCGCGTCGAGCACGGCGTCGCTGATCTGATCGCAGATCTTGTCGGGATGCCCGATCGTGACCGATTCACTGGTAAAATACGATTTTCTCATGTTCTCCTCTTTCCGCCTTACCGACAAACAAAAAAGCTCACCGAGATGAGCTTTCATTCATCTCATCTTTCAGCTTTCGCTGCGGGAATTGGCACCTTGCAAATGCAGGTTGCCGGACTTCACAGGGCCCGTCCCTCCGTCACTCTTGATAAGGCTATTTATGATTGTGGATGTATTCTACCATCGAACCCGGTAAAAAGCAAGTGTTTTCTTTTCTATATTTTCCGACAAAAAAAGACGCGGGAACGCCGCGCCTTTACTCAGACAGTGGATTATATCCTCCGTTACAGCTTCTTGCCGAGGAACAGGTTTAACAGAGCCGCCGCGATCAGCAGCACGACGCCGATGATCAGCACCGTCCACGCAAAGCCGCTCGACAGGAACAGCGACAGAATGCCGAAGATAAAGAAATACACGGCTGCGAAGATTTCGATCCAGCCGACCCGCTGCGCATAGCGGCTGTCCACCTTGCCCGCGTGCTTTTCCATGACGTAGTTTGTGATCAGCGCGTACTTGCCGCGCATGGCGATCATGTAGCCGAAAAAGCCCAGAGCCGCCGCCGCCAGAATCATCAGAATACCGAGTACGATATGCATACTGCTGCCTCCTTACCGTCCCCCCGAACAGGTTCCGTATTTCTATTATTACATAGTATTATAAACACAATTTGCAAAAAAAAATCGAATTCTATGTTACAAAATTACGAACTTTTACCGTTTCCGGAAAAAACCCGTTCTGCAAGGTCGTCTCTTGCGTGGTGTTCATGAGAAAACGCCGAATCCTGTTGCATTGCTCTGCGGTTTGTGCTATACTGTATATACTGTAAAGTGCCGGTTTGGGGCTTTGCAAATTCCGAACGATAAGGAGAAACAGCATGTATTGTCCCACCTGCGGGGCACAGATCCCCGATGATTCCGTATTCTGCAGAAACTGCGGCGCACCCATTCCCCAACGCCGCGCGCCCGAGAATCTCTTCGAAGAACAAGCAGCGCCCGTCAAAGCGAAGCCGGCAACGCCTGAGATCTTCACGAATCTTCTGAAAACGATCAAGGCGTTCTTCTCGCCCAAGCCCGACGAGGGCGTCCATGTTGCGGGAGAAAGCAACACGCTCGAATGGACGATGCTGATCGGTCTCAACATTCTCGTCTTCGCGTTCGCTTATGCGATCAACGTCCGGCAGATCTTCGGTTCCGCACTGTCCTCACTGGCAGGCAGCTTAGGTTCGTTCGGCTCCGATCTGTTCGGAGATTCGCTCTTCAACTTCGGCTTCTTCCTGCTGTTCGGATTCCTGATCTCGATCCTTGCGAACTCCATCGTCTTCGGCGCGTACCTCCTGCTTGAAAAGGTCATCCACCGCGGCGGGCAGAACCTTTTCGGCATTCTGAACACCGTTGCATATTCGACGATCCCGTTCACGCTGATCTGCGTGCTGAACATGATCCTCGGTATCATCTGGGGTCCCCTTGTGATCCCGTTCGCGCTGATCGCCGCGCTCGCACAGGTCTATCTGCTGCACACCGCGCTCAAAAAGAACGCGAAGGGCGGCCGCGTAAGCTTCCTCGCATTCATCGGCGTCAGCCTCGCCGCAATGCTTCTAACGTTCCTGTTCGGCTATCTGTTCTTCAAGGCAGGCGTTTCCGCAAGCACAAGCAGCGCCATGAAAGGCTTCAGCAACTATTTCGGCTTCTGATCCACCGCATTTCCCCGGCGCTCCGCATCCCGCGGAGCGCCTTTTTTGCGCCCGATCCCGACCTCTCGCCATACGCTCTCCGTCTTGCCGCGTACCCTTGTGTCATCCTGAGGCGGCTTGCCGCCGAAGGATCTTCCCCTGCCGCTTCATACAAAAGCGATCCCGGAATTTCCCCCGGGATCGACGCAATCCGTATCCTTTCACCGATGAAACTACCGATATTCCTTTATTATGCTTCCTTCCGTTTTTCCTTCAGCGCGCAATAGAAGCCCGCGGTGTCGAGATAAAACCGCGGTCCCGCATAAAACGCCCATAAGGCGCCGAGTGTCGGGATCGAAAGAAGCGCCCATCCGATATACGGAAGAATCAGCCTGAAGAGCTCGCGTTTGTGCCCGCGCATATTCTCCCGGGATTTGCGGATCACATCCATGCCGGAAAGCGGCGTTCCCTCCGCCAGCAGGAAACGTACCTCAAACATTCCGAGCGCCGCGATCAATCCCGGAACAATCAGGCAGATTATCCCGAGCGCAAGGAACAGGAACTTCAGCGCCATAGCGCCGGTGTTCTTTTTGTAATCGGAGAATCCCGAAAACAGATCCGAAGCATCGTACCGTTCTCCGTGGAACAGCCGCATCTGCGCCTTGGCTATGCCGACCAAAAACGGCAATCCGGCAAAGATCAGCAGCAGAATCGCCGGTCCTTGACCCAGCAGAAGCGGCGCCGCAGCCAGCACCGTAAGCAGCACGGCTGGCCAATACAATTTGCCGACCGCTTCCTTTGTACGCGCTTTGATGCTGTCGCGATCGTCCTTTTCCGACGTCTTTGGACTGTCGCTTTTTATGGGCGCCGCCGCACCGCAGTACGGGCAGAATGCAGCGCCGTCTGAAATCTTTCCTCCGCATTTCGTACAAATCATGTTTTTCCCCCCTTGTTCTTTGTTTCGTATCATAGGACATCCGAATCGCCCGTTTGGTTTTATGTTTTGAAAAATAATAAACGATCCCGAGGTTTCCCCGGGATCGCTGTTGTTTTGGGACTTATTTCGCCGCTTTCGCCGCGCGGATGGATTCGATCAGCTCGGGAACGACCTTGAACAGGTCGCCCACGATGCCGTAGTCCGCGCATTCGAAGATCGGGGCGGTCTCTTCCGTGTTTTTTTGCGTCAATCCTGTGGCTTGTGCTCGCTGCAAAGTGAACAGTATCTTGAATTGCCGTCGTTGCGTGTGCCGCACTTCGGGCAGATCCAAGGTTTCGGACCTTTCGGTGCTGCCGCTTCGGCTTCCCGTTTTTCTTTCTCCTGCTGTGCCAGTTTTTCAAGAGCTTCGTTTCCTTTTTTCCGGATGACAAACATGATCAGCAGATTAAATCCGACAAATACAACAACTGCAACCACGATCATCAGTGCGATCATAGATGGCTTATCCATATGATCGCTTGCCCCGTAAAACGCGCCAACCACGAATAATACAGCTAACAAAGGCAGACCCATCATCATCTTGAATTTATTCCACCCTATCGGATCTGTTTCTTTCCATGCTTTCATGCGGTCTCTGCCTGCAAGCGGAATCATCACAATCCATTCTAAAAAAGCACATACTGCCAAAATACCGAATAAGACCAGAGCTGTAATCATATTTTATCTCCTTAACTAAGAAACTGCAAATCCAAGGATTTACAGTTTCTTTTGTGTTTCTTTTATTTCGCCGCTTTCGCCGCGCGGATGGATTCGATCAGCTCGGGCACGACCTTGAAGAGGTCGCCCACGATGCCGTAATCCGCGCATTCGAAGATCGGGGCGGTCTCGTTCTTGTTGACCGCGATGATGCATTCGGATTCCTGCATGCCCGCCTTGTGCTGGATCGCGCCGGAGATGCCGAGCGCGACGTACACCTTCGGGTGGACCGTCTTGCCGGTCTGACCGACCTGATGATCCGCGCCGATCCAGCCCGCATCCACGCAGGCACGGGAGGCGCCGACCACGCCGCCGAGCTCGTTTGCAAGCTCCTCGGCAAGGGCAAGACCCTTTTCGACGTCCTTAGAGATACCGCGTCCCACGGACACGATGAAGTCCGCGCCGATCAGATCGACGAGCTTCTTCGCCGCCTTGACGGTCTCGACGACCTCGGTCTTGATGTCCTCCGGCTTCAGGTCGAACGCGGGATGCAGAAGTTCAACCTCACGCGGGTTCTCGCGCTTCTTCATGACGCCGGGGCGCACCGTCGCCATTGCGGGACGGAAGCGCGGGCAGATGATGGACGCCATCAGGTGACCGCCGAACGCCGGACGGGTCATCTTGAGGTCGCGCGCAACGGAGTGATCCGCGCCCGCGAGACGGACGCTCTTCGTGCGCTCGATGCGGTCCTCGGGAAGCGTGGACGCTTCACGGAGGAACTGCTGGTAGTTATTGAGGTCGATGTCGAGGTGCGTGCAGTCCGCGCAGAGACCGGTGTGCAGTCTTGCCGCGCAGCGCGGCGCGAGGTCGCGTCCGATCGTGGATGCGCCGAAGAGCAGAATCTCGGGTTTGAATTCCTCGACCGCGTCGACGATGACCTTGGTGTACGCGTCGGTGGTGAACGTTTTGAGAAGCGGGCTATCATAGACATAGACCTTGTCCGCGCCGTAAAGCCCGAGCTCCTTTGCAATGCCGTCGACGTTTTCACCGAGCAGGACGCCGCAAAGCTCCACGCCGAGCTCGTCGGCAAGCTTGCGTCCCTCGGAGATCAGTTCGAAGGTGGTCGGCATCATAACGCCATCGCGCTGTTCGCAGAAGACCCAGACGTTCTTGAAGGCTTCGATTTCGCTGCTGTTAAACATGATTCCGTTCCCCCTTCCTTCAGATAATGTGCTTCGCGGCAAGGATGCCCGCGAGCTTGTCGGTGGTTTCCTTTCCGTCGCCCGGAAGCATCATGCCCGCGCCCTTTTGCGGCGGTGTGAACGACGTCAGGATGTTCGTCGGGGAACCCAGAAGTCCGATCGTGCTCTTGTCGATCAGCGGATGATCCTTCAGCGTGTCGTACGTCATGGTGACGACCTGCTTTTCATAGCACTCGAAGATGCCGCCGATGTTCATGTAGCGCGGCTTGTTGAGCTCCTTGATGCAGGTGATCATGCAGGGCGTGTGGACCTTGACCGTCATGTAGCCGTCCTCCAGGATGCGCTTTACGGTCAGCACGTCGCCGTCCTTTCGGATCTCGCCCGCATAGGTGACCTGCGGCAGATGCAGCTTTTCCGCGATCTGCGGACCGACCTGCGCGGTGTCGCCGTCGATCGCCTGACGTCCCGCAAGGATGATGTCCTCGGGCTCGACGCCGTAGGTGTCGATCGCTGCCGCGATGATCTGGCTCGTCGCGTAGGTGTCGGAGCCGCCGAACTCGCGCGCGGTGATGAGAACGCCTTCGTCCACGCCCATTGCCATGAGCTCGCGGAGCATGCCCTCTGCGGGCGGCGGTCCCATCGTGAACGCCACGACCTTACAGCCGAGCTCGTCCTTCAAAGTCAGCGCGGCTTCGACCGCGTTCATATCGTCGGGATTGATGATGGTCTGCATGGACGCGCGGTCCAGCGTGCCGTCCGGATTGACGGCGACCGTTCCGGAGGTATCGGGAACCTGCTTTACGGTAACAAAAATCTTCATGTTCTCTGCCCTCCTTCTTACTTCACGCCGAGGTTTGCGGCGATGACCATGCGCTGGACCTCGCTCGTGCCCTCGTAGATCTCGGTGATCTTCGCGTCGCGCATCATGCGCTCCACGGGATATTCACGGGTGTAGCCGTAGCCGCCGAACAGCTGCACGGCGCGGCGCGTCACGTCGGACGCGGCTTCCGCGGCGAACAGCTTCGCCATCGCGGCTTCCATGCTGCAGCGCTCGTGCGCCTGCTTCTTCATGGCGGCGTTGTAGACCAGGAACTGCGCCGCCTGCATGCGGGTGTGCATATCGGCAAGCTGGAACTGCGTGTTCTGGAACGAGCTGATGCGCTTTTTGAACTGCACGCGCTCCTTCGTGTACTTGATCGCCTCGTCGATCGCGCCTTCGCCGATGCCCAGCGCCTGCGCCGCAATGCCGATTCTGCCGCCGTCAAGCGTTGCCATTGCGATCTTGAAGCCCGCGCCCTCTTTGCCCAGGAGGTTCTCCTTCGGAACGATGCAGTCCTCGAAGATCAGGTCGCAGGTCGAACTTCCGCGGATGCCCATCTTCTTCTCATGCTTGCCCTGGGAGAAGCCCGGAAAGCCCTTTTCCACGATGAACGCGGAGATGCCGCGGTTGCCCATCTTCGGGTCGGTCATGGCGAACACCACGAACACGTCCGCGACGCTGCCGTTCGTGATAAAGCACTTCGATCCGTTCAGCACGTAATGATCGCCGTCGAGCACGGCGGTCGTCTGCTGACCGGAGGCGTCGGTGCCGGCGTTCGGCTCGGTGAGCCCGAATGCGCCGAGCTTTCTGCCGGAAAGCAGATCCGGCAGGTACTTCATCTTCTGTTCCTCGGTGCCGTTCTCGAAGATCGGCGCGCAGCACAGGGAGGTGTGCGCGGAAACGATGACCGCGGTGGTGCCGCAGACCTTCGCAAGCTCCTCGACCGTGATCGCGTAGCTCAGCACGTCGCCGCCCGCGCCGCCGTACTGCTTCGGGAAGTAGATGCCCATCATGCCGAGCTTCGCCATCTTTTCGACGGTCTCCGCCGGGAAGCGCTCTTCCTCGTCGATCTCGGAAGCGATCGGCTTCACTTCGTTTTCTGCGAATTCGCGAACCATCTTGCGAACCAGCAGCTGTTCCTTCGTCAGACGAAAATCCATTCTGATTTCTCCTTTATGTTTACTTCGTGTACTTGAAGAAGCCTTCGCCGGTCTTGATGCCGAGCTTGCCCGCGCGGACCATCTTGCGGATCAGCACGTTTGCGCGGTACTTAGAATCATGCGTCTCGTTGTAGAGCACGTCCATGATGTTCAGCACGACGTCCCAGCCGATCAGGTCGCCCAGGTGCAGCGGTCCCATCGGATGGTTGCAGCCGAGCTGCATCGCAATGTCGATGTCCTCCGCGCTCGCAACGCCCTCCTGCAGCACGCAGACGCCCTCGTTGCAGTACGGGATCAGGATCTTGTTGACCACGAAGCCCGGCGCCTCGTTGACGACGACCGGCGTCTTGCCGATCTCGACGCAGAGGTTCTTTGCCCATTCGACGAGCTCAACAGGCGTGTTCGCGCCCGCGATGACTTCGACGAGCTTCATGACTGGGACCGGGTTGAAGAAGTGCAGACCCACCATCGGGTGCATCAGGCCCTTCGCCATTTCGGTGATCGACAGTGAGGAGGTGTTCGTCGCAAAGACCGCGTCCTCCTTGCAGAGCGTGTCGAGACGCTGAAGGAGTTCCTTCTTGACCGCCATGTTCTCCGCAACGCACTCGATCACGAGGTCCGCGTCCGCCGCCGCCGCGACTTCGTCCACGACGATGCGGCTCATGAGATCGTCCGCCGCTTCCTGCGTCATCTTGCCCTTCGCAACACGCTTATTGAGGGACGCCGCGAGCTTGTCCTTATGCCGCTGCGCGCTTTCCACGCTCGTCGCGTACAGAAGCGCCGTGTGTCCGTTTGCGGCAAAGACCTGCGCGATCCCGCTGCCCATTGTTCCTGCGCCGAAAATAGCAACCTTCATGTTTGTTTCCTCCTGAATTGATTTTTGTATAGATGGTCCGGACGTCTGTCCGTGGTTTCCCTTTGGCGGGAGGCCGGGGTCGGCCTCCCCTACATCATTCGCACGATCTTGCCCTCCCTGTGTAAGGGAGGGCGGCAGCCGCAGGCTGACGGGAGGGTTGTTCCCCGCTTACCGGTTTGTCGACGCCCTTGCCCTCCCTGTGTAAGGGAGGGTGGCAGCCGCAGGCTGACGGGAGGGTTGTTCCCCGCTTACCGGTTCCGGTACGGCTCGTGTTTGCGCTTTTCGAGGAACGCGCCCATGCCTTCCTTCTGGTCCTCGGTCTCGAAGCAGCTGCCGAACAGCTTTTCCTCGAGCACGATCGCTTCGTCCATCGGTTGTTCAAGCCCTTCGTTGATCGCCTTTTTGCAGGCGCGCACCGCGATCGGTGCGTTCCTTGCGATCGTCTCCGCGAGCTTTTCCGCCGCCGCCATCAGTTCCTCCGCGGGATAGACCGCGTTGACGAGTCCGATGCGCAGCGCTTCGTCCGCCTTGATGTTGCGCGCGGAATAGATGAGCTGCTTTGCCATGCCCGGTCCGATGAGCCGCGCAAGCCGCTGCGTGCCGCCGAAGCCCGGCGTAATGCCGAGTCCCGTCTCGGGCTGACCGAACACCGCCGTGTCGCTTGCAATGCGGATATCGCACGCCATCGAAAGCTCGCAGCCGCCGCCCAGGGCGTAGCCGTTGACCGCCGCGATCACCGGGATTGGCAGTGTTTCGATGCGGCGAAATACGTCGTTGCCCTTCTTGCCGAACGCTTCGCCCTCTGCCTTGCTGAGCGAAGACATTTCGCCGATGTCCGCACCCGCGACGAACGCCTTTTCGCCGCTGCCGGTTAAAATCAGCACGCGGATCTCGGGGTCGGCGTTCACGGTGTCGACAAGCGTATTCAGATCATTGAGGACTTCGGAGTTCAGCGCGTTCAGCGCCTTCGGGCGATCGATCGTCGCAATCGCAACGTTGCCCTTCTTTTCCAACAGGATGTGCGTCATAGGTTCCTCCGAAAAGCGATTTACCCGCAATCGGGCAGTTTATACCGTATTTATTATAGTACATTCGGGTGCAATACGCAAGCCCGATTCCCGCTTTCGGAGGATCGTATATTATCCCTCTGCACGTGCGCTGGTGCAATGCGCGGATCCGCGAAAAGCCGACGCTTTTCTGCATGTCCGCCTCATCCGTCAGCCTGTCGGCTTTTGTGTTCGTTTCGGCGGGATGCCGGGGTCGGCCTCCCCTACAGCTGCGGACGGGCAATGCCCGTCCCTACGGTGCGGCCTGCGCATGCGGGGCTTTTCCCTCAAGGGGAAGGCTTTTGGCACGTGAGGTCCTTGCCTTCCCTGTGTAAGGGGAGCCAAGATGCGGAACGGGAAGGTACGATCTTTCCCTACGGTTTGTAGGGGACGCCGACCTCGGCGTCCCGCATGTGCGCAGCGCAATTCATCCCCGCAAGGGCAATTCACGACCCCGCACGAAACGGTTATTGCGAAAAGCCGCCCGCTGTGCTATAATCGCGTTCGGACGCGAAATCCCACAGGAGGCAGTATGGAACAGATTCAACCGACAGGCAAAAAACATCTCCCCGCCGTTTGGGCGCATCTGTTTGCGCTGTTCTCCGTTGCGGTCTGGGGAAGCTGCTACGTGGTGACGCAGAACCTTCTGGACGCGGGCTTCACCGCGGTGCAGATCGCGCCGATCCGCATGGCGCTCGCATACGTCGTACTGCTTTTGATGCGTCCGAAGTTTGTCCGTCTTCCGTGGAAGGACGAGCTGATGTTCGTGCTGCTCGGCGTCACCGGCGGAAGCGTATACTTCTATTTCCAAAACACCGCGATCGCGGTTTCGGGGGATCAGACCGCAAGCGTTTCGATCATCATTTCGCTGACCCCGCTGTTTACGGTCATCCTTGCAAAGCTTCTGAAGCGCACTGGGGAACGCCTTTCCCGGCTTGTCTGGATCGGCTCGGCGATCGCCGTCGTTGGCGTCGTGCTTGTGATCCTGAACGGCAGTCTGCGCTTCCATCTGAGTCCCCTTGGCGATCTTCTGGCGCTTTGCGCGGGGCTTTCGTGGGCGTTCTATTCGATCCTGATCAAGCCCTATTCCGAGCGGATGGACAGCTTCGTGGTCACGCGGCGGGTCATGTTCTGGGCGTTCATGACCGCCGTGCCGCTGATGCTCGCCGTCGACGGCATGCCGAACCTTGCGCCGCTCTTTACGCAGCCGAAAGCGCTCATCAGCTGGATCTTCCTTGCCGTGTTCGGCAACGCGGTCTGCTTCGCGCTGTGGAACATCGCGTTCGACCGGCTCGGTGTCGTCATCACAAACAACTACCTCTACGCGTCGCCGTTCGTCACGGTGCTCGTTGCGTGGATCATGCTGGGGCAGGTACCCTCCTGGATGAGCATCCTCGGCGCGATCCTCATCACCGCCGGCGTCATCCTGGCGCAGTGGGACAAGCGGGAAGCATCATAAAAAACGGCAGGCGTAAAACCGCTTGCCGTTCTTACAATACTTCGATTATACTGCTTCGCTCTCGTACGCGTAACTGTCCCGATAGACCGTTTCGGGCGCAATGTCGATCTCCCCGTTATTCCATGTGATTACGCCGTGAAACAGAACCGGGTGGTTCACGATCTCCTCCCGTTTCAACGGCTCGAAAGCCTCGCCTTTCAGTAGAGTCGTGTCAAACAGTCGCTTTTCCCCCGTAGAGAACGTCACGAGAAGGATCCCTCCGCGTACGGGCTTGACCTCCGTGATCCTGATGCCGTTTTCCATTTTACCGGCATAGCAGATATCGTTTACAATAAACATCGTATCACCTCAATTCATCGGCGGGATCTTTTCAAAATGCTCGCCCTTCACCGCAAGATTCCAAGCTTTATATGCTTCCTCCTCATGGAATGCAAGCCAGCCGGTTACGATCCGCAGTTGCTTTCGCGGCAGTGCGCCGGACAGAAGCTCTCCGTCGATCGCAATTGCAGCTTCATACTCGCCGTAATACACATGAACATGCGGCTTATTATGCTGTCCGATGTCGCAGAACAGCATATAGATTACCATTCCTCCGAATCGACTTAATTCCGGCATAATGATACATTCCTCCGTTCTTGCTGCTGACCGTGCTGTAACCCTTCATACATATAGTATGATACCACAACCCGGTCTGTTTTACAACGAAAAGCTGCAAAACGATTTCAAATTGTTTCACACCCGACTGAGCACGACCCACAGCGGAATGAAGATTCCGAGCAGAATAACCTGCCAGATCGCAAGCAGGATGTTTCCGACGAGACAGTTGGATTTATGATACGCGTTGTACTGCTCAACGGTCAGATAGTCCGTCGTTTCGCCCTTCACCGCGACGACGGTATGCACGGTCCACGATCCGTCCCGCTTTGCTCCGTTTTTGACGGTCAGCGTCAGGACCTTTTCCTTTCCGAGTTCCTTCTCAAGCGCGCGGCTGTTCAGACCGGTCTGTCTCGCAAAACTGCCGTGCCAGATCAAAGCGTATTCCTCCCAGCCCTCAATGATCTCGATCCGATCCGCCGCGCGGGGACGGTCAACGCAATCGACCCGAGAGGGTTCCGCCGTGACCGTTACGGTGTTTTCCGCATCCGCCTTCACGCGGTCGTAATTGCAGCAAAACACGCCGAGCAGCACGACGCCCGCTTCCAGCACAAGAAAGACGGCGATCGCTTTCAACAGCATTTCGTAACGAAACCCGCGTTTTTTCTGTTTCTCCTGCTTCGGCAAGCGTCTGCGCCCCCTTTCATCATCCCTATGATACCACAAAATCGCACCGGTCGAAAGGGCGATCGGTGCGAAATAGAATGCGCTGTTTTGTTATTTATCCAGAACCTCCACCTGAATGGGCTTTGCGGCTTTCTCCATGGCGGAAAGCTCTTCGGGCGAAAGCGTGAGGTCGAGACAAGCGGCGTTGTCCGCAACGTTTTTGGGCTTACGCATGCCGACCAAAAGGCTCATGTTTTCGTACTGCGCAAGCGCCCACGCTTCAAAGAGCTGCGAAAAGCTGCAGTAATGCGCGGCGCGGATCGGCTCCCATGCTTCGAACGCCTTTTTGAGCCCCGCCTTGACCTCCGGCTGCACCCACGGGATGCGGGAACGGATGTCGGTCTTTACGAACGTGCGCTCCATGAACGCGGGTGAAGTCAGAAAGCCCTCCTCCAGCACGCCGTAGGTCTGAAACGTCGTGCCGTGCGGCCTGCAGGCGGTGAAGTATTCCCTGCCGTGGAACGGGCTCAGAATGCTGAAAAACTCCTGCACGAGGTCGACGTGTCCGCCGTTCGCCTGATATTCTTCGAGGTCCGCAGGCTGGCTGTTGCTTAGCCCGTACGCGCGGATCTTGCCCTGTTCCTTCAGCCGTTCAAGCGCTTCGACCGTGTCCGAGACCGGAAAGCTCCTGCAAACGTAATGTACGATCACCGAATCGAGGTAGTCCGTCTGCATGCGTCTCAACGAATCCTCGACGTCGCGGACGATCGCGGTCGGGCGCGTGTCGTTGTTGACCGTGTACCCGTCGCGCGAATAGTGGAAGTTGCCGCCCTCGTTCCGCCAGTTCAGGGAGCATTTTGTCTGCAGGATGAAATCGTGGCGGCGACCTTTGAGCGCACAGCCTAAAAGCCGTTCGCTTTCGCCGGTGCCGTAGACCGGCGCGGTGTCGATATAGTTGATACCGTAATCCTTACAGGCGGAAAGGAGGTCCCTTGCCTCCGCCTCGGTCGAATCGTGATCCGACCACACGCTGCCGCCGCCGAGCCCCCACGTGCCGAGCGCGACTGCGGAGGCCTTCAATTCGCTGTTGCCGAGCGTCCTGTACTGCATGGCGGTCGCCTCAGTCAAGGTTGAAGTCGTTGACGTCGTCGATGGACTCGCCGCCGATGCCGGGACCGACGCGGCCCGCGATCAGCCAGCAATGCTCGATCGGATCAAACACGACGCGGTGTAAAAGACGGAACTCGTCGACCTTGCCGGTGGAAGCGACGTGCGTGCGCGGACCGGTGCAGGGATGCACGATATCGCCGATCTTCACGTGGCTTTCGTCCACATAGGTGATCGGCAGGTCGGACGCGATCGCGGTGCTGACCTTCAGCTCAAGCTCGTCGATATCGACGTTCGGCTCGTGATCGTCGAACGCAAGCAGGAAGCCGTGCTTGATGTCGCGGTGACGCGCGCGGGCATATTCCTCCGGCGGCAGAAAGATCTCGCAGAGGTCCTCGGCGGTGTGCGCCATGCGGCGGTACACGATCGACTTTGCGACCTTGTCGTGAAGCTCACTCGGAAGCGGTCCGAAGATGGTCGGACGGGACACGATGATCTCGTCGCCGACGCCGATCATCAGGTCGGCATTGCGCTCGTTCAGGAACGGGAAGATCATGTCGAAATGCTCGACGATGACGCGCTTGCCCTTCCGGATCGCGTTGAGGATCGCCTCGGCAAGCACGCCGAGCTGCGTGAACGCCGCTTCAAAGCGGATATCGACGTGATAGGTGTGCGCGGTGAAGAAGCCGGAGCCCTCGAGATCGAGGATCGGCAGCGGACGCACGTTCACGCCGTCGTCGTCGTTGGTGAGCTCCAGACCCGGGAACATGCCCTTGATCAGCATGCTCTTGCCGGAACCGGCTTCGCCGATGATGCCGATCAGCTTGTCGAACGGCGAGAGATAGAGCTGCGCGATCTGCATGCCGAGATCGTACATGCGGTCGCGTCCGCGCGGCGCGAAAAAGACGCTGTATGAATGGTTTTGCTGCATTCTTCCGGAATACGACATGGGTGACCCTCCTGCTGTGGTTTGCGCACCTATTATAATACACCTTTTGCGTTTTCTCAACGGGGAATTACTGTATATTTTCAAATTCCGCCCGTACGTTTGACCGGTCTCCGCCTTCCCCTGCGCCCGGAAAGGATCCTCCGTACGGTTTTCCGCATGCGTCAAAGGCGCAATTCACGGATCCGCCTCGTTCCCCCGCGCCTTTCCCGCATCAGGGGGAAGGCTTCTTTCGCACGATTCATGCTCCCCTGCCGACGGTACGCGCGGGAATTGCCTGCGTACAGATCAAAGCGCCGACGCGTCGAACGGAACGAGCCCGGCTTCCGTGAGCTTCAGCACGCGCGTCGCCGCCTCTTTGATCAGCTTGCGGTCGTGCGTGATCATCAGGATCGCGCCGCGGAATTCCCTGAGGAGCGTGCGCACCGCGGGCGCGGACAGCGGGGAGAGATTGCGCGTCGGCTCGTCGAGCACCAGCACGTCCGCGCGGTCGAGGATCGCCTTCAAAAGAAGCAGCTTCGCCTGCTGCCCGCCGGAGAGCGCCCGGATCGGGTGATCCATCTCGTCGGTCGTGTACTTCATGCTGCCGAGAAAGATCCGCGCCTCGGTCACCGATTCCTTGTCCCCGTCCGGCGCAAGGAATTCCTCCGGCAGCCGGTCGAGCGGCAGCAGATCCGCATAGACCTGCGGCATATAGAACACGTTGTATCCGCGCTTTTCGATCTCCGGAACGAGCTTTTTCAGAAGCGTCGTCTTGCCGCAGCCGTTGCGTCCGACGATGCAGACGCGCTCGGGACCCGAGATGCGGAGCGCCACGGTTTCGGAAAGCACGCGATCGGAAAGCGCAAGCGTTTCGGGACCGTATTCAAGCACGGTTCGTCCGTTTTTCACCTCGCCGCCGAGCCACTTCGGCAGGATCGCCCATTCCGCTTCCGGCGCTTCGGTCAGATTCTCCTGTTCCTTTTCGAGCCGTCTGCCGATCGACAAGACCGTGTGCATCTTCTTTTTGAGCAGCCGCCCGGTCGAAGGATCCTGCCGCGTGAGAGTCCCCTGCGCGTGGTCGACGGCGTTGTAGATCGAAAGGTACCGCTCCTTCTTTTCGCGGAACGCCTTCTGCTCGAACTGCGCGACCTGCGCCTGATGCTGCATCGCCGCGTCGCGCCGCTTCATGTATTCATCGTACGGGATGTTCGCCGCCGTCGCCCGCGGGATCTTCTTGCGCCGCACCATCTCGAGATGGATGACCGCCTCCGCCGTGCGCGAAAGCAGCACCTCGTCGTGCGAGATGTAGAGCACCGTCTTTTTCACGGTCGACAGAAAGCGTTCGAGCCACAGCAGCGTGTCGAGGTCGAGATCGTTGCTCGGCTCATCCAGAAAGAGCACGTCGCAGTCGTTGACGAGAAGCGCCGCAAGCGCGAGCTTTACCCGCTCGCCGCCGGACAGCGTTCCCATCTTTTGATCCGAATACGCAAGGTCGAAGGGCAGGTTCACGTCCTTCATTGCGCGGGACAGCGCCTTCGGGGTCAGCGCGTCCTCGCGGCAGTGCGCGCAAAGGTATTCATAAACGGACAGCGCGCGATCCCGTTCGGGCAGCTCCTGCGCAAGATAGCCCTTCGTGCCGGTAACCGTCGCGCTGCCGGAAACCGTGGCGTAGCCCTCGACGAGCGCTGGATCGTAAAGCCACTTTAAGAGCGTCGATTTGCCGTTCCCCTCCTCGCCGATCAGCGCGACCTTTGCGCCGTCCGGCACCGTAAAGGAGAGGTCCTCGACGATCGTTTTGAGATCGCGGTCGATCGCGATCGTAATGTTTCTTGCCTGTATCGTAAAAATCACCCCTTGGAAATGAAAAAATCGCTTCACGCCGAAAAGCGGGAAACGACCCAAAAACCGACACGTCGGCTGTATGAAAGGAGGGCGATCCGCATTTTCGGCAACGTCAATCCACCCGATCGGATCGGGTGCTTCGTTACGAAAAAAGACGGATCAGTTGCGCATTCGCTCGTTTGCCTCCTGTTGTTTTTTGTTATTCTATCATCCGCCCGCCGCCCTGTCAAGAGCGCGATCCGGGAAAAAAGATACGCCTGCACATGTCCGCAGGGCGCACATCACGGCGAAGCGGCAAACATCACTGCGCTGCAGGCGCACCGGGTCATGCATTGTACTTCGTACGGGGATTGCCGGCGTCCCGGACAGGTATCGGACGCGCTCTATGCGATGAGAACGCACAGCAGGATCAGTACGGGCACCAGCGCCCCGCCGACGATGCCGATCGCGGCAAACACACGCTCTTTGCCGGATACCGCCTTCTTTCTGCACCGGTGCAGCGCGATCCCGCCGAACACCAGCGACAGGATCGCAAGAGGGATCCCGGCGACGAACACGATCATTGCGCTCAGCAGGACATACGCCGCGAGCTTGGAAAACCCGCTGACCGAAGCGTTCGGCAGAATGAACCCGGCGCAGAAAGCAGATAACAGCAGACACAGCACGCCGAGGATCAGCGCGATCCATGCAAGTACAGTCGTTTTACGGTCCATCATCCGCTCCTCCCCGTTGTTTTTCCGTATTCTGTAAAAGAAGCGCCGCCCTGTCAAGAGCGGCGCTCTGCGGTTTTTCAGTCCATATCCGGGTCGAGGAAGCCCTCGCCGTACGCTTCGTCGACCGTGGTGAGCATTACGATCGCGCCGGGGTCGATGCGGTTGATGATGCGGCGGGAGGTAAAGACCTCGACTTTAGAACATACACACATCATCATCTGGTGCGGCTTTCCGGTATACGCGCCGCGTACGTCGGCAAGCGTCGCACCACGTTCGGTTTCCTCCATGATGGCGTCCGCGATCTCCTTTGCCTTGTCGGAGATAACGAGGAGCATGCGCCGCGTGCCCGTGCCGTACATCAGCTTGTCGATGATGGTAGTCGAAACGATCGTCATCAGCACGCCGTACAGCACCGCGTTGATGTCGCCGAACACCGGCCAGCCGAGCAGAATAACGATGCCGTCCACGATCAGGGAGATCGAGCCGATCGACAGATGCGGCTTCAGCTTGCGGATGCTCATGATGACGAAATCCGTGCCGCCGGTGGACGAGCCGGGCATATAGATGATCGCAAGCCCGATGCCGGACAGCGCGCCCGCAAACAGCGCCGCAAGCAGCGGGTTGTCCTGATAGAACCCGAGATGCGGAACGATGACGTCCAGAAACAGCGCGGAGATCAGCATGCTCTTGACGGATTTGAAGAAGAAGACGCGTCCAAGCAAACGGTAGCAGATGATCGCAACGGGTATATTGATGACCAGCGACATGAAACCGATGCCGAGATCCGGGAGGTAATGATGGATGATCATCGCGATACCGGTGATGCCGCCCGGCGCGAAGTCCGCTTTTGCAGCAAAGAACGAGATCCCGATCGCGTACAGGAAGCTGCCGATCACGTCGTGCAGGACGTCCTTTGCAGCGACCTTCCAGCCGAATCTTTTGTAATACGCGATAACGCTCTGCTTTTTTCTCGGTGCGACGGTTATTTTTTGCTTCTTCATTGCCCTTACCTCACGGGAGCATCATATCCGTTCCGCGGGGGATTGTCAAGCGGTTTTCCGCGGTTTTTTCAGCGTGCGCAGCGCGTTCAGCACGGCAAGCAGCATCACGCCCACGTCGCCGAACACCGCGACCCACAGGCTGGCAAGTCCCAGCGCGCCCAGAGCCAGGAAGACCGCCTTCATGCCGAGCGCAAAGACGATGTTTTCGACCGTGATCCTGTGCGCCTTTTTCGAAATGCGGATCGCGTCGCAAAGCTTGTTCGGCGCGTCCGCCATGATGACCGCGTCCGCCGCCTCGATCGCGGCGTCGCTGCCGAGACCGCCCATCGCAACGCCCACGTCCGCGCGGGCAAGCACCGGCGCGTCGTTGATGCCGTCGCCGACGAATACCAGCGTGCCGCCCTTCGGCATCGTTTGATACAGGTCTTCGACCGCTTCGAGCTTCTGATCGGGCAGCAGCTCGTAGGAAACGCCGTCCAGCCCAAGTTCCTTCGCCACCGCGTCGCCCACCGCCTTCGCGTCGCCGGTCAGCATGATCTGCCGCGAAACGCCGAGGGTGCGGAGCGATTCGACCGCCTCCCGGCTGTCGGGCTTCAGCGCGTCCGCGATCACGATGCAGCCTGCGTACGCGCCGTCGATCGCAACGAACGCAACCGTGCCCGCCGTTTCCGGTTCGGAAACGGAAAGACCGAGCGAATCCAGGAGCTTCCGGTTGCCGACCGCAACGGCGTGTCCGCCGACGTTCGCCGTCACGCCCATGCCGTGGATCGCATGCGCGTCCGAAACATCCGCTTCGGACGCCTGCGCGGCGGCAACGATCGACTTTGCGATCGGATGCGTACTGAACGACTCCGTGCCCGCCGCAAGCCGCAGGATCTCATCCTTTGTAAATCCGTCTGCGGGAAGCACCTCGCGCACCGCAAAGCTGCCCTCGGTCAGCGTGCCGGTCTTATCGAAGACGACCGTGTGCACCCGGTTCAGCGCCTCGAGGAAGTTGCCGCCCTTGATGAGCACACCCGCGCGGGACGCCGCGCCGAGCCCGCCGAACACCGCGAGCGGGATCGAGATCACCAGCGCGCAGGGGCAGGAGATGACCAGGAACGTCAGCGCGCGGTGGATCCAGTCGCCCCAGTTGCCCGTGATGAGCGAGGGCACGACCGCAAGAAGCACGGCGGCGATGACCACGGCGGGGGTATAGTATCGTGCAAACTTTGTGATGAAGCGTTCCGCGGGGGTCTTGCGGTCGGTCGCTTCCTCCACAAGCTCGATGATCCGGGACGCGGTCGATTCGCCGAAGCTCTTTTCGACCCGCACGGTCAGAACGCCGTCCAGCGCAATGCAGCCGGACAGGACCGTGTCGCCCTCATGCGCCGAGCGCGGCACCGATTCGCCGGTCAAAGCCCGGGTGTCGAGCGCCGAGGAGCCGGAGAGGATCACGCCGTCGAGCGGAATACGGTCGCCGGGACGGACGAGGATCGTTTCGCCGATCGCAACGTCGGCGGGTGAGACGGACAGCGTTTCGCCGCCGCGGACGACGTTCGCCGTGTCGGGGCGGATGTCGAGGATCGCGCGGATCGAATCCTGCGAGCGGTCGAGCGCAAGGTCGGTTAAGAACTCGCCGAGCTGATACAGCAGCATGACCGCCGCGCCCTCGGGAAACTCGCGGAGCGCGAACGCGCCGATCGAGGCGATCGTCATCAGAAACGCTTCGCCGAAGACGTTCCCGCGCAGGATCCCGCGGATCGCGTTCCGGACGACGTCATAGGAAACGACCGCCCAGCACACAAGGAACAGCGGCAGCTCGACGTACAGCGGCGCTTTGCAGAAATGCGCGACCAG
>CADAPG010000030.1 GCA_902789675.1 uncultured Eubacteriales bacterium
GGATTATATCGAGATGGACAAGTTCTATACGGAAAGCTACAACATCGGTGATATTGCATCTGCCGTCGAAAACAAGGGCATCACCTGTACGCCCACCGGGACGCCGGATTTCAGCAATCTTTCGTTTGCACTCATGTGCGACAGCGCGACGGAGATTCGCATTCTGTTCTCGGTATCGAAGAGCTATACAGGAACATTCACGGCAACGGTGGACGGCGATTCGTTCGATGTAACGATGCTCGGCCAGCGCAAGGCGGTGCAGATTACGAACGTTCCGGCGCATAAGCTTTCGAAGACCTATGAGATCGTCGTCACCACGGACAACGGCAGCGCGACGATCACTGCTTCGGCGCTGTCCTACGTGAAGATCCTGCTTGCGGCGTATGCGGGCAACAGCGTTGCGGAGAATGCAGCAGCTGCAATCTACGGATATTCTGCGGCGGCGGATGCTTTCAAGGCAGAGCACTGAATCGATGATAATCTGACAGACCGAGGGGCGAAGACGCCGGTTTTCGCTCCCGGTTTTTACAAACGGAAACATGACGGGAACATATCGTATCGCTGACAGAATCATATGGATATCCACGCGCTTTATGCGCGTGCATCGACGCTGCGAGGCATATCGGACGGACGACATCCCGGCGGATATTTCCGTCGAGATCACGCAAGCCGATATCGAAAGAGAGCGCGGCTGTTCGATCGATGCGTACGGACAGGAAGATCGCATTTCCGGCGATTCTTCGGATAACGCGCTTGAGGAGCTTGCGGTTTACCGCAAGATCGCGGAAAGGATGCCGTCGTTCGATACGATCCTGATGCATGGTTCCTGCATTGCGGCGGACGGAGAAGGGTATTTGTTCACCGCGAAAAGCGGTACGGGCAAGAGCACGCATACGCGGCTTTGGCGTGAGATGCTCGGCGAGCGGGCGGTCATTGTCAACGACGACAAGCCGCTGATTCGCATAACGGAGACCGGCGTGACGGCTTTCGGAACGCCGTGGGACGGAAAGCACCGTCTGAGCACCAACTGTGCCGTGCCGCTGAAGGCGATCTGTATTCTGGAGCGTGCCGAAAAGAATGTGATCCGGCGCGTTTCGCCTGTGGAGGCATACCCGCTTCTGCTCCAGCAGATCTATCGTCCGCAGGACCCCGCGTCCATGAGCAGGACATTGACGCTGATCGACCGATTGATCGGACGCGTCGATCTGTGGCGCCTCGGATGCAATATGGAGCCGGAGGCGGCGCAGATCTCCTATCACACAATGAGAGGGAATGAAGAGAGAACGTGAGACAATCGGCGCGTAAATGGCTTTATACCGTACCGGGTAAAAAGAAATGGTACATTGTCGCTTTGACGCTCGTGCAGGCAGTGCTCGGAGGGTCCGGCGTTTTGTATGCGTTGCTTCTGCGCGGGACGGTAGATGCGGCGACGGACCGGAACACACAGGGGTTCTGGCGGTATCTTGTGCTGATCATTGCGCTTTCCGCGACGCAGATTGCGCTGCGGGCGATCGTTCGCTGGCTGACAGAGCTGAGCAAATCCACATTTGAAAATGTTTTCAAGGGCAGATTGACGGGGACGCTGCTCCGTAAAGACTATCTGCGCGTCAGCGCGGTGCATTCGGGCGAATGGATGAATCGACTGACCAACGACACCGGCGTCGTGGCAAACGGGTACGTGGAGATCGTCCCGGGACTTGCGGGCATGGCGGTCAAACTGATCAGCGCGATCATAATGATCATCGTGATCGAACCGATCTTTGCGGCGATCCTGATTCCCGGCGGCATCGTGCTTGCGCTGCTGACGATGCTGTTTCGCAAGGTCATGAAACGGCTGCACAAAAACGTGCAGGAATCGGACGGAAGACTCCGGATCTTTCTGCAGGAGCGCATCGCAAGCCTTTTGATGCTGCGGTCCTTTGCGGCGGAAGAACAGACGCAGGCGGGAGCGGAGGAGAAAATGAACGCGCACAAGGCTGCGCGTATGCGGCGGATCCGATTCTCCAATCTGTGCAATACCGGATTGGGCGCGGCGATGACGGGCATGTATATGCTCGGCGTCGGCTGGTGCGGGTACGGGATCCTGATCGGAACGATCAGCTACGGCACGATGACCGCGATCCTGCAGCTTGTTTCCCAGGTACAGATGCCGATGGCAAACATTACGGGCTTTCTGCCGCGGTTCTATGCAATGCTTGCGAGCGCGGAACGTCTGATGGAGGCGGAACAATTTGAGGACGATGAGCCGAACGCAAAGCCGCTTTCGGAGATCACATCGTTCTATCGGAACGAGCTGTCCGCGATCGGATTGAAGGACGTCTGCTTTACGTATTATCCGGTGGTTTCGGACAACACATCGGAGCTTGAAAAAACGGATATGCCGATCGTTCTAAGGGATCTTTCGCTGAAGATCAAAAAGGGCGAATACGCGGCGTTCACGGGCACAAGCGGCTGCGGAAAATCCACGGCGCTGAAGCTTATGATGTGCGTGATGCAGCCGGATTCCGGCAGTCGTTATTATGAGGATGTAAAGGGGAACGAGGGAGAGCTTTCATCCGAATACCGCCGTCTGTTCGCCTATGTGCCGCAGGGCAATTATCTGATGAGCGGCACGATCCGCGAGATCGTCGGCTTTGCCGATCCGACCGCCATGCACGACGAAGCGCGGATCCGGAATGCGCTGCGCATCGCCTGCGCGGAGCAGTTCGTTTCGGAACTCGATCTGGGCGCGGATACGCTGCTCGGCGAACGCGGGACAGGACTTTCCGAGGGACAAATGCAGCGCATTGCAATCGCCCGGGCAATCTTTTCAAAGAGCCCGATCCTGCTGCTGGACGAGGCGACAAGCGCGTTGGACGCGTCCACGGAAAAGCAGCTTCTGGAAAACCTGCGCAGCATGACGGACAAGACGGTCATTATCGTCACGCACCGTCCGGCGGCGCTCGGCATCTGCGACCGCGTGCTCGAGTTTACCGAATCCGGCGTGATCGACCGGGCATAACGAAAACAAAACAGCGCTTTCGTTGAGAAACGGAAGCGCTGTTTTTGCATTCCGGTGGGCGGGCGGTTCAGGCACGATCCGTACTGAGATCCTTTGCGCTGAACGTCAGCCATGTAATGATATAGCTGCAGACGTACGATACGACGAGACCCAAAAGATAGATCAATACGCTGCGAAACGCGCCGAGCGGACCTTCGGTCATGACGAAGACGCCGAGCAGACCGGACGGTCCCCAGGTGGTGGACGCAACACGAAAAGCCATGACCAGCGCGCCGCCGAAGCCCGCGCCGATCCCGGCCGTGAGAAACGGTTTGCCCAAAGGCAGCGTGACGCCGTAGATCAACGGCTCGCCGACGCCGAGAAATCCCGCGGGAAGCGCGCCGGAGATCACGGAACAAAGCTGTTGATTGCCGGCTTTTTTTGCTTTCCGGTAAACGGCAAGCGCCGCGCCGACCTGTCCCGCGCCTGCCATCGCAAGGGCAGGGTACAGCGTGATATACCCAAGCTCCTGAAGCTGCACCGTATACAGCGCTACGAGACCGTGGTGCATGCCGGTCGCGACAAGCGGCAGGAACAGCGCGGAGGACAAAAAGCCCGTGAGCATCCGGACGATCACGCTTTCGGAAAGGCACAGCTTGCCGAACACCCAGGCGATCCCGCTTGATACATATCCGAACAGCGGCATGATCAGAAGGATGTACGGCACCGCGCAGATCAGCAGGGACAGGATCGGTGTGAAGATCATATCGATGCGCTCCGGCATGCGGGAGCGGATCTTTTTTTCCACAAAGGACAGGAGAAGCACGCCGAATATGACCGCCAGAACGCCGCCCTTTCCCGCCTGCAGAACGGAGGCCAGCGGCACGCTTTCGTTCGACAGACCGAGGATCGAAGCAATGTCGTTGATGCCGTCCAGCGAGGTGATCATGCCGAGCATACCGCCGAGGATCGGCGTTGCGCCGAAGCGCTCGGCGGCGCGATAGCCCACCCATGCGGTGATGAAGGTCATAAAGGCGGATTTGATCAGCGAGAGCAGCGTGAAGACAAGATTCCATGCGGGAACGTTTTCGTAATCCGGAACAGCCTGCGCGATCAGCGAGGCAAAACCGGCGCACAGCCCCGCGGCGATCACGCCAGGAATCAGCGGCACAAAGATGTCGCCGAGGGTTTTCAGCGCGGTTTTGACGACGTTGTTCTTTTGCTTCGCCTTGATCGCATCCCGATACGCTTTCGGATCCGGGGTCGGATTCGCCGCTGCTTCGTCGGATTTTCCGAATCCCAGCGCACGGCAGGCGTCGGCGTATTTCCGGCATTTTCCGGGACCGACCACGATTTCATAGGAACACGGACGGTCATGCACGATCGCAAGCACATCCCGGAGCGCGCGAATCCCGGCTTCGCTGACCGGCTCTTCCGCCTTGACGACGACG
The DNA here is from genome assembly GCA_902789675.1 of uncultured Eubacteriales bacterium. Taxonomy (GTDB): domain Bacteria; phylum Bacillota; class Clostridia; order Christensenellales; family CAG-138; genus UBA3792. The sequence continues at coordinate 4,432 of CADAPG010000030.1, forward strand.
CGCAGCCGCGTCATGCAATTGGAGATGGATTCAATATTCTCGCGTCCGCCGAGCTGTTCGATCACAGCTTCGGCATTGGCTTTGTAATCGGTTGTATCGACATTCTGATTCATGGCGCAACCTTCCTTCACGGCGGGAACCGTCCTTTTTCGATCCTCTACAGTATACCATGTCCGTTTCGATTTCACAAGAAAACAGCCGAATTTTGTATATCATTGTTGCCGGCGAGGCACGGAGGGAGATCGGCGCGGTGAAGACTGTTATTCTTTCCGTACACCCATTCGCCGCGCCTCGGCTGCGGACCGGTTTTTGCAGTTATACAGGATGTGAAACAAACGGCGGCTTGAGGCGTGAGTCGGCAATAAGGGTTTACCGGCAAAAGAAAACCGCCCGTTTGCACGGGCGGTTCGTGATTTGTCTGTATGGTTTATGACGGTACGGGGACCCGATCAATGTCCCGCCTTGTATGCGTCCGCCGCCGCAGAATAGCTGTAAAGCGCAGCCGCCGCATTCTCTGCCATGCTGTTGCCCGCATACGCCGTAAGCAGGATCTTCACGTAGGACAGCGCCGAAGCAATGATCGTCGCGCTGCCGTTGTCCGTGGTGACGACGATCGTATAGGTCTTCGACAATTCATGTGCCGGAACGTTCGTAATCTGCACCGCCTTGCGCTGGCCGAGCATCGTCACATCGACCGGATCGTTGTCCACCGTTGCCGTGAATGTTCCTGCATAGCTCTTCGATACCGTGAACAGGACGCGGATCTCCGTTGCGCTGTCGCACATGACCGCAAACGAAAGATTGCTGAAATCCGGCGTGCCGGTGGGCGTACAGGTGATGCCCTTGTTTTCGACGGCAGATGCAATATCACCGATGTTGTAGCTTTCCGTATAGAACTTGTCCATCTCGATATAATCCGTGGTCGCGTCGAACTGATCCTTATTGTCGTCGTAAGCCGTAAAGTAATCCTTAACGGAGTAGGTCTTTTCGACCGTCTTTTCCGTGCCGTTCTGCGTGTAATGGAACGTTGCGGTGATCGGCTCCGCCATCATGACCGCGGTTACATAACAGACGAATCCTTTCTTTATGCTGCTCCTTGCCTTGGATGCGCTGTAATCCACACGCTCCGTGCAGGTACCGTGCGGAACGCTGAAGGTCATGTAGCTTGTCGAATAATCCACGCCGGAGATGTCAGGCAGATTCATGTTGAAGTTGACGCCGATCATCCCATCCAGAATGAGGCTTTGAGATACAAACGTCGGTTCGACGACGGAAGCTCCCGCGATCTCGGTGGCGTAATAGAAGTTCTCGGTGGGGTTTTGCTTGTAGAACTTGAATACGCTGCCGTAGCGGGTCAGGCTGAAGCCCCAGGCGCCGCTGACCGCAACGTATGGAATACTCCCGGCGCTGTTGTTCTTCAGATACATTTCGTCGCCGTCGATCTCAAACGTCCAGGTCGTGTTGGATTCCTGGAATTCCGGATAGGCGTAGAGCGCGTAGGCCGAGGTACCGCTGCCGGTTTTCTTGCTCCCGTAATAGCTGCCCTCGCTCACGCTCCTGAGCGACAGTCCGTAGCTCGTGGAGGCGACCTCAAAGACGTAGCTGTCCGGTACGTTGCTTAGCGTCGTGCTGTCTCTCGTGATCCCGGTGTCGGTAAACTTTGTGGACGCGCCGGTGGAGGAGTTCTCGATGTTGACGCCTTCGGTACCGGCGGACAGCCCCGTCAGCGCGTATTCCGTGGTTCCGGTCTGCGGGACCGCCACAAGGACGTATTTGCCGACCCAAGTGTCTGGCATGGCGGTGACCAGCTTATAGGTCACGGGCGCGTCGATGGGTTCGGCTCTCATATAGAGCGCGTAGACCGCGGGGACGGATACCGTCAGCTTAAAGTTCGCGCCGGGCTGATAGAACGCAGGCTTTGTCGAAGTTTCCGGCGTAGGTGCGGTGACCCAGCCCAAAAAGCTCCATCCGTCCGCATCGGGCGCGGCAGAGGGAAGCTGAACCTTGTCGCCCGCGGTGCCCGAAATGGTCTGATACACCGCGCCCAGAGCGATGCAGCTGAGATCCATCGGGACCGGATCCTCGGGAACGTCCCTGGTGAACGCCTTGATGCGGTAGTTGCCGTCGCCGGACTTATTCGTCCAGCCGCTGTCGTTCACACCCTTGAAATAGGAGGTGTTGGGATGCGTCATGTGCAGGAGCCCCATGTGATAATACTGGTCCTCCTGGATCGTGGTGTCGTACGCCACGTTGATGTCGTCGCCGGAGAAGGTGATCACGATCGCAAAGCGCTGACCCGCAGTCAGGACCACGGGATCGTCCAGCTTGATGGTCTGATAGCCCCAGTAATCGAAGTTGCCCGTCTTGGTCGCGGCGAGCGTGCCGGACGAGGGATCATCCGTTTCGCAGCCGGTGTAGACCCTCACGGTGTAGTCGGTGTTGTCGCCGTACAGCGCAAGCGCCACGGCCTCCAGCGTTTCGTTTCCGTTTGCGATAAAGACCTGCGCGACGGAGTCGCCGGTGACCATTTCCTCGGAGTTATAGTAGTTGCCCGAGCCGTCGTACTGGTAGTTGTGGTCATAGTTGTCGACGTCTTCCACGGAGAAGAAGGAAATGTAGCTCGCGCAGGTGGCGGAGTCTTCATAGGAGACGTAGAAATAACCGTCGTCGCCTATGTTCGTGCCCCAGGAGTTCTTCACGATCCATGCGCCGTCGTTTTTTGGGCGGTAGCCTTGGTTGAAGTTCTCCTTGGAGAAGGAGTCGTCCCAGCCAACGACCGTAACGTCGTGGTCGGCGTAGTAGAAGCCGGCGTCCTGATAGGCGACGGCGGACTGGATCCAGCAGATGGTTCCGGCGGAGGTATTGACGCCGCCGTGATAGCCGGTGCCTGCGGTGTTGCTGACGCGTACGCCCATGGAGCCTGCGCCGTACTCCATGATGTGACGCTTGACTTCGTTCACATTGGAGCCGAAGAAGTGGCGCACGGAGGTCACATGCGCAACGTTGTTCTGGTAAGCGTGCTCGCTGCCCAGTCCTGCGGAGCTTGCCGAGCTGTACATCAGCGCGACGTCCGATTCGTCGGCAAGACCCGTCCAGCGCATCAGCGGATAGCTGACAAGCTCGCCGGTGCCGCCCGCATCGAGAAAGCTGCCGTTTGCATGACTGCTGAGGAAATACGTTTTGTCGCCCGTGAGCATGCCCTCCGCGTCGTACGCGTCTGTATAGGTGTAATAGGCAAGATGGTACTCGGACAGATTCAGACTGAGATCCGCAACCGGTCCGTCTTCGCCGACGTGGATGCCATGCTTGATCATGTACGCTTCGCAGGACGCTGCTGTGCCGAACGTCCAGCAGGTATTATAATTGCCCTGATCCTTAACGGGGGTGATGTAGCCGTAATCACGGCTGTCATAGCTTGCAGGCAGATTTGCCGTCTGCAGTCCGCCGTGTCCCGGCGTGCCGTCCGACGGCTGCGTCGTGCCGCGGCGACGCTCGGGCAGACGACCCGTTCCGTGCTGCGCATATGCCTGTTCGGCGTTGAGCGCTTCGGTTCGGGATTCATCTGCAAGGGATGAGGGGATCAGGCACAGAACGAAAAGAAAAGCAATGAGAAGGGCTGAGAGTCGTTTTGCGAAATCACGCATGTTTGTTATCTCCTCAATAGAATTGCCGCCAGACCGCAAAAGCGGAATACGGGACACAACATACATATTATACCATATTGAAAATGGGTTTCGCTATCTTTTTTTCTATATATAATTGAAGGATCTACCGCGGAGAAGAACGAATCGTCTGCTCCTGCAAAAGAGTGCGCGCTGAGCCGCCGGGATGGCAAAATCCGGTTCGCGGAGACGGGGAACAGAGAAGATTGACTGTTGCGTACGACGGAGAACGATGGTATCGTATTGGTGTCACAGAATGAATCAGAGGCGTTTTTGAGAGAGCATGTCGGAGAATTCAAACCGAGCGAAACGAATCACGGACATCCGGATGAAAGGCTTGATGGGGAATCAGGGAAGATCAAAACGGTTCCTTGACGAGAGACAACCTGCGGAAAAGAGCCTTTGATTTTCATCAAGACGAGCATTCGGAAGGGATCAAGTTCTGAACATATTTTCATTAAAACGCTCATCTGAAAACGAGAAGCCGGATAGGTATTTGCTGTTTATAAAAATAAGTTTCTTTGCTTGGCAGTCGTCATCTGATTTTTTGAGGTTTGTCAGAGTTGCACTCCGATTTATGGGACAGTTTGAGTGGTTTACTGTAGATGGTGAAAAGTAAGAATGTCAAAGTGATGTTTCCATTCGGCTTTTCAAGCGGCGTTTGATATGATACTATAACAGCACAGATTTAGAAGCGGACAGGGACAGGATATGATCACGATACTTGCGGAAAAGCCGGACGTCGGCAATAAGATCGCGGCGGCGCTGGATAAGATCACGCTGGCGAACGGAAAGGAAATAACGTTCGCCGCACTCAAGTCGAATGAAAAGGCAGTCAAGGCACAGCAGGCAAAGGACGGATTCTTAAGGATCCGTTACGCCGGAGAGGATTGCTTCGTGACGTGGGGCTTCGGGCATCTCGGACAGCTCAAGGACGCGGCGGATTACAATCCGGATTACAAGAACTGGCGAAAGATGCCGCTGCCGTTTCTGCCGAATCCGTACGAGCTGCGGCTGCGGACGGACGGCTCGTCGTTCGACGCGCGCACGAAAAAGCAGTTCGAGCTGATCAGGCGGATGTTCCTGAAAAGCGACTATATCATCAACGCAACGGACTTCGATCGCGAGGGCGAAGTCATCTTTTCATACATCTACGAGCTGACGGGAAGCAAGGCGCCGGTGAAGCGCGTCTGCTTTGCATCGCAGACGAAGGAGGGCATTCTCGATGCGTTCTCAAAGCTCAAAACCTATGAGGAAGTCAAGAATATCGAGACTGCCGGACGGATGCGTGGGATCGCGGACTGGGTGGTCGGCATCAATCTGACGGTTGCCATGACACTGCATCAGCATGCCAAAGGCGAGGTGCTGAGCATCGGGCGCGTACAGACGCCGACGCTCAAAATGCTCGTCGATCGCGAGCTTGCGATCCGCAACTTCAAGCCCGAAAAATACTGGACACTCGAAGCGACGTTCAAGACCGACAAGGGCGAAACGTATGCGGCAACGCATAAGGGCAAACGATTCAACGATAAGAACGCCGTTGCAGATATACTGAAAAAGATCAACGGTAAGAACGGCACAGTTTCCGAGATCACCGAGAAAAAAGAGGAGAAGCATCCGCCGCAGCTGTACAGCCTCTCGGCGCTCCAGATGGACGCAAACGCCAAGTTCGGTATGACGCTGAAGCAAACACTCGACGCGGCGCAAGCGCTCTATGATGCGGGTCTGACGACGTATCCGCGTACCGACTCGCGCTATCTCACCGAGGACATGGTGCCGACGGTGAACCGCGTGCTCGATAAGCTCGCGGAGAATCCGGACTACACAGCGCTGATCGACGGACGCAAGCGCAGCTTCACAAAATGGCGTTATTTCGACGACAAGAAGGTGGAGAGCCACTTTGCCATCATCCCGACGACGAGCAAGCCCAAGGGGCTTACGGGCTATCAGGCGAAAATCTACGACCTGATCGTGAGAAGCGTCATCTGTATGCTGTACGGAGACGCCGTCATCAGCAGGACCAACGTCACCACAACCGTGGAGGGCGAGGCATTCACCTCAAGCGGCAGCACGATCCTCGATCCCGGCTTTATGGCGGTAACCGGAAAGGACAAGGAAAACTACCTGCCGATGCTGACAAAGGGCGAAGCGGTGTCCGGCACCTACGAAGTCAAGGAGAAAGAAACCGAGCCGCCGAAGCGCTATACGGACAAAACGATGCTTGCGGCGATGATCTCCGCAGGCAAGGACCTCGAGGATGAGGAGCTCAAGAAGATCCTCGCCGATCCGAGTGTGGCGGGCATCGGTACGCCGGCGACGCGCGACGCGATCATCGAAACGCTGCTGAAACGCGGCTATGCGGAGCGCAGCAAAAAGACGCTGTCCGCCACGGATAAGGGCATCGGGCTGATCCGGGGGCTGACGGTGGAATCCATCAAATCGCCCGCATTGACGGCGAAGTGGGAGAAGCGGCTGCACGAAATCGAACGCGGCAACGAGGACGCGGCGCAATTCCAACGTGACATCGAAAAAACCGTCACCGTCTGGTGCAAAGAGATCGGTGTTTCGCCCGTAGCGCCGACATTGCAGAATACGGAACTGAACCCGCCGGTGTTGTGTCCCGTCTGCGGCAAACCCATGAAAAAGCAAAGCTGGGGCTACGGCTGTTCGGGCTACAAGGACGGCTGCAAATTCTCCGTCGGCACCATCTGCAAGAAGATTTTGACGGAAGTGCAGTTCAGAAAGCTCATCACCGAACACGACTCCGGCCTGATCTCCGGATTCAGGAGCAAGGCGGGCAAGTCCTTTAAGGCGCATCTGCTCCTTGACGAGCAGAACAAGATTTCGTTCAAGTTCGAGGATAGAAAAGACGATACGAATCAGAAGGAGAAACCGGAATGAGCTTTGGAAACGACAGCTTTATGAACTTCATGGGCTACCGCAACATGGTCGTCGAGGACAAGATCGAGGAATGCCTTGCCGCCGCGCGGCGTGGGGAGACCTCCGTCAGCATCGACAGGGGCGATCTCACAGACGCCGAAGTTGCGTATGTGCAAAAAGAAGTGCAGCGGAGACTGGAAAACGGAAGGTGTTGAGCAGTAGCGAAGACAGGTGATTAACCATTGATTTACAGAGCTGATAATCTATGGACGAGAGAGGACAATCTTCTTAGCTGTATACTTCATAGATTGATTCTGAAAACCACTTGAGACATTCTATAAGAAACGGATAAATGGATGGTTTATAAAAATGAAAAGCAATGAATCAACAAGTGACAATAGAACAGGCATTGTGGTTTTAAACCTCGCTGTTGGAGACGACTGCTTTGAGTTTGATCAAAGCATTTCAACTGCGCTTTTAAGTGCTGAAGCAGAACTGGATGAGATCGAAGACGCAATAGCTGAAACTGAAGACAAACTGAAGAAGCTGACGCTCGAATGTGATAAAATAGATTATCTCTTGTCTGCTGCAAGCGGCGCGCTCTGCGGTATAATAGATATATTTTTGGTAGGGAAACCGGGTCAGTCACCTTTAGGCGACATTACAGATAAATGGTTCGCGGATAGGACAAAAGCTTTTGCAAAGCTCTGTAAATGGGACAACAGTAAGGATGCTTCTTTAAAATCTGCAATAAAATACTTGGAAAACAAATTCAAAATACCATATGATCAAAGTGTCGGAGGAAGCATATTTCATGATTTGTTGAACTTGACCCCGGATAATCATCATTTCAAATCGTTAGGGCATAACCCGACATTGCTTGGATTGTTTTTTTCGATACTCAATCAGTTTATGAACACTTCGAGTTTTGTTTCTGAAGGCGAGCTTATTACTCTTAAAAACTCGGATGGCAAATTTGAACTTGAGGGACATAACATCCCAAGCAAGCTGTTCTGTGGATTAGCTAATTGGATCGGACATTTGATTTCGGACATTTCCGGTTCGTCCGGCAGCAAAGGGCGAGGAATGGGGATCCCCTCACCAATTTGGAACTGGATGAATGACATTATTGCTATAAAAAGAAAACTCGGCATTCCGGCATCTGAATTCGATAAAGCGACTAATGAACTGGCTATACAGGTGTTCAGAGAAGGATATGATGCAAGGTTCCAAACAGCACAAGCCATTCCGGTATTTGTCAATGAAATAACAGTACGGCTGTTTTACGGAATAAGACGTGCCATAAGGTATTTCTCTATTACAGCAAAAGAGGATAGGTCTTTCAAAATGCTGTGGAAAGCATGTGAACCTTTTTCAAACGCAACGGTAAAAAGGATGCTTACTGTAGCTCACGGAGTTTTCTGCTTGGTTGACATCAGTGATGCAACGATTCGAGGCTTCGCAACAGGAGGCGGTTACTTCAACGTGGCAGAGTTTTTCATGAGACTTAATGTCGTTGGAGTTGGACGGTTTACAGTTTCTTTATATGGAGAAGCCAGGAGAGGCATTAAGAGACTAAATGCAAAAGAAGATGTGTATTTCTTTAGCCGGGAAAAGCTAATTGTGGGGAATTATATGAATGGGCTGCATTGCTTGTCTGAAATGTACGATGACAAATTGTTACTTACATTTATAGATGATCTCAAGAATAGTGATGCATATATACAAGCTTTTCATAAGTCAGCTCAGTTTGCGGAAAAAAGGAATGTTCCAGATAAACAAATTCTAAAAACAAAAGCCGATATAGATCAATACTTTCTTGGAGGTAATATCGATGGCTAAGAAAAAATCAAAACTCAAATTAGCGCAGGAAGAAGCGCAAGCTGCAGTCAATAGAACAAATGCAAAAATAAAAGAACTCGGGGAAATGACATCATCTTTGTATAGTGAATTGACTGGGATACAAGAGTCTTTTGATGCAATACGAAATGTACCGAGCGAGAAAAAGATCCAATATGAAGAATTGAAGCGGATTCGCTTAAATTGGAAGCAACAAGCCGAAAAGATTGAAAAAGACTATAAAGGTGCAGTTGCTAAGAATGCGGGTGCAGGAGTTGCAGGTGCCGGATTAGGCGCTGCGGTTGCAGTTATGGGCCCAACCGTAGCTATGGGTGTTGCAACAACCTTTGGCGTTGCATCTACAGGAACGGCTATCTCAGCACTAAGTGGAGCGGCTGCGACCAATGCTGCTTTAGCATGGCTTGGAGGAGGGGCTATTGCTGCAGGAGGCGGTGGAATGGCTGCCGGCGAAGCTTTTTTGGCATTAGCCGGCCCCGTGGGATGGGTTATCGCAGGCGTGACGCTTTTGGCAAGTGGTATACTGATGTGGAAAAGCCTGAACGATAAAAAGCATCTTGAGGAAGTTTTTACACTTATCAGCAAACGCGATGTCACATCTTATGAATTGGCAATCGTAGAGTTGAATGAACGAATTGTACGTATTGACGACGAATGCAATAAACTGCATGATGCAAATTCTGAGATTCAGACGTTCGGGCTTGATTATAGCCAAATGTCGGAAGAACAACAATATGCACTCGGTGCATATGTGAATCTAATGTCCTCTTCAACGCAACTGTTAGTAAATCCGATTCTTGGACTGCAGCCTAAATATACAGAAGATGATTACGGCTTGTTCGCATCACAAGAAACCGATGAAATGAAGATAAAATGGTATGCAGATCATAAACTGTTGATCTTATCGCTCGCAAATTTCTTGTATAAAATTGAGCTAAACGAACGAGATAAAAAGCTCCTATGGAAAGCTCTCAGAAATAACAAGAAAGCGTTGAAATCACTTGGCATATCAAAAAGAGAATTTGGAAAGGAGATAATGGATGCTGTAATCAATGCTTTGAATCTTAAGTATCAATCTAATGAATGATATGAGGATAATAGTTTTTAACTGCTGAAAGGATCATCTTTGACGGTATGATTCGGGATTACGCAATGCGGTAATTGATGAGATGAGGTAAAACTATGGACGAAATGAAACTGAATCAATCGCAGCGGGAGGCCGTGACGTCGACGGAGGGATTTATCCGCGTGATTGCGGGCGCGGGATCGGGCAAGACGCGCGCGCTGTCCCATCGGTTCGCGTATCTTGTGAATGAGTTCGGCATCCTGCCGGGCAATATCCTGTGCGTCACGTTCACCAACAAGGCGGCGAACGAGATGCGGCAGCGCATCCACAACCTCACCGGCGACAACGACACCGGCTATATCAACACGTTCCACGGCTTCTGCGTGTCGGTTCTGCAGGAGGACAGCTATGCCGTGCAGTACCCGAAGAGCTTTCTCGTGCTCGACAATTCCGACATCGACGATATGCTCCGCATCATCTACGAGGAGCGCGGACTGACGCTCAGAGATATGACGTTTGCGAACGCGCGGGACATGTTCGAGATCCAGAAGCTGTTCAAGAAGCCGGAATACTATCTCGATCTCATCAACCTTTCGCTCGACGCGCTGCATGAGAAGTATCTGAATGCTGTCGGCACGAACGATATCCTGTTCTACGGCTACCTGTATCAACAGAAAAAGTGCTTCGGGCTGGACTATAACGACCTCATCAAGTTCACGTTGTTCATCTTTCATGAGCACGAGGACATTCGGCTGAAGTGGCAGAAGCGGCTCGAATACATCATGATCGACGAGTTTCAGGACATCGACGGCTTGCAGTACGAGCTGATGGAAGTCCTGTGCGGCTATCACAAAAACCTGTTCATCGTCGGTGATCCGGACCAGACGATTTACACCTGGCGCGGCGCGAACGTCAAGTATCTGAACGGCTTCGACACGCAGTTTCCCGGCACCAAAACGGTGATGATGAACGAAAACTACCGCTCCACGCCGGAGATCCTCGCCGTCTGCAATTCGCTGATCGCGAAGAACAAAAACCGCATCAAAAAAGACCTCGTTTCGATGCAGCCGCACGGCGCTTCGGTGCTGTGCCACCACGCGCGAAACGCCGAGGAAGAAGCGAAATGGGTTGTCGGGCAGATGCACCAGCTTTCCGAGCAGGGCGTGCCGTATAAGGACATGACGGTGCTGTACCGCGCGCATTATCTGACGCGGCAGGTGGAGGAAGTGCTTCTGAAAGCGAAGCTGCCCTATGCGATCTACAGCGGTGTGCAGTTCTTTGCACGCATGGAGATCAAGGACTCGCTTTCGTACCTGCGCATGATTGCGTATAAGGACGATCTGTCGTTCCGCCGCGTCGTCAACACGCCCAAAAGAAACATGGGACAGCGCCGCATGAAGTTCCTCGAGGAGTACGCGCAGGCGAACAACTGCACCCTGTACGACGCGCTTCTTAAAAATCTCGATCATGAAATCATGAAGGGAACCAAGGCGGACAAGTTCGTGAAACTCATTGAGCGTTTCGCGGCGACCTATGCCAATCGCCCGGTGTCCGAGGTGCTTTCCGCGATTCTCGACGAAAGCGGCTATGAGGCGGCGCTGCGCACGGAGGGCAGCCAGGAACGGCTGGACAACCTTGCCGAACTCAAGCAGTCTGTTTACGACTATGAGACGACCTGCGGCGAGGAAGTCACGCTGGAGCATTACCTGAGTCACGTCGCGCTGTTTACCAACACGGACGCGATCGATGCGGGCGATAAGGTCAAGCTGATGACGGTGCACGCCGCAAAAGGGCTGGAGTTCCCTTACGTGTTCCTGATCGGCATGAACGAGGGCGTTTTCCCGTCGCGCAAGGTCCGGACGATCGAGGGGATGGAGGAGGAGCGCCGGCTTGCGTTCGTGGCGATGACCCGCGCCGAAAAGCGGCTCTATCTATCCGAAGCGGACGGGATCAACATCGACAGCTCGCCGCGCTATCCGTCCCGGTTCCTGCTTGATATCGACCAAAGTCTGCTGGAATACACCAAACCGCCGCAGGACGGGTTGATTCGCGACGCGTCGAACTACATCCGCAACGCCGAACAGCGGCTTTTGGATCAAAGCGATTCCGAGCTTTTCCCGGTTGGCACGCGCGTGCAGCACGCGATTCTGGGAGCCGGAACGGTGCTCGATCTGGACAAGGGCAACAACGCCTACGTGATCCAATTCGACACACTCCCGACGCCGCGCACGATCGCGTTCCGCGTAAAGCTGACGAGAGCGTAAATCTTTTGTCGCCTGTGAGTTGACCAAGTGCAGCTTCCTGTGCCGTATCATGAAGTCAGAAAACAGAACGGAGGAGAAAACAATGTTAGGCGCAATCATCGGAGATATGGTTGGATCCATCTACGAGTTTCACAACCACAGGAGCAAGGAGTTTCCGTTTTTCAGCGGCAGGTGCTGGCCGACGGACGACAGCATCATGACGATCGCGGTTGCAAAGGCGATATTGGAAAACGACGGCAAGGCGGAAGGGCTTGAGGACAAAGCCGTCGAATGGATGCAGAAGATCGGGCGGCAATATCCGAACTGCGGCTACGGCGGACGCTTTTACGAATGGATGTATGCGAGAAAACCGCATCCTTACAACAGCTTCGGCAACGGCGCGGCGATGCGTGTCAGCGCCTGCGGCTGGGCGGGGAAGACGCTCGAAGAAGTCAAGGCGCTTTCTCACGCCGTCACGATCGTCACGCACAACCATCCGGAAGGCGTCAAGGGCGCGGAAGCGACGGCGTGCGCAATCTTCCTGGCGCGTACTGGGCACAGCAAGGAGGAGATCCGCTCTTTTATCGAGGACAACTACTACACGCTCGATTTCACCATTGACGAGATCCGTCCGACCTACGAGTTTAACGAGTCCTGCCAGGGCACGGTTCCGCAGGCGATCGAAGCGTTCCTCGAGTCGGATTCCTTCGAGGACGCGATCCGTACCGCCGTTTCTGTCGGCGGTGACAGCGACACGCTTGCCGCGATCACCGGCGGCATTGCGGAAGCGTTTTACGGCATTCAGGAAGAGCTTCGTAAACAGGCGATCAGCCAGTTCAGACTTGGCTGCAGGACGCATTATCTGCCTGCGGCAATCCAAAACAATCCCGATCTGCTTTCGCTTGTGGAAGCGTTTGAACAGCGATACGGCGCAAAAACGGATTGATCCGATTTAAGGGATAGGTTGCGAGTATAATTGAAACTGGGAAGAGAAAGAGGAGTGACAACCTATGCCAAAGAAGGAGACATATAACATCTTTGTTTACGGCACGTTGATGCAAGGAGAACGCGCGCATTCGTATCTTGCCGACGCCAAGTTCATCGGCGAATACCGACTGAAGGATTATGCCTTGTACAACCTCGGCTGGTATCCCGGTATCCGTCCGAAGAAGGATAGCAGCGTGATTGGCGAGGTGTATGAAATCGACGCCGGTATGCTCCTTCGAATGGACGCGTACGAGGGCGAAGGACATCTATACAACAGAATGCCTGTTGTCGCCGAGAATGAGAACGGCAGGATCGACGTACAGGCATACGTTTACGCGCGTGAGATCCGCAGCGGGATCATTGAAGGAGGAGATTGGAGAAAGAGAAGATCCTGACAGATGTATCGTTGGGCAAGTGCGGTTATCTGCAAAAATCACAACTGCATAAGGAGGTACTGACATGGAAAAGAAAGCATTTCCCGTCATCGACCTGGTTGCCACCGACAACAACATCCGGCGTCTGCGCGTGGAGCGTGGGCTGTCTGTCAGGGACCTGCAGCGGTTCTGCGGCTTCGAGGAGCCGAGGGCAGTCTACAAGTGGCAGGAGGGAAGTACCCTGCCGTCCGTAGATAACCTCTACGCGCTCGGGATCCTCTTCGGAGTTCCGATGGAGTCGATCCTGGTTCGACGTCAACCGCACAGCCCGGCATACAAAGAGCAGCAGGAGGAATCCTGCTGCTCTGACTTATATCGGCTGTTTCGGGTACGGCGGGAGTCGGGGGCACGTCAACCAATTGTGCCGGCGTTGTCCGTCGCGTGACGTATCATGGTCCGGATGTAGCCTGCAGGGTTCGACCGCAAGGATCGAGAAAGATCTTTAAAGAAGATTTTGAATCATCAAGAGAACGAAAGGTCGAGAGCCGGAAATGTCGAAATGCAGAGAGATCGAACTGGTGAGCGGACGCACTTGCGATGAATGCGGCGATGATGGTCCCGGCAGTAAGGATAAAGAATCTGCCAATTGTTTTCCTGATTATTCAGTTGCGTATCGGATCGATAGGCGTGCTGCATACAGCAAAAATTGCTGTGATGTGTGTTTGTGCAGCGTTACTGTTCATCTGCACCTGAACCGGTATCGGTGTGCTCTTGTCCTGCCGTACCCGAAACAGCCGGGGGAAAGTCGGGGATCAGGCCCCGACTCTCTCAAGGTACTGCTCGAACGTCGTCGCGAAGGTATCGTTGACGTCGAACGGCGGCTCATACTCGACGACAGCGGTGACCATGCAGAGGTCGACCTTGGCGGAGATCTCATCCGCCTTGGCGTTGAGCTTCTGCAGTTCGCGGCGAACCACGTTGCGATCGAAGTTGATCGTCGTGACGCGCTTTACGTCACAGGTGTAACTGGTCTGGTTGCCGTCTGCATTAAACCGGTACCCGCTGCCGCCGTTCGGGATGACCTTCTCGGCAGCGCGAAGGTCGTTCATGCGCTTGAACGTGGCGGCAAGCAGCTGACGCTGACCGTTCAGGCTGACCTCTGTGTCGATATCGATATCGAGCGAGGTTTTAGCCTTGCGGATCGCAGCGGAGAGCTTCTCCTTCTCCGCGATGACGTACACGAGAAAGCGTACGACGTCTGTGATGTGGTTATAGTAGTCCGTTTCAGGCTCCTTGAACACCGTCTCGTCTTCGACTTCCGGCATGACCTTGTGCCGTATGTAGGTGGTCTCCGTCCGTGTGATGTTCTCATCACTGCGGAGGATGGACTGTGCCTGTGTGAACAGCGCCTGCAGCCTGTTCTGATAACGAAAAGCTTCTTTCAGATTCATTCGAAAACCCTCCTTGGTGATACTGTCAATCTCATTTCTTCGCCTTTCATTATACGCAGGCAGGAGGGGTTTGTCATTGAACCTGTAGTTCACAGTTCAGTGTTTTAATGCTTTGTTCAGATATGAATTTGCTGTTTGAACGGGGATTCCGCATTCGATAAGACCTTCCCGGATCGCAGCAAGATACTTTTCGGAGGGTGGACTTGCGGGACGTCGGCTTTCTGACGTGAACGTATAAATCGGTATTCCGTTTTCTTCCCCGAGAGATACAAGTCGTCCGTACCATCTTGGAAATGCACCTTCCTGACCTTGCACGTCAAGAATCTGCGCCCATGTGATCAGATAGAGACGCATGATCACGGTTCCGGCAGCTTCCGGATCAAAGAACGCGACGCCTTTGCCGTCCCACGTTCCGCTTTCATTTCCGAAGTACAGCTCGCCGTTGAATCTGCCGACTTTACTGTCTGCCCACAAGGTTTTATCCGCGCATCCGCGATAGTGTTTACCGTTGCACGGACAGTAACCGCCGACGATGTAGCATTTAAATCGCGTTGCTTTCAGATTTGAGCCGTAACAGGCGTACCAAACCCTATCGTTTCGATCCATCGTGCGTTCCCTTTCAAGTAGCTTTTTTGTGGCGAGAAATGATTTGTCAGAAATTCAGACGATTTCCTGATTTCGCTTTTCGTCAACCTTTTTCAAAAACTTTTCGTACCGGATGACAAAGCGCTCGTGCGTTCCCTCGCCGACCAAACCGAAGGGATCGAACACCTTGACGTCGAATACCAGACGTCTGCGATCCACAAGCGTCAGTTCGGTTTCACAAGTGACCTTCAGTCCCACGGGCGTCGCCGCGACGTGGCGGACGTTCAAAGCCGTGCCAACGGTTCCTTCACCGGGTTCGAGATACGGCGCGACGCTTCTCCAGCATGTCTCTTCGATCAGCGCGATCATCGCGGGCGTGGCGAACACGTCAAGCTCGCCGCTGCCGATGGCACCGGCGCATTTGTCCATTGTTACCGTCAGTTCGATCTTTCCTTTGATTCCGGGTTGCAGCATAGTATTCTCCTTTTTTGATTTCAACAGTATTCCTGTGTTGAGCGTGATACCGTGGGGGTGGATGGGCAGGGAAAGCCCTCGAAGGATTCGTCAAATCTTTTTTTCAAAATCATAAAAAAGGGATTGACAAAACCGACAATCTTCGGTATTATATCTCTTGCGTGCTCGGTTCGTCTAGTGGCCTAGGACACCGCCCTCTCACGGCGGTAACACGGGTTCGACTCCCGTACCGGGTACCAAAGCTCCTGTAACGGAGCTTTTTTTATGCCCTGAAATGCTTCCGCGCGCCGGTGACTATCGGTCAAGATTCCAGTCGATCGGTTCCTGACCGGTTTTTTGAAGCCATGCGTTTGCTTTGGAAAAATGCCGACAGCCGAAGAAACCGTTGTAGGCGGAAAGCGGGCTCGGATGCGGCGCTTCGAGCTTGATGTGGATCGGGTTCGTGACGATCTTCGCCTTGTTGCGCGCGTTTGCGCCCCACAGCAGAAACACGATCGGCGTCTGCTTGCCGTTCAGCAGTTCGATCACGCGGTCGGTGAAGGCTTCCCAGCCGTGTCCCTTATGCGAATTCGGCATGTGTTCCCGCACGGTCAGCACGGTGTTGAGAAGAAGCACGCCCTGACGTGCCCAGGCGGTCAATTCGCCGTGGTTCGGGGGCTGTATACCCAAATCCTCGTGAAGCTCCTGAAAGATGTTTTTGAGGGAAGGAGGGGGCTCTATGCCCCTTTTCACGGAGAAACAAAGCCCGTGCGCCTGACCGGGACCGTGATACGGATCCTGCCCGATGATCACGACTTTGGTATCCGCGAAGCTCGTATATTTCAACGCGTTGAAGATATCATACATATTCGGGTAGATCGTATGCGTGCGGTATTCTTCGGCAAGAAAACGCCGCAGTGCCTGGTATTGCTCCGAAGCAAAGTAATCGGCAAGCAGATCATCCCAGTCGTTTCCGATATGAACCATAGGCGCCTCCAAGGACTTTTTTCCAGTATACACCAAAGTGCGCTTGCAGACAAGAAGAGATTCGTGCTATACTGCAAATATGGAATTCTATGATGCATTGAAACAATACGTCCCGCGCGACGCGCAGGAGGAAACGGACAAGGCGGTCATGCTGGACTGTCTCGAACGGTATGCGGATGCGTATGATCGCAGCAATCTGCTGTTTCACGCGACAGCTTCCGCGTGGATTACAAACGAATCGCGCGATCGCGTGCTGATGATCTATCACAACATTTACGATTCCTGGGCGTGGACGGGCGGTCATGCGGACGGCGAACGCGATCTTCTGAAGGTCGCGTTGAAGGAGGCGACGGAGGAGACGGGGCTCGTTTCCGTGCGTCCGGCGTCGGACCTTCTGCTTTCGATCGAAACACTGACGGTCAATCCGCATTGGAAGCGTGGGAAGTTCGTTCCCGCGCATCTGCATCTGAACGGCACCTATCTGCTGATTGCGGACGATTCGGAGCCTTTGCGCATCAAAGCGGACGAGAACAGCGCGGTGAAGTGGTTTCTGCCGGACGAGGCGATCAAAGCGTGTTCGGAGCCGTGGATGAGACCGGTGTATCAGAGACTGAACGAGCGGATGAAAACGTTCTGAGCACAAAATTTTACGGCGGAGAGAAGCGATTCTCTCCGCCGTTTTTGCATTCCGAAATTACAATGCAGCAGCAGGGAACAAAAACAGAGGACCGTCGTCTGACGGTCCTCTGTTTCAGTAAGGAGTTACGGTTCGACAGGTTCTTCTGCGGTTTCTTCAACCGGGAACTTGTCGATCAGTTTGACGATGTAGCGGAGGATGATCGCTGCATCTTCTGCGGTGACTTCGCCGTCGCCGTCAACGTCTGCGTTGAACGCACCCTGTGCGGTGAGCTCATTCAGACCGACGAGAGAGCGGAGGATCAGCGCAGCGTCTGCCGCCGTGACCTGACCGTCGCAGTTTGCGTCGCCCAGCGTCGCTACCGCGAACGTGATGCTGCCGTTGACGGTGTTGGCTTCGATCTCGACAACCACGCCGCCGAACGTGAAGGACACTGCACTGGTGGTGTTGAGCGTGTTCGTCGTAAAGACGATATCCGCTTTCTCGCCGCCCTTGGCATTCGGTGCTTCAAAGATCAGCGTCATGAGGACGTCATCGTTGTGGAGGAGCACCTCGCTGTCGGTTGCCCAGACGACGCGCACATCGCCCTTATCCTGGTCAATGTTGAATACGTAACCTTCCAGGATGCTGTCGACATCGGTGAGCAGGAGCAGATCCTTGTCATAGTTCAGGAAGACCTGCGCACTGTTGATCTTGAGACCCGCTTCAGGCAGATCCTTAACCTTGATGTCGTAGCGATAGAGACGCTTGCTGCCATCCTTGACCATGATATCGAGAGAGTATACATCCTCGCCGTAGATGGTCAGTTCGGTCGGGACGGAGAAGGTAATGCTGCCGTCCTCAGTCTTGACGTTATCTGCTTCGACAACCGTGTCGCCGGAGACGAAGGAGTAGCCGGTCGTTGCGCCGTTCTCTGCAAAGACGAAGTAGAAATCAACCGAATCGCCGTCTTCAAGCGGAACGATCAGTTTGAAGTACAGCGATACGACGACGCTGCCGTCTTCGAGCGTGATGCCCTCGCCGCTGCTTGCCCATGCAAAGGAGATGACGCCGTTATTCTCGTTCATGCCGGTGGAGCCTTCGAGCTGAGATGCTGCTCCGACGAATTCGAGCACATTGTTGTCATACTCGACGAACGTCTGCAGACCGACAACCGACGTCTCGGGATCAATACCCTTGACTTTGACGTCATAGCGGTAGATCTCTACGCCATTGTCTTCTTCGACAACATCGGCAGACTTGACGTGTTCGCCGTAGAAGGTTACAACCTTCTCGGGGACGATCGTGATACGGCCTTCGCCTTCGGGATCGGTGTAGCCCTCGACCTGGTGGACGCCGTCGATTTCAGGCATCGACTGGATGTAGTCGATCAGGACCTGGTTGTCGAGTTTGCCGGAGTCCTCAAGGATCGTGATGTTCGGACCGAACATTGCGAAGCCGTCGCCCATATCCTTCAGCATGTAATTGTGGGATGCGAGCGTGTACTTCTTTTCGAGGTCGAGCGGTTCATACTCGTTCGATTCCTTATTCAGAACCATAACGTTCTTGACGCGGTATTCGCCTTCCGGATCGACCGGACCTGCCCACATCTTATCGGTACCGACCACGCAGTTCGGCTCGACATAGGTGTGGATCTCGTAGGTCAGACCTGCAACCTGCAGGAAGCCGCCGTTCTCGCTCGGGCATACGCGCGCGCCCATTTCGAGTGCGTCAAGGATCTGCTGACCCGTGACCTCTGCGAGCACCGCGGTGTTGCCGAACGGATGGACGTTGATGATCTGCTGGAAGGTGATGTCGCCTTCGGGGATGTTCGCACGGACGCCGCCGCCGTTGACGAACGCGATATCCGAATCGAACATGTAGCGATATGCGTCTGCGCACAGGTCGCCGAGGTTGGTCTCATGCTTGCGGACCCAGCGATTGCCGTCTGCATCGTTGATCGTCAGCAGGTGATCGGTGTGTGCAACGACGGTGTTCAGAAGCGCTTCGAACTCATCTTCAATGCCCTTGATGAATTCATCGGTTTCCGGATCGTCCTGGACCTTCTCGGAAACGGGGAGGAGCTCCATCGTGAGCGTGCCGTCCGCAGCGATCGTCAGCTTGCCGACGTTCGCGAGCTTCGTGCCGGTCTGGCCGTGGAGGACATCTTTGTTTTCCTTATCCTTCACGGTTGCGTTGATGACGGAATGGCTGTGACCGTCGATGAACGCATCGACGCCGGTGACGTTCGCGATGACTTCGGGCGCCGTCCAAGGCTGAGACTGCTGGTCAATGCCCATGTGGCCGACGACGATGACGTAATCCGCGCCTTCCGCCTTTGCTGCGTCGATCGCGTTCTGCGCTGCGGTGTAGACGCCTGCGCCGGTGTCATCCTGGCAGAAGCCGTAGATGTATTCGCCTGCTTCGTTCATGAAGTAGGTCGGGGTGGACTTGGTGATGGATTCCGGCGTGGAGAGACCGACAAACGCGATCTTCTTGCCGTTTGCTTCAAAGATCTTGTAAGCGTCGAGCACCGGCTCGTTGCCTTCGACCTTCACAAAGTTCGCGGAAACGTACGGATATTCC